>WFSE01000139.1 GCA_015486135.1 Lentisphaeria bacterium
GATAGTTGTATGCGAAGACATCGGACCCGCTAGCCACGGTGGAGAACCTGCCGTAGCCGTCGTACCCGTAGTCCACGTCGTATTCCGAGCCGATGTTCATCCCGACGTACCTGCCCTTGTAGCCAGTGGTGGAGTAGCTCCTCTCGATGACCTTTGTATATATACCGTTGATTGACTCGGATGTCAATTGCATTTTGTCGTTGTACGCGAACGTCCTCGTTCCAACGGCATCGGTGACGGTCTTCTGTTGACCGACCCTGTTGTAGGTGTAGGAGATGTCGGGCGTGTCGTCCGAGTAATCCACGGAGACGAGCTCGCCAGTGGATGGACTGTATGAATAGGTCGTGGCGATTCCACGCGCCCACGTTCTCGTGGCCAACCTGTTCGCGGAGTCGTAGGTGTATGTCACCGACTTGCCACTAGCGTCCGTCTTGGCGGTGAGAAGACCAGTCGCGTTGTCGTAGGTCCAGGTAGTGATGTCGGCATCGCCAGACAAACCGTCTCGGAAAGTGTGGAGTTCGGCTAGGGCGCCGTAGGAGTCGTAGACGAAAAATCCCTCTTCGATGGATTTATAGCCGCGGTTCCCGCGGTAGGGGGGCATGGGAGTAATGGGAATTATGGGAGGGATGGGAAAAACCCCCTTTGGGGTAATACAAAGCGGCAGGGGGGGCCGCACTCCAAAGAGCCTGCGGCTCAAATGCGCTCCGCGCGGTTTTACTCCTCGCAGAGACGCAAAGAACGCGGAGTTTCTTCCTCTTCCCCACAACATGCCGGTTCCGCGAGGCGGAAGCGGCATCTTCGCGGACGGAGCTGGAAAAGGCTTGTACGGAAGAAAAGTAAATGCGGTCATCAGCATCCCCCTGGGCCTCTCCTTCCGCAAGCGAACGGAGAGACTACTCCTTTTTCTCCGCATTCTCCGCGTCTTTGCGAGGCAATCTCTTCTCCCTAGCTACAACACCTACATTTCCTACATGGAGAAAAAATCTCACCTATTTTTCTTCTCCAATCAAAGCCATCGGGCGAATTTGGCAGGCTGGAACCACAATTAACCTGTCCCTACGCTGGTCGGCCCCTACGGAGACGACGGCAATTTGAAAAACTCCCGCGGGGAACGCATAGTTAGACGGTGCTCGAAAGTTTCGAGCATCAAAATACGAAGCACCAAGCTCGAAATCATATCTGTCCTCCCTGGTCTGGAGGGCGACGGAGGGAACAAATTCAAAATATGAATGCTTCAAATCAGACACATCTGGCGACTGACACGTCAGAAATGCGTTAGAAGTCCGAGTTTGAGCATTTGAATTTTCGAAAATTCGAATTTGTTTCGAGTTTAGTATTTCGGATTTTAGAGCCGGCTCTAACGGCGGCGAGTGATGGGATTGGGAAGCGAGGGACGGACATGGCATTGGAACGAATCAGGAAAGAGATCGACTCTATCGACGATGCGTTGCTGGAGTTGCTGAACCGACGTTGCGAGCTGGCGTTGCAAGTTGGCAAGCACAAACGCGAATCGGGAACCCCCTTCTATGTTCCGGAACGCGAGAAAGCGTTAGTCGATCGTTTGTCCTCCCGAAACAATGGGCCGTTGACGGACAAAGCCTTGAAAGCGGTATTCCGCGAGGTTGTGTCGGCGTCGACGGCGTTGCAACACCCTTTGCGGGTAGCCTCGCTGGGCGGTGCCGCCCGAGACATGTTCGGGGCATCGATAGAGGTTTCGGAAAAAGACGATGTCGAAGGAGTGTTCCTCGCCGTGGAAAAGGGGGAATGCGATTACGGGTCGGTGCCATTACGGGAGGACGGCGGCGGATTCGTCGTCGCCACTTGCAAAGCGTTGTTCCGCGACTTCGACTCCAGGGTTATAGCCGAGATGGAATCCGCCAATGGCGCCGCTTGCGCGGCGATAGGCAAACAGAATCCCGCGCCAACTGGCGATGACCACGCGCTTTTGGCAGCCACGGTCAAGCGTCCCGCGGAAGCCGCGGCGATTATTTCCGAGGCGTTATCCTTGCACGGCATAGAGCCAATAGCGTTTTGGGCGGGGCTTTCGGAAACGCGTCCCGATTCGAAAGACGTGCTGGTCGAGATCGCCGGCCATTCCGACGACGAGAATTTGGAACGAGTTCGGCACACTTTGGTGGAATTACTGGGGGAAAGTGGCACCGTCCGCGCATTTGGCGGCCACCCCGTGCTTTGACTTCCGCATTAAGAAACTCCGGAAAGGGCACTTTCATTATGGATGTTGGAGAAAAATCATTTCGCGACGCCGTGGACGCCAAGATTGTGGAGACGTGTCCGTCGGACCTGTCGTCGGCGAGCATCAGGGAAATAGTCTCCCTCGTCGGATCGGTCGAGGCCGGCACGGGAGTGGAATTCATCCGCATGGAAATGGGGATTCCGAGCCTGCCCGCGCCAACGGAGGGCGTGGAGGCGGAGAAGGGGGCTATTGATGCCGGAGTGGCGTCCAAATATCCGCCTATCGACGGGATTCCCGAGTTAAAGACGGCCGCCGCCGAGTTCGCTAAACTCTTTTTAGACGTTGAAATCCCGTCGTCGAACTGCGTGCCGACGACCGGGGCGATGCAAGCGACATTCGCCATATTTATGACGGCGTGCCGGGCGGATTCCCCAAAAAAGTGCGTATTGCTAATCGATCCCGGTTTTCCCGTGCAAAAGCAACAGCTCGAGACCCTGGGGGTGGAATACGTGTCAGTGGATATTTACGCCCACCGAGGTCCGGAAAAGCTCAAAGCGGTATTGACTCCGATCTTCGAGCGCGGGGACATTTCCACGGTCGTATACTCGACTCCTAATAATCCGGCGTGGATGTGCCTATCCGACGAGGAGTTGGAGGTGATAGGAAGTTTGGCCGGCGAGCACGGAGCGGTGGTGGTTGAGGATCTCGCGTATTTCGCGATGGATTTCCGTTGCGACTACTCCAAGCCGGGAGTCCCGCCATATCCGCCAACCGTCGCGAAATGGACCGACTCGTACATTCTCGTCTTCTCCGCGTCCAAAATGTTCAGCTACGCTGGACAGCGGATAGGGTTCATGGCGGTGTCCCCCGCATTGTTCAAACGCCGTTTCCCTGGATTGAAGCGATGGTTCTCGTCGGACGAATTCGGACACGCCCTCGTCTATGGCGCGCTTTACGCGTTGTCGTCGGGAACAAGTCATTCCGCGCAACACGCGTTGGCGGCGATGCTGGCCGCCGCGAACGGCGGGCAATTGGACTTTGTGGCGCCGCTCCGCGAATACGCCAGGCGAGCCGCGGCCATGAAAAAGGCGTTTCTCGACGCCGGGTTCGAGCTTGTATATTCAATGGACGCTGGCGAGCCTTTGGCGGACGGGTTCTATTTCACGGTGTCGTATCCCGGCATGTCCGGGGACGAGTTGCTCCGGGAATTATTGCGGCACGGGATAAGCGCGATATCTTTGGCTATAACTGGAAGCACGCGGCGCGACGGAATAAGGGCGTGCGTGTCGCTGGTGGAAATGGTCCGCGTGAAGGAGTTGAGGCGTCGTCTCGGCCTCTTCCGGGAATCGGTGGGAAAACATTGTGAAAAATATTAAGCCATTGACTATCGAAGAGATCGAGAAGGCGCTCGACCACGGCATGGAAGCCGATGTCAAGGAGTTTCTGACCTCCCTCGAACCGGCCGACGCCGCCGAGGCGCTTTCCCAAGGGTCTCCGGAACTCAGGGCCAAGGCCTTGTCCGTCCTCGCCCACGAACCCGCGGCCGACATCCTAGTCGAGTTCGATGAGAACGACGCCGAGGCCACCATCAACCATATGCCCCCCGAAACCGTGGCGGCGTTGCTTGGCGAGATGGCGTCGGACGACCGGGTGGATATGTTCCGGCTTGTCAACGGCAAACGCCGCGGGAACGTTTTGGAAGCGTTGTCGGCCGCGGATAGAATGGAGCTAAACAAGCTTCTCGGCTACGAGGAGGATTCGGCGGGCGACTTGATGACTCCCGAATTGTGTTCTATCCGGGCGGACGCCACCGTCCAGGAGGCGATTCGGGCCATAGCCAGCCGCGAGTTCGACGACCCGATATCCATGATTTTCGCTGTGGACAAGGATGGACGGCTGGCGGGCGCGATAAGCGTCTCCGAGCTTCTCTCGAAGCCACGTGGCAGCAAGATATCGGACGTGATAGATGAAGTTCCCGCGTTCGCCGGACCGGACGAGGACCAGGAGAGCGTCGCCCACAATTTCCGAAAATACGACCTCTACGTCATGCCGGTCGTGGACAAGGACGGACGGTTGGTGGGCCGGATAACGGCGGACGACGTAATGGATGTCCTTCAAGAGGAAGCCGTCGAGGATATCGCGCATATGGCGGGCGCGCCCGACATGGAGTTGAACGAGGACTCTCCCTTCCGCGTCGCGTCGTTACGGCTTCCATGGCTTCTGATAACGATGTGCTCCGGACTGATCATAAGCGTGATAATCCAAAAAATGATCGGGTTGACAAAAGTGGAGGGGCTGGCGGCGTTCGTCCCGGTAATTATGGCGATGGGGGGCAACACGGGAATGCAGGCGTCGGCCATAACCGTCCGCGGAATCGCATTGGGGGAGATCGAGTTCGGCAAACTGGCGCGGATATTCGCCAAGGAGATGCTGGTGGGGATGCTGATGGGTTGCGCGTGCGGCTTGGTTACGGGAGGCATAGTCTGGGCCAATCTCACCTTTTTCGGCGGGAGCGCTTCGGTTTCTCCGGAAAAACTGGCGGGAATCGTGGCGGTATCCATGTGCATGGCGATGACATTCGCCGCATTGTCCGGCACGCTTATGCCGATAATCCTCCACAAACTGCGTATCGACCCGGCGTTGGCCTCCGGGCCGTTCGTGACGACCGGGAACGACCTCTCGGCGTCAACCATCTATTTTCTCATTTGCTATCTGCTATTGAGGGCGCATTGATAAACCGTCAAACCATTCTAAAACCGGCAACAACCGTATGACAATACTCGGGGAGGCACCGATGGCGCGGAAACTCCCCCCGGGAAACCCTAAAGAAGGAGGGCATTGGCGATGGCATTGCATAATAAAGACAAAGTCAGGGATTTTCTGCTAGATGACATCTATGCGGAAAGGAACACGTCGAAAGGATTGCCCAAGTACAAATTCCCCGATACCGAGCGCGACCCCAGGCGTATGTACCAGTTTGTCCATGACGAATTGATGCTCGACGGCAACTCCCGGCAGAATCTTGCGACGTTCTGCTCGACTTGGCTGGAGCCGGAGGCCCGCCAACTGATGGACGAATGCGTCGATAAAAATATGATCGACAAGGACGAATACCCGCAGACCGCCGAGCTGGAAGGGCGTTGCGTCCATATGCTGGCCGATTTGTGGAACTCCCCCGACGCGGCGAACACGATAGGGTGTTCTACCACCGGGTCCAGCGAGGCGGCCATGCTGGCCGGAATGGCGATGAAGCGTCGTTGGAAAAAGAGGCGGGAGGCGGAGGGGAAACCCACCGAAAAACCCAACCTGATTTGCGGTCCCGTTCAAATCTGCTGGCACAAGTTCGCCCGCTACTGGGATGTCGAATTACGCGAGGTCCCGATGGAGCGCGGACGCTTGATTCTGAACGCCAAAGAGGTGGTCAAGCGTTGCGATGAGAACACGATAGGGGTGGTGGCGACGCTTGGAGTGACCTTCACTTGCCAATACGAGCCGGTGAAGGAGATAGCCGCCGCATTGGACAATCTGCGGGATGAAACCGGACTCGATATCCCGATGCATATCGACGGTGCCAGCGGGGCGTTTCTCGCGCCGTTCGTGGATCCGGACCTTGAATGGGATTTCCGTATAGAACGCGTGAAGTCCATCAACGCCTCCGGACACAAGTTCGGCCTTGCTCCGCTTGGAGTCGGCTGGGTGGTATGGCGCGACGCGGAGGATTTGCCCGAGGATTTGATATTCTGGGTCAATTACCTTGGCGACAACATCCCGACACTCGCGCTAAATTTCTCCAGGCCGGGAGGACAAGTAGTCGCGCAATACTACAATTTTATCCGGCTCGGAAAGGAAGGTTATCGGAAGATTCACGAATATTGTTACGACACCGCCGCGTATATCGCGGACGAGATACGCGGGATGGGGCCGTTCGAGGTGATATACGACGGACGGGGCGGTATCCCGGGCGTCTGCTGGTGCTTGAAAGAGGGGCTCGACACCCGATACACCCTCTACGATTTGGCCGACCGTCTGCGGGGACGCGGATGGCAGGTGCCGGCCTATTCCATGCCCGCGAACCGGACCGATCTGGTCGTGCAACGGGTGCTAGTCAGACACGGTGTCAGCAAGGACCTCGGAAGCCTCTTGGTCAAGGACATCAAACGCTGCCTCGACCACTTCCGCTCGCATCCGGTTCCGAAATCGCTAACGGAAAAAGAGGCCGGCGGATACAAGCACTAGCTGGGGGGCCAATTCCAGTTTTTTTCAGCAAGTGCGTTTTGATTCATTCTATGGGCCCTCCATAGCTATGCCCGGAAGGAATATTGTGCACAGCGTTGAAATATGGCGTCGTAGATGTAATACACGGGGGGGGGTTATTTTGATCTATGCGCATCTACGGGAGTTATTATTTCTTTTACCAGCTTGGATTTATCGTACTTCTTAAAGAACTCCGCAGTCATTTCTTCGGATCTATCGCCATTGGGAAATCTCACTCTATATATTATTTTGATGTTATCAAAATTTTTAGGAAACTTGTATGCATAAAGTTTCGTAGGGCGAAAGTAAATGACTTCATCGCCAATAATTTTCTTAATACCGACTGCCCTAAAAAGTATTTCCTCGTTTCCTAATCCACAATTGCGTAAACAAAGAGTGTAAAAAAAAGTCGCATCGGTATGAATAATGCGAGTATCATTATCATATTGGATTGAGGCATTGATTTCTTCCGGAAATATTTCCTTTCCGTTTACAGAAAACGACTCAATGTCAATAGCCAGTAGGGAACTGGCAAAATATCTGCCGTCAGAATTGTTATAACAAGGTAGAATCGCGTTTGTTATATCTTTGGTTTTGTAAATATAGGACTTACGAATTATCGCCGTTTTGCATCCAGAGAGCATTATAACGCATAAAGAAAGTAAAATGATTTGCTTCATTGAGTTTATTCCCTGTTTTTTCGATGGTGTAGGGATGCGTTCCTTCTACTATGGAGAAAGGTGGTCTCCGCTTCGTTTCCAGGCCACCGGATACCGATTTTCAGTTTATCACTTCTTGCCATAAACCATGCCAGTATAACACCACCTATCTTTCTCCGCCCCCCTTTCCCGCAGAGCCCTCTCGCAGAGCCATCCCGAAGGGCGCTGCGGGAAATTAGGGCAATTTGGAGGACATATGATCAACCCCCGGTCCTGATTCCCATTTCGTGCCGTGATTGTTGGGTTCAAACGCATCTGCGATTATTTTTTCAATCCTTTCCACTTCCATATTCGTCAATTCTGAAAATTCTTTCTGTCGTCGCTTCTTGGGCAGAGTTCCGCCATTCTGCCTTACAAATACAATCATACGTTTTGCCACATTATCGGAAATATCCAGTAGATTTCTGATGCCTTCCAGCGCCCGGTCATGGCATTGCAGGTACTGCAATTCTTCCGGAATATCTTTTTCTATGGTCTCTTTAACGCATCGATAGAGATACTCGCATGCTTCGGTACAGTCAAAATAGCTGTAAAGATCCCTAGTATCATTCAGAACACGCACGTTACCTTTTTCCGTTGGGGTCCATTCTATAAAATCCATAAGGGGCGCCGAATGATTTTGAAGAATAGCCCTGTATTCTTCGACGGAGTTCAGCATTGAGGATGAAACCGGGAAAACAAGCCCCGATGGAGAAAAATTTCTTTCCGCAAGGACATGGTGAATCAAATATCTGTGCAATCTTCCGTTTCCATCCTCAAGAGGGTGGATATATACGAATCCAAACGCGATAATCGCGGCATGCAGCACAGGATCAATTTCGCTTGCCCCCATGATTTTATCCGACTCGACGAGCGCGTTCAGCAAATGCGCTAGGTCTTCAGGTCTGGCACCTATAAATTCAGGGACCGGGTTCCCATCCTGATCACGCTCTCCTAGGAAAACCCCCTCTTTTCTCAGGCCGCTTTTTATAAATCTTGAATCCCGAATAATAACATCCTGGAGTCTTATTATTTCTTCCTGCGAAAGAGGGAATCTGCCCGCCTGCATAACAGCCTTCCCCCAACGTTCAATCCTCTTAACCGGGGCTCGCTCGCCTTCAATCGCAAAACTCGCCCTGCTATCCGCCAACAGCATAAAACTTGCCGCTCTCGCAACAAGGTTGTTGCTCGCCTTTTCAAGAATAATATCAATTTGCTTTTTCAAATCCAATCGAAGGAATTCCAGCAGTTCTGGAGTTTTACGTATAACAGGACAGAAAAATTTCGCTCCAAGTAGGTTGTTTTTTAGACGATAGCGCTTCAGATAAATTCCATCAACAGTGAAATACTTGTCGGGATTAAGAAGCGGTTTTGTCTGACATTTAGGGCAATCAGGCAGATCAATAGTCGTTTCAAGCAGCCATTCGTAAAGAAAACAGATCTTCCTAGCATAAATACCTGTAGGCTTGGAAAGAATATACTCCACAACTTCTTGCCGGGGAATAGCTAAAAGTATCCGCTTCAATACTAGCAAATCAAAAAGTTCATATTTTAACGCGAAAACAATATGATCAATGTCTCTATCCCCCGGCCAGTATCTTTTGTCGTATAATCGCCAACCATCTCTGCTTACAGACGCGCCCCTTACATGTTCCCGCGATACACATGATGGAAAGCGGACATACGCGGATATATTATACTTGTCCACAAGAAACGCGCGGCCGACAAGAGATGCGTTCCCGGGAATAAGTTCATTCTGAAATATATTGCCTAACACCATGCTTACCTTGCAATTGCTTCTGGCCCGTGCGCCTTATGAAAAATACGCGCTAACATGTCGAAAAACCTTCACGATGGTCGAAAAACGCCATACAATAGCACTATATGTCGAAATTTGCAATCGGATTGCGGCGGCGGCCCGACGCTGCTTTTAAATTCGCATTCTTAAAAACCTCCGAATCAAAATACAAAGCGGTGCGGGGGGGGCGAAGTCCCGTTATAAAAGCCGCTTCGCGGCCGCACTCCAAAGATGCTTCGCATCAAAAACACGACGGCGGAGCCGTCCTTAAAACCCCGCCTTGTTTATGCAATATCAACTTAAAAACTTGAAATTGCATAGGATATGCCGCATGGTGTGGCATGAAAAGGTATATGGGTAGGGAGAATCTTCCTCCAAGTAAAAATGTTTCTTCAGAATTTTGGTATGATTTTGTCCGCGGGTTTAAATAGGAATTTGACGGAATGAATGCTGGCGTGTCCAATTCGATACGGATGGAGGGGTTGTTCCGCGTCAACACCGACATCAGCGCTGGTGGCGAGAGTTTGGCCACCGTGGCGGACAAAGCCGTGCGCAAGCATTTGGACTTTATCGTTGTCAGCGACCAGTTCCTCGTCGAGGCGGAATACGGGCTCCCACCTTTTCGGAATGTGTTGAAGGTTTACCGGACCCGGAAAAGCGTATCCACGTTTGGTGTCGACAACTATCTAGCGCTGATTAAAAGCGTCTCGGCCAGCCATCCCTCGCTTGTGATAGTTCCCGGCGCCGACGTGGCGCCGCACTATTTTTGGACGGGAAACCCGGTATCGGGATTGACGATACAGCAGTTCAGCCGACAGTTGACAGTCTTCGGGTCCGACGATCCCGCGTTCTACAAAAAAATGCCCGTGATTCACAACGAGCCATCGGGTGTCTTTTTCCCGCATACGCCACTGGCGTTGCTTCCGCTCTTACTCGTCCTGTTCGGCGCGGTGTCCTTTTTCAGAAAAAAGGTGTTTTACCGGGACGCCCAAGGCAACGAATACGCGCCCCCGAAGAGAAGATTTGCCAAGATAGCGTCTTTGCTGGCGATTGTAGTGGGCGTTTTATGGACCATTAACAACAAGCCATTCACAAGTCCGGGATTCGACCAATACGCCGACAACGGACGAGCGGCGTGCCAGCGGCTGATAACCTATGCTAGGGAACACGATGGAAAGCGCGGAAGTCGCGTCGGTGTATTCTGGTCCGCTCCGGAGGCTGAGTCGAAACAAAAAATGGCGGGCGTAACGCTAATTACGCGGGATTACGTCGACGACATGCTGGGTACCGCCGGATATGATGGTTTCGCGGGCATATACGCCGACACCTCGACCGAAAGATATCCCAACTCTTTTTGGGATAGACTTCTATTGGAATTTCTCTCGGGGAAAAGGCATCGTCCCCCATTCATGGTGGGAGAGCGCGACTACCATGGTCAAGGTAGAGCTGAGCTCGATTATATCAAAACCGTAGTATGGGTGGCGGCTCCGCCATCATCGGGAAAGCGCCCTGACGCCCAAGCGGTCTCCAGCGCCATAATAGACGGGCACTCCTACGCAGTCTGCAAACAGGGCGGAAACGAGATAACCCTCAAAACCGTCGAGCTTGTCGGAAAAAACCACGGTGGGGCGACGACTAGAGCGATACCCGGAGGGACGCTGGTGTCGGCATCCGGAGAACCCGTTTTTCTTAAGATCACGGGGGAATTAAAGGGAGATGCGGGAGGAGGCAAGTCCTTGCCCCCGGCTGATGGTACCGTTCTTGTGGTAGTGGATGGCGCCAAGATGGTCTCGCTTCCATTGAAGACAATGCGGTTTTCTCTGGAAATTCCAATTCCCAATGCGGCTTTGTCCCAAAAGGGTCGGCATTACATCCGATTCAACATCGAGTCAAACCGCTACGGACGTGTCGTCTGTAACCCCATCTTTCACAGGACTCGCTGAATAGTCGATATATTTTCCGCAATATAAGGCCTACTGAAAAAGTCGGCAACGTGCCGATGATTCCTCCTTCGCCAAGGCTTCCGCCTACGCAAGGCTACGGCGGGACATGTAGGCGACGAGCCGCTCCTTCCGTTCGCTTTGTGAACCCTTCGGGCTTTGCGGAGCGAACGGAAGGATATAGGCATACTCCTAGGCGAAATTAACGCCGCCAATGGCCCGTTCTCGGCTTTCCCGGAATTGGCAAGTGCCTCAAAATGTTAGTCGGCTCCAAGGTTTTTGGAGGATTTGTTTCCAAAATCTTGGAGATTACACCATTCAAAAAAAGGCCTAACACATTGACAATTAAGCATTTGTCAATCATTCAACTAGCCCGAATCAGGGCTTTCCTCCGGATTCACGTCCAGTTGTTCGCAATCAATAGGCGCCAAGCCATCCCCGGACCGTGTCCACGGGCGTTTTCGCCTGGTCCTTGGAAAGTTTCACGAAATGATCGACCTTGACACCAGCGGACTCGGGGTCGTCGACTTTAACCCATGAGGTGGTATCGGATACTTGAAAGATTCTTCCGGTGGCAAAAACGACCTCCAAGCTTTTTCCGTTTCTGCGAACGATTCGGAAAAACTCCACCTTGCCCCCCTTGGACGCACCGTCCTTGAGTCCAATGCTGACACACGCTATGGCACCCCCTCCGCGTGTTTCCACGACGTACGGGTGGGAGTCGTAATCCAATTTACCCACATCCATGGAGAAGTATTTTTGCGAGTCCCGCGGGGTAGGGGAATATTGAGATACGGTCGTGGCGCACCCAGCTATCGGAATCAGGCAAGCCGCGACGACTGAAACCCGCATACGATGTAAATGCTCCATCAGTAGTCTCCAATCACGTTATCGGTGCCAAACCATTCCCCCGGGCGAGCCCGAAGATAACCTTTCCAAGCGAAAAATCAACCAGAGTGGCACAGGCGCGACGCGGTGTCTTGAATGCGTGTTCAGCAGGCGTATATTGGGGGGTGGAGTTCGAGGTCACCTCGAGCTGATGCAAATCGTGGTTTCAACAGGGAGGCGAGGATGAATGTTGACATAGACGGCTTAATGGATTACGCCGAGGAGCACATGATGAAGACCCTCGATGTAATGCTTTCCGATTTTTCGGCCATTCGCACGGGGAAAGCGTCGCCCGGCTTGGTGGAAGGGATCACGGTGGACTATTACGGCACGCCTACACGCCTGAAAGAACTCGCCGGAATCACTACCCCCGAGCCTAGATTGCTTGTGGTGCAACCTTGGGACCCGGGCGCGGTTCAGGCGATTGAAAAGGCTATCCAAGCGTCTTCGCTAGGGATTTCCCCCGTGAACGACGGCCGCGTCTTGAGACTCCCCATCCCCGAGCTTAGCGAGGAGCGGAGAGCCGCTTTGGCGAAACAAGTTAAATCCAGGGCGGAAGAGGCCAGAGTTGCCGTCAGGAACATACGTCGTGACGCCAACGACTCCGCGAAGAAGGCGAAAAAGGCTGGCGACATAACCGAGGACGATCTCACGGACATGCTGGAGGATATCCAGAAGCTCACGGACAAGTATGTCAAGGAAATAGACGACGCTCTGGCCAAGAAGGAAGAGGAGTTGATGAGCGTTTGACGGGCAACGGCTCCTCGAAGCCCCCCCATCCAAATTCGGGCGTGACACTAAAAGCGTTTTGGAGGAAAAACATGTATGTTGGAAGAATAGTGGCGGTGGGAATGTCCCGGTCCGGGGCGGTGGCGGCGATGTATCGGGTCTCGTCCCGGTCTTTCCCCAACCGCGAGGCTAGAGTAGCGGACGGAGTCGTATCCATAATGCCGAAAAAGGGATTCGAGGAGGACATCTCCAAGAATCCTTACATCGCGTACAACTGTCTTCGCCTGACCAATGAGTTCGCGATAGCCACCAACGGTTCCCATACCGATCCCGTGACGGAAAAAATCGCCATGGGGATTCCCCCTCGCGACGCTTTGGCTTCCTGCCTGCTGGCGATGGATTATGAAAAAGACTCCTTGGACACCCCCAGAATCGCCGCGGTGGTGTCCAGCGCCGCCGAGAAGGGATGGCTTGGGATCGTACGCAAGGACGCGATATCGGTGCTGGAGATAGATTTGACTCCAGGAAACGCATGGTACGTATGCACCTACGAACGAGCGACCCCCTCGAAACAACACTATATCGACAAAGGATTCGACGCGTCTTCTCCCGCCGAGGCCTGCTCCCACGTTCTCGGTCGGGGGGTGTTCGCCGACTTTGAACGTCCCGTGACGGCGGCGGCGGCCTTGGCCACCCAAGAGGGGTTCGCAATGGCGGTGGAAACAGCAGGATGAGTTTGTTTCGCAACAAGGTTTGGTTCGCCGCGGCCGTCTTTCTGGTGTCCGCGCTGGCCCTTTCCGTTTCCGCCGACAACGGTCCCTCCAAGGAGGCTTTGAAATTCCGGGCGCTTGGCGATAAGGCGTTCAAGGACGGGATATACAACCTGGCGGCCGAATTTTACGAACGCTACCAGAAGGAGTCCGGCAACACCCCCTCCGCCGATCTGGACGCCGGGAAGAGATTGGTGGCGACCTACGTCCGTTCCGGCAACGCCAAAAAAGCCAAGGTTGTGCTGGACGCTCTTTTCGCGAAACACGCGTCCTTGATATCCGCCGACACCAAGACGGAGAACGAACTGGAATATTGGCGGGGATGCGTTTCGATGGCGGCCGGGAAATTGAAATCCGCCTTGGCGACTTTCTCAAAACTCCTTAAAAAACTTCCTCAGGATTCAAGCATCTATTTCCAAACCTTGGACGCGGCGGCCGCCGCCCGGGCGCTTTTGGGAAAATGGGACGAAGCCGAAAAAACATGCGCTCTCTTGGAGTTTGCAGGAAGGAACACGCAGTGGCGGGAAGAAGCGGCCATACGGAAAATAATCGCCGTAATCATGATGGGGAGCCATCAGCAAGCGCGCCAGCTCATCGCCGGCCTGAAGGGGGGAGGTCCCGCCCCAAAACTTCTCGAATGTCTAATTTGCCTACGCGAGGGGCAGTACGACAAAGCCCTCGACATATACAATAGGACGCGCAAGGACGCGAGAACCGCCGACCCGTTGTGGTTCACCATAGCCTACTCGCTGGCGGAGGTTATGGACAAAGAGGGTCGAAAGAAAATCGCCCTTTCCATATTCGACGACGCGGTTCTTTTCGCCGACAACGAAAACGACAGGCAAAGGGCCTTGGTCTCAATCATCAACACCGCCGTGGCATCTGGGAACACTCCCCTGGCGGTTAAAACCGCAGAAAAGTTTCTGAAAAGTTATCCCGACTCTTTCGTCTCCAACGGCATCCGATATCGTTTGGCGAAACTCCAAGCGAAACAGGAAAACCCCGACAACGCCCTCAAGGAACTGCAAGTTATCATTTCCGACCCGACTGCGGACATAGAAATAAAAATCAAAGCCGCCAAAGAGGCGGGACATATTCTGCTGGACCTGAAACGCTTTAAAGAGGCCTCAAAAATGTTCGCGTACATGAGAAAAAACGCGCCCGACGAGAAGACCCGCGGCGAGGGCGCGTTCGGGATGGCCACCACCTTGTACGCCGACGCGAAATACAAGGAGGCGGCGACAATGTTCGCGAAAACCGCGGATGAATTCCCGTCGTGGCGGGAAATGGCCGTTTTCAAGGAGATGCAGTCCCTCATGAATGCGGGGGATTACTCGGGAGCGTTGAAGGCTTCCACAAGATTCCTGAAAGAATTCCCCAAAAGCACCCTTGCTGGAGATGTGCTTTTTTTCAAGGCTTTGGCGATGAAAAACTCCAACAACCCCCTTGGAGCCGAGAAAACATTCGCCGTTTTCGCCGACAAGTATCCCAAAAACAAATACGCCGCCAGAGCCCTTTTCGAGGAAGGGGGGCTGGCAATGGATAAAGGCGCATACGACAACGCGATCAAAGCGTTCACGAAATTAATCGACCGGTACCCCGACCACCCCCTGGTTCCAAACGTCGTATACAAGCGACTGTTCGCGTTTTTCTGGAAAAACCGGGATGCCGAGGCGATAGCCGACATACACTTCCTATCCGCGAAATATCCCAACTCCATATACACCACCCATGCGAAATTCCGCTTGGCCGAGTACTACATGAACCACAAAAGCCCGGACAGGGCGGTGGCGACTCTAAGAGGCATCGCCGATTCCAGGAAAGAGAAGGACAAGGTCTCCGCGGCGCTGGCCGTTTACAAAATAGCGGATATCTATTTTCAAACCTCGCGCCCTGAAGAGGCCTTGAAAGCCCTGGACGAGCTCTCCGAGAATTTCCCGAACTCCAAACTCGTGGCGGACGGGACTTTTCTACGCGGAGAAATACACGCCGATCAAGACGAATACGAGAAAGCCATTCCCTTCTTCAAAAAAGCCGCCACCGAACGCCCCGACTCCATGCTGGAAACCGCTGCTTGGGGACGCGTGGGAGATTGCTATCTGGCATTGGGGTGGAAAGCTCCAGATGGTTCGAATTATCTGGAAGCGACAAATTTCTACAACAAGATATTGGATAAAAAAAATGTTCCGGAATCTTATATCGAGCAAGCCTTGTATAAAATCGGACGTTGCGAAGAATTGATTGGAGACAAGGGGAAAGCCATCTTGAAGTACAGAAGTGTCGTCTACCGTAGGGACCTCAACAATGAAATCGGCGGCATAACCGCTACCAGCTCGCCATGGTTCGCGAAAGCCGCTATCGCCGCCGCCAGACTCTACAACGAGAAAAACACCCCCGAGGCCGGAGAAGCCGCCATCGCCATCTACAACACCCTAATCAAGGCGGGAGTCAATCCAGCGGATGATTTCAAACGGAAAATCAAGGACATCCGAGAGCGCTTCAAGCTGAAGTAGGGCTCGCTGAATAATTGGCAAGTGCTTAAATCCCTCTGCGATGGATTTATAGCCGCGATTCTCGCGGTAGGGGAGGGCCATAGCCCAGAGGGCGACGGAGGATCGGCACGTTTCCGGCTTTTTCAGCAAGTCTTATTTCCCCGGAGGGGAGGTGGCGGTGGGGGTCACCACCGCCCCGTCGGGAGTGTCCTTCACAGTCCATCCCAGCGCAAGCAACTCGTCCCTGATCGCATCGGCGGAGGCGAAGTCCTTCGCTTTTCGGGCCGCGGACCGCCGTTCCACGAGAGAAGCCACCTCCCCCGGGACACCATTGGCGCCTCCATCTCCCGAGGGCACGTCGAGCACCGCCAAAATCCGGTCGAACTTCCGGAAGGTATCGAGAGCGAGTTCCGCATCCCGAGCTGAGACTTCGTTTGAATCCAATGCCTTGTTGGCCTGTTTGGCGAGAGCATGGACGGCCGCCCACGCGCCGGCGACGTTAAGGTCGTCCGCGATGGATTCCGCGAAAACCTTTCCCGCGCCTTCGACAGCGTCTCCGAGGGATCCCTCCGGAGTATCGAAAGAAGATGACGAGACGCGTCTGGACAATCTGTCGAAAAGCCCGTCCAGCGATTTGAGAACGCTTCTAGTCTGCTCCAGGAGTCTCTCCGAAAAATCCAGCATTTTCCGGTAATGCCCGGAAAGTAGCGCGGCGCGTATTTCGCGGTCTCTCCACCCGTTCTCGCGTAAATCGCGCAAAGTGAAAAAGTTTCCAAGGGATTTGGACATTTTCTCACCGTTGACGACCAAGTATCCGCAATGGAGCCAGTAGTTGACGAACGTTTTTCCCGTAGCCGCCTCGCTTTGCGCTATTTCGTCCTCGTGGTGGGGAAACATATTGTCTATTCCACCAGTATGTATATCGAACGTTTCGCCTAGGTATTTCATGCTCATAGCACTGCATTCGATGTGCCATCCCGGACGTCCTTTTCCCCACGGGCTTTCCCAAAAGACATCGCCGTCGTCCTCGTCCCAAGCCTTCCAAAGCGCGAAATCCGCGACGGAATCCTTGGCGTACTCGTCCAACTTCACCCGTTCCCCCGCACGCTGGCTATCGAGGTCGACCTTGGAAAGCTTGCCGTAGTCCGGGAACTTGTCGATGGAGAAGTATATGGAGCCGTCCGGGCTTTTGTACGCGACGCCCTTTCCGAGAAGTGTTTGTATCAGCTCGATCATCTCGGGGATATGGTCGGTAGCGGCGGGATAGACCTCGGCGCGCTCAACGCGCAAAGCGGCCATATCGCTGAAAAAGGCGTTTTTGTAAGGTTCCGTGTATTCATCCAGGGGAATGCCCGCGTTTTTCGCGCCTCGGATAGTTTTGTCGTCGACATCGGTGAGGTTCATAACCTGGGTGACTTGATATCCGAAAAACTCGAGGGTTCGCCGGAGGAGGTCCTCGAAAACATAGGCCCTGAAATTGCCTATGTGGGCGAAGTTGTACACGGTGGGGCCGCACGTGTACATCCCCACGCGTTTTCCGCTCAGAGGTTTGAACACCTCCTTCGCCCTAGTCATCGAATTGTAAAAACGGATATTCATGGTAGTTTCCACTCCGTGTGTCCTAGCGGGCGTGAATTTAGCCCGTCACGGTGTCTATGCAAACGTGTAACCGCTAAATTGGGATTATGGTAATTTCGATGTCTAAGGACATGAATGGTCAATTGAGTTTCAATTTTGGAGATACCGCGGAAGATGTTCCGGCGCCAAGTCCGGAGCCTGTCGTATCGACACCTGTTTCCGAGAGTGCGCCTTCCGGGATCGACGCTCCGTTACTGAGACCTCGGGACATGCGCCGCGCCGTTCTTGGCTGGCTATTGTCCAAATCGCCTACGGGGATAGCGTTGGGGGTGCCGACCCGGGTATCGAAATTCAAGGCCGACGCCGCGGCGTTCTGGTCCAAACCCAGTTCCCGCAGAATCATGCGTCCCGTGAAGACGCTTATTGTGGAAATTCGCAAAGGCCGCGGGGATTTCTGGCCCGACTGCGCCGGGAGCGCCGAACTTTTGCCAGTCCTGCGGGAATTGAAAGAGCGCAAAGCGGCGCTGGAGGCGAAGATCCGGAAGGAAGAGCCGGAATTGAAGGACACCGATATCCTTTTCGAGGAATACGCCACATGGCGCTACTCGGAATCGTCGAACAGTGATTACCGCTCATGCCTACGCCAGCTGGAACGCACGGAAAAAGCGCTTTACTCGGGCAGCAGATTCGAAAAAATCCGTTCGGCGCACGTGGCGAACGAGTTGTATTTGGCGGCGCCGGAAGGGACCATAACTCCCAATGAGTTGGCGGACGGTTGGGGATTGCTTCTCCTTGGAGCCGATCTTTCGGTCCGCGAAGTCAAGTCGCCCGATAATTGGGAGTGCCCCGAAAAGAACCAGCTCCATTTGATTCAAAACATCGCGTCGCAATGTTTGTCGCCAACATGCTTCGCGCAGGGGGTTTCGCTAGACTCCGGCGGGAATCCGATATTTCTTCCGCCTCCACGGAAGCGTCGGCCCAAACGGTCTCAAGGAGCCAACGGTGGCGCATGAGCCGGCTGGGAAAAAAGTTTAGGCCGTTGCGTTATTTCTTCGAATACCTCGGGGCATGGCTGGCCTTGAGGACGCTTGCGTTGGCGCCCCACTCGGCGTTGCGCCACATGGCGTCGCTGGTGGGGTTGTTCCTTTGGGCTACGCCGAATTTCCGTCGCATAGTGTTGGCAAATCTCCGGATAGCTTTTCCCGACAAAACGGAGCGCGAGTTGCGCGCCATAGCCCGTGAGAATGCCAATCAGACTCCTTTGACCGTGTTGGAGTTGTTTTGGTTTTCGATGCACCCCAAGGCGCTGGATAGTCTAGTCGATTTTCCCGAAAAATGCTTGGAACTCACCAGGAGGATGGGAAGCGGCGGCAAGGGCGCCATGTGGCTCGTCTCGCATTTCGGCAACTGGGAGGTTGCGGGCTTGAAGTTCGAGCGCTATTCGGAGTTCCCCTTGGCGGTGGTGGTGAGGCCAATGAACAACCCCCGTCTCGACAAGCTGCTCAGCTCCGGCAGATCAGCTTTTGGAACGAGGGTGATTCCGGCCAAGGGGGCGGTGAAAGGAATAATGAAGGCGCTGAAGGAAGGTCGATTCGTGGCGACGTTGATAGATCAGAACACCCGCGCCCGCTATGGCGGTGTATTCATTGACTTTTTCGGTCTGCCAGCGCCGATAAGCCGCGCTCCCGCGATGTTCGCGAGAAAGGTCGGAGCGCCAGTGGCGGTCGGGGGTACCCTGAGGGTGGGGAGCAGATACACCATGTTCGTCCGGGAACTTCCGAAGCCAACATCGGAATACGATAGCGACGAGGAGTTGTTGCGGGACATGACGCGGATTTCGGAGGAGCTCATACGGGAGCGTCCCGAGCAGTATCTGTGGTTTTACAAAAAATGGCAGCATATTCCAGAGTGGATAGACGACGAACGCAAAGCCAAATACCCGTTCTACTCGTCCGTGGTGACTCCGCGGTTTTACTCGGAGAAAGCCCCCAAAGAGTGAAAATGGCAAGAGCCGCGGCCCAATCCACTTTAGGTCCTGGCTTAACCCAATAAGCGTGAAGTTCTTGACAATCACCCCATATTGGTCGATATTGCTCACAGTATTGGTGAATCCAAGGTGCTAGTGCCATGATTGGAAACCCGTCAACCTATTTTTCCTCCGCCATCCTGGTCGTGTCTCTACTGTTTTCCCATGACGCCATGGGAAATGGCTACGGCACCGTTCTTCTTCCATCCAAGCGGGTCGTGCTCTCGGCCCGCGTGGATTCAGTCGTCAAAAAACAGCATTTCAAGGAAGGGGAGAAATTCGACAAGGGCGATGTTTTGGTGGAGCTCGACTCCGATTTCTACAAGCAGCTTTTGAAGCGAGCCGAAGCGGAACACGCGTACTACAAAAAAGAGGCGTCCAGAAACAAAGGACTACTGGAGGACGACGCGGTGGGAGAAGCGGATTACGCTAAGAGCGTGTTGATGCGGGAAAGCTCGGCGGCGAATTTGGCTATCGCCCGAATGAACTTCGAACGTTGCGTCATCCGCGCGCCTTTCGCTGGGCGCGTAGCCAAACGGATGGCGAAAGAGTTTGAATTCGTCAGAACCTCGCAACCACTGCTTGAGATTATAGACGACAGAACGCTTCTAGCGGTGGTTCATCTCCCGGCGGAACTCCGTGGCAAGGTGGAAATCGGCTCCAAAGCGATTGTAACGTTGGACGGCACCGGGAAAAAACTTCATGGTGTCGTCCGGGAGGTGTCCGCTGAAATCGATCCCGCCAGCCGCTCCTTTTCCGCGAAAATCGCGATAGACAACAAGGACTCGAAGCTTACCGCCGGAATGTCCGGGACCGTGGCATTCCCCAATGTTTCCAAAAAGACCCCGGGCTCCCCGGAACAAGATGCCAAAGGGAAAAAGTGACCGACCCAAAAGCAAAAAAAAAGGGCCGTTCAAAGATCGAGACCCTATCACTTATTGTGAAGCTCGGTCACAGCGCGTTCGAGGGAAAAAACCGCGACGCCGTCCTGATGCGGATTACGGACGCATCTGTGGCGCTAGTCCGCTACGACAATGCGTGCGTGGCGGATATTGGCGGTGGAAGGGCGAAGATTTTGGCGGTCACTGGATTTCCTCCATCGGATTTGAATCGGGACTCCGAATATTGCCGCAACGCCGCCGCGCTTCTACGCCCGTTCGCGGGACGCGCTCCATCGAAAGCGCTACTGGTTGACGATTCCGAGTTGGAGGAGCGCTCCGCCTCCCGCTCCGCGAAAGACGCGTTGAAATGGTTCCGCGAATCCGGCTTCGAGTCGATTTTATTGATTCCCATGCCACCACCGCCGGTCAGCACCGTGAGCGATGGCGCGCTGGTGTGGATGCTGGAATTCCGGAAACGTCCGCTGGACGGAGAGATATCCTCGTTGGCGTTATTGGCAAAACACTACGCCGAGGCCCTGTGGTTGGCTACCCCCTCGGACGATAAACGCTCCTGGCGCGGATTCCTGTCCAAACCACGTCGGGCAACATGGCTGACTATCGCATTGCTGGCGATCGTGGCGCTTTTCCTGGTACGTCCCAGGTTGACGGCAAACGCTAGATTCGAAGTGGGCTCGCTCGACAGAAGTGTCGCCAGAGCCCCCCTTCCGGGAGTGGTGGACAACATCGCGCTCCACAATGGAGCCAAAGTCGAGTGCGGCGATATTGTGGTCCATTTGGATTCCGACGAGGCGGCGCTCGGATTGGCAAAAGCCGAAAAGGCTTTGGAATCCGCGAAAACCGCGCTAGACGTCGCTAGAAAGGCGTCCTTTGAGAAAAACGCCGAACTGGGAAAGCTTAAACTGTTGAAACTGGACATGGAAAAGGCCAAAATAGATGCGGATATCGCACGCTGGCGCTTGAGGGAACATGATATACGGGCGGGATCGAACGGGTTGCTGGTGTTCGATGACGAGCGGAAGCTCCTAGGCGCGAAGGTCACTAGAGGCGACAAACTTTTCTCGGTGGTGGATCCCGCGCGTCCCGTCGCCCGGATACTTCTGGACGAGAAAGACGCCGAGGCGCTATCTGGAGGAACCCCCTTCGTCACTCTGTACTTCCACGCGTCTCCGGGCCAAGGCGTGGATGCGAAGGTCGTATCCATCTCCCCAAAACCAGTGCTCATGAACGACAATCGGTTCCGCTACGTGATAAAAGCGGTTCCAGCGACATCCGCCCCTCCGGTGGTGTTCGGAGCGTCCGGGACAGCCAAGGTCAAGGGACCGCGCCGAGCCCTCGCATACCACTTTCTCAGAAATTTCATAATATGGTGGCGGGAATGGTGACACAAAGATTGGGGACGGGTTAATAATCCTACCTCCTCCGAAAAAACGCTTCCGATAAGAAATGACAACTTCGGCGATTCCGCATTGCTGGTGGTCAGTGGATGGGCTTCGTGAGCTTCGTGCTTTCGGTGGTTGTAGGCATTGGCTTTTCCCGTGGGAAATCCGAATATGACACTTCGTGTCGGGCGGGAGTGGCTCCGCCTAGCGGCGTAAATGAAAGATGGCTCTTCCGCAGTTTCAGTGGGCTATCGCTTAGATTTTCCTCTGAAAAACGCCCCTCTTTCAGGGGTGATGGGGCGTTTTCCAAAGGAAAATCTATTTGGGTGCCTGATTGTGTAGCCTCATTTTGCGCCTGCGCCACCCACTTTTTCTGCCTACGAGGCA
>WFSE01000140.1 GCA_015486135.1 Lentisphaeria bacterium
CCCTTTGACGGAGCAGTAAAATATTGTATCTTTAGTTCCTTTAAAGCTAACTCGCTTTGTTCGGGTTTTTATACTCTATTTTTCCATTATCCCGGCTCTTGATGTAAGTTCATTACTGCGAGCACTCTTATTTGAGAATCCGCTAATTTGTATAATACCGCAAAAGGAAAGTGAATGAATTGATGTCTTCTTATGCCATCTTCAAGGAGTATCCAAGTCTCTGGAAAATTAACGACATCTTCAACAGTTTTATCCAAGTCATCAATAAATCGAACACCTAATCCCTCGGCTTGAGTTTCGTAGTAAGTTACGGCCTCTACGACCTCATCCTCCGCGGCTGGATGATATATGACAGTCACCGTATCGCCGCTTTTACATTACATAAAACTTCAGAATGAGTTTTGCAGGAAACTTTGCCGTCAACGATTTCCTTATTTCTACGTTTTGCTTCGTCTAGCCATATTTTATCATAGTTATTAATCTCAATATCATTCAAGCTATCCAGCAACATATCCGCCAAAATTGCTCGGGACTTGGCAGGCAAAGCCAGTATTTCCGATGAAATTTCAGCTATTGTCGGCATTTTAATCCTCCCGTTTAAAAATACAAAATGATAGATAAAAGTGTATCATCAGCATTCTATTTTTCAAATTATTCCACTTCGAACAATTATTAGGCAGCATGTTGCTACCTATCGGGGGCTGATATTTTCTCCCCGGCGATACAACAAGATGCCGCAGTCGCAGCTTGCCCTTGGGGGAGTTGGGTGCGGATCCCCGCCGACCTACTGCAGTACCAAGAGCCCAGCCCAGCCCGCCCCGTCCCTAAGTGAACTTATAGCATATTGGAGGAGGAAAGTCAAAGCGGGGTCCCTTTGTTTGCTTCTGTTCAAAGATGCGCGCCAAACGCTCCATTTGACTTTCGAGTCCAGTAACGGCATATTGACATTGACAGGTGGTTTTCAAAAGAGCTTTGGGAAAAACCGCGAGTTGTGCGATTTCGGCTTTTTCGTGTCGTCTCTCCCGTGTGTGTAATTCGGGATTTCGCGGAATCGGCAAGTACCAAAAATGGTAATAAAACGCTTGCCAACTATTCAGGGAGCCCAAATTCGGAGGTTGTTGTTATGAGAATCAAACGGGGGCCAATTTATTCGTTGAGGCCATTCGAGAAAGGAATCGTCGAAAGGTTTGGGAAATACAAGAGGTTTATTGGGCCGGGGCTCAATTTCCAGATACCGTTTGTCGAGTTGACGAGGATCCGCGACGTCCGCGAGCATACGATGAACATTCTTCCGCAGGAGGTCATAACCAAAGACAATGTCGAGATAAAAGTCGACGGAATCATTTGGGTGAGGCCAGGATACTCGGAGGAGGAGATTAAGAAGACTTTCTACTCAATCGACAACTGGAAAGTCGCCGTAATCCAGCTCGCTCATACGAACCTCCGACAAGAGTTCGGGCATCTGACGCTCGACGAAAGCCTGGTGGCCAGAGAGCGGATAAACCACAACCTGCAGGCGTCGCTGGACAAAACCACCGACGAATGGGGTTTGAAAGTCACCAAGGTGGAAATCAAGCTCATCGATCCTCCGACCGACATTAAAAGGGCGATGCACAAGCAGAAGACGGCCGAGCAGGAGCGCCGCGCGATGAAACTACTGGCCACCGGGCGTTTCGAGGCCGCCGAACAGGACAAGCTCGCCACGATTCAGTTGGCGGAGGGAAAAAGGGAGGCGGAGATAAAGGTCGCCGAGGGAAAAGCCAAAGCGATTCGCCTAGTGAACGAGGCCGCCGAAAAATTCTTTAAAGGCAACGCCAAAGATCTGAAGAGCCTCGAGGTCACCGAGGCCTCCCTGAAAGACAACGCCAAAATAATCCTAGCGAGAGACGGCATCAATCCGAGTATCATAATGGGGGATATTCCGGTGTCGAGCGCCAATGCCAAACCGCCGGAGCCATCCCGCGAACCCGTCGCAGCGAAGAAGCTAGGAAACGCTAAACGGGGGACTGCTGAATAATTTGGACGAACACGGATAGAGTGGACAGGAGGACGGCCTGCCCCTCGTCCTGTTCTCCGCACTCCCCCCGGAATTCGCAAGGGAAATAATCGATATTATCTATTTAGGGCCCACTGAATAATTGGCAAGTGTTTTATTGCCATTGGGTTAAATCTGTTTTTAGCGGTGTCATCTCCAATGTTTTGGGAGTGATTCTCCCAAAAGCCTTGGAGACGACTAATATTTCCTGCTCAATTTAAGGCACTTGCCAATTCCGTGAAAGCCGGAAACGCACCGCTGATCTCGTTGACTTCACCTCGGAGTATGCCTATACGCCGTCGGCTCGTTGCCTAATCACAAGTCCTCCATAGCCCAGAGGGCGACGGAGGATCGACACGTTTCCGACTTTTTCTACCACGAGGCCGTCCTAGAGGCCTCTTCTGTGGTAGGGAGCCCATTCCGACTCGTTTTGATATATCCAATCGTAATATTCGAGCTCCTTGAGTTTTGTGGCGGCGGCGGTGTCAATAATAACGCTACACCGCTCATGCAACTGTATGGCCGTAGCCGATATCATAGCAGTTATGGGCCCCTCCACCGCTTTGGCGAGGATATCCGCCTTCTCGGCGCCCGTGGCCAATAGCAATATCCGCTTCGCCTCCAAAATAGTCCCCACCCCCATAGTGATAGCGCATCGCGGCATCTCATCGGGGTTTGGGAACAAATCGCGGTTTTGCTGGATGGTTATCGGGGTTAGTGGCTTTTCCCTAGTCCTCGATTTAAGAGCAGACAGTGGCTCGTTGAACCCAATATGTCCAGTAGCGCCGATTCCCAGGAGCTGCAAATCTATCCCACCGTTTCTCCTTATGCTGGTCTCGTAATCGCGGCATTCCTTTGCCACGTCCCGGGACATTCCCAAGGGAAGATGAGTGTTTCTCAAGTCGATATTGATCTTTTCGAACAAATTCTTGTTCATGTAATATCGATAGGAGCCAGGATGCTCCGGAGGGATGCCGATATACTCGTCTAAATTGTACGTTCTGACCAAGGAGAAGTCCAAGCCGTTCCGCTGATGCTTGTCCGCCAATTTAGCGTACAACTCCTCCATCGTCCTCCCCGTCGCCAATCCCAACACGGAGTCCGGACGCTCCCTTATCTGGTCTTCTATAATAGCCGCCGCCAAATTACATGCGGCCTCTCGGGTTGGTCTAACTATCACCTGCATGACACAAGCTCTCCTCGAAAGTCTGGCCTGGCGGGGGCAGACGCTCCGGCATCAGCCCTTCTTAGCAGTCTTGTTGATGGCCTCGACAAATTCCGGCAACTCGAATTTCCCCTTGTGGAGAATCGTTTCGCAAATTGTTTCAACCCGGTTAAACTCGCTGAAAGAGGAGGCTAGTCCCGTCAGAGCGATGACTGGAATATCCTTGAGTTTGTCTTCTTTCTTTATGAATTCAATCACCTCCCAGCCAGTTCGGACCGGCATAAGGAGGTCGATTATCGCCAATACGAAGTCGGAATTTTCCTCTAGGATGTCAATCGCCTCGTCACCGTCCGCCGCTAGAACCGCGTCGAACCCCTCGGAGCTCAAAACCTTGGCGTAAAAATCCCTCAACAATTCGTCGTCATCCACCACTAGGACTTTTCGATTGTCTGCCATCGAGCAACTCCAGCTAAATACGCCCACACCCCCTCCTCTCGACAAAACTACAACGAGAGAACGTTTATTTCAAGAGGAAGGCCGATGAAATCAAAGTCTTTCGACGCAAGCCCCCAAAGCGGAGATCTTCTCCACCACCGAATCGTATCCCCGATATATGACATCGACATTGTGGATCACGCTCTCCCCATCGGCGGCGAGGGCAGCGATAAGCATTGCCATTCCAGCTCTGATATCCGGACTTGACATCTCGCATCCGCGAAGTCTGGACGGCCCCGTTATTATCGCCCTGTGCGGATCGCAGACAACCGCGTTGGCCCCCATGGCAATCAACCTGTCGACAAAATACATCCTCCCCTCGAACATCTTCTCAAAGAAAAGGATAGAGCCATTGGCCTGTGTCGCCATAACAATGGAGCAACTCATCATATCACTGGGAAACTGGGGCCATGGCCCATCGGATACGACAGGGATTGCGCCCCCGAAATCGGGTTCCACTTTTAAATTCAATCCAGGGGGAAGATGAAGTCCCGATTCGTCCATCTCGAAAGGAGCCCCCAACTTTTCAAAGACGCGGCGGGTCATCCAAAAGTCGCGTTGCGAGGCTCCCTTAATCGTAATTCCACCGCCAGTAGCGGCGGCCATAGCCAAAAAACTAGCGGCTTCCACGTGGTCTCCCGGCACATTAATATCTACCCCGTGAAGTTTCCGACCGCCTATAATCTCCAAAGTGTTGGTTCCTATGCCGTTGACCTCCGCCCCCATCTCCCGGAGCATAAGAGCCAACGCTTGAACATGAGGCTCCGCGGCGGCATTGCGAATAGTAGTGGTGCCGTCCGCCAGTGTCGCAGCCATCATGATATTCTCCGTGGCGGTAACGCTCGCCTCGTCGAAAAACATGTCGCGCCCCTCTATGCCGGACGCTTTCAAATTGAAAGGATACGAGAAGGAATCCACCACCGCACCGAGGGCAGACAGCCCGTAGAAATGGGCATCGAGCCTGCGCCTGCCAATGACATCTCCTCCGGGAGGCCAAAGAGTCGCGGCCCCTTCCCTAGCGACCAAGGGGCCAATGAAAAGAATCGATGCCCGCACCTTCCCGCAAAGGGCCTTGGGAATCGTCGTCCGCAACGGGCCGTCGGCCTTGAGTTTGACGACACCGGGGGATTTCTCTACAGACACGCCAAGGGAAGAGGCAATCTCCAGCATCGACTCGACATCGAGGATATCCGGAACCCCCCTTAACACGACATCCTCGTCCGTCAAAATGGACGCGGCGATCATAGGCAGAACGGCGTTTTTATTGCCTCCCACCTCAACCACGCCGGATATCGGGCGTCCACCCTCAACCTTCAGTGAGCTCACTGCGCGGAAGGGATTTTCAGCTCGCTTCCAATTTTGAGCTTCCTGGGGGAGGATATGACATCGCGGTTGGCGTCGAATATCCGCGTCCAAAGTTTGCCGGATCCATAGAATCGCTTGGCAATGCCCCACAAGGTGTCTTTGGGCTCCACAGTATAAGTCTGGAACTCGCCACCTGCGGGAGGTGTCGAAACCGTATCGGGAGCCGGTGCCGCGACCGCCGGGGGCTGAGCAACTGGTTGCGCGACATCTGGCTGCGACGGCTCGGACGTGATTTCAATGGCCTCTTCGCCACTGGAAAGCACCACTGGGGGCGCATCCAACGTGGCTGGCTCGCCTCTATCCGGCGGCACGGTTGGAGGAGGCGACCAATCGGAATAGTTCTCCTTGATTACTTTCCCCCACGCTTCTTCCTTCTGGCCATACGGCGACTGCGCCAACTTCGCTTGACATCCCGTTATCGCCAAAGCGAGGACAAGCGTTGCTGACGGCACTAAAAATTCCTTTCTCATGGCGACACCTCCTCCTCAAGAGAATTGCCTGACTATCAAAACGGCGTTGTGCCCTCCGAATCCCAAATTAACATTCATAGCCACGCCGAGCTTTCTCCGCCGCGGCTCGTTGGGGGTATAATTCAAATCGCATTCCGGATCCGGAGTCTCGTAATTTATCGTCGGCGGAACCACCCCGTTCCGGATGGACTCCACGCAGACTATGGTTTCCAACCCCCCGGCGGCCCCCAACGCATGCCCCGTCATCCCTTTGGTGCTACTTATCGAAACGCTCTCCGCGCTTGGACCGAAAACCCGTTTGATGGCCTCCGTTTCGAACTTGTCGTTGAGTTTCGTACTTGTACCGTGGGCGTTCACATAGTCCACTTGATCCGCGGACATACCAGCGTGCCTCAAAGCCACTTTCATCGCTTGAGCCGCGCCAGTACCACCAGGAGCGGGCGATGTTATGTGGTAGGCATCCCCAGTAGCTCCATAGCCAACAACCTCAGCCAGAATCTCGGCACCACGCTTCTTGGCGTGTTCAAGATCCTCCAATATCAAAACCCCCGCGCCTTCCCCCATAACGAAACCATCCCGGTCCGCATCGAAAGGACGACTGGCGCGCTGGGGATCGTCGTTCCTCTGGCTCATCGCCTTCATGGCGCAAAAACCGGCAAACCCGATTGGCGTTATCGTCGCCTCCGCCCCGCCGGTTATCATAACATCCGCATCCCCACGTTTTATAATCCAAAACGACTCGCCAATAGAATGGCACGCCGTCGCGCAAGCGGTGATAATTCCAAAATTCGGTCCCTTGGCACCATAGCGCATCGACAAGGCTCCGGAGGACATGTCGCCTATCATCATCGGGATGAGCAACGGAGATATTTTTGAAGGTCCGCGCTCCTTTAAAACATGACATTGCGCCTCGACCGTCTGCAGCCCCCCAATTCCACTTCCAACCAACACGCCAACACGCTCCGCATCCACGGAAGAAAGGTCTTTCGGCAATCCAGCGCATTCCAACGCCTCGTCCGAGGCGGCAACAGCATAGTGGCAGAACGGATCCAGCCTTCGGGCCTCCTTGGGGGGCATATAGTCGCCAATATCAAACCCCTTGACCTCCGCCGCTATCTGACTCCTATAAGCGGAAGCGTCAAACCGCGTCACTGGACCAACCCCACACTCGCATCTCAGCAACGCATCCCATAACGAGCGCCTGTTGTTGCCAATACTGGAAACAGCCCCCATCCCCGTCACAACAACTCTTCTATCAAGATTCGACATAACCCTCTTACTTGCGAATAACGATAAAAAAACGCCCGCACTCTAATGGCAGGCGATTCAATCAAAAAACACCGAACTCATCCACTAGGGCCACAAAATTCAGCGACCCCATGGATGAATCCGCTTAGCACTCCCTCGATTCTAGCTCGAGATGTGCGACTCGATGTATTTCACGGCGTCGCCAACCGTGGCGAGCTTTTCCGCGTCCTCATCCGGAATCTCGGTTCCAAACGCCTCCTCGAGAGCCATGACAAGCTCCACCTGGTCTAGAGAATCAGCACCCAAATCTTCCACAAACTTGGCATCGTCGGGTATCTGATCAGGAGAAACCCCCAACGCTTCAACCACGATTTCCCTAACTTTGTCAGCTACTTGAGACATTGTTCCACATCCTTTTTGTTGTTCTTTATGTCACCACAACGGCCAATCCACCGGAAAACCTCCACGGCATCCACGCGGGGTCCTCCCCCGCCTTCCGGCCTTCATCCAATCGGCCTTGTCGCCAGCAGGTAACCGGAGACATGGTAAAATGATATCTGGAAAAGGTTTTTCAACCAGTTTTCGTCTTTTTTCTCACATAAGCAACCCTCCGTCTATATTAACCACCTGCCCCGTAACATAGTCGGAATCATGGGAGCAAAGAAAAAACACCACACCAGCGACATCCGCGGGGGATCCGGGGCGTTTCATTGGTGTCACGGTCAAAAACGCATCTTTAGCCTGGTCCGGCAGGTCTTTAGTCATATCCGTCTGTATGTATCCCGGTGCCACAGCGTTGACGGTTATGTTTCTAGCGGCCAGCTCCTTGGCGGCGGTCTTGGTCAGACCGATAACCCCCGCCTTCGAAGCGGCGTAGTTGGCTTGCCCAGGATTGCCCATTCTCCCCACAACCGAGGCGACATTGACAATCTTACCGTATTTGCTCTTCATCATAGGGCGCATAACCGCCTTGGTGAAGTTGAACGTTCCCTTGAGGTTTATGCTGATCACGAGGTCCCAGTCGGCCTCCGACATCCGCATCATCAACGTGTCGCGCGTAATCCCTGCATTGTTGACTAGGATGTCCACACTTCCCATCTCGTCAAGAACCGCCTGGACCGTGGCCTCGGCATCCTTGGGCTTGGAAACGTCCGCTCCGAACGCCATGGCGTTCATCCCCTTCCCTCTCAGGTCCGCCGCGGCCTCCTCGGCGGCCTCTTTCATTATATCCACAATCGCCAGGGACGCGCCTTCGGCGCCAAGCCTCTCGGAGATGGCTTTCCCTATGCCTCTGGCGCCACCAGTAACGATAGCGACGCGTCCTTTGAGCTTTCCGCACTCCATAAAAAACACCTCCAAATGTGAAAGGTCGGGCTACTCCCGTCCAAGATTTCCGAAAATAATAGCCCGTCTGCCACTATTTTCCAGTGAAAGAGGAAATGAACTCCGGCCGATTTCAGGCATCTCCTTGCCTACCAAGCCGTTCCGAAGGGCTTGAAAAAGAGTCCCGAGGGTATAGTTTTGCTCCTGCGACTAGGTGGTTCCCAGGAAGCGTCCGGGAATCCCCGGAAAAATCCCTGACAATGGAGACGGCATGCGAAACACCTTGACGAATATCCTCTTCTCGGTGTTGCCAGTAGGGGTGGCGCTCGCCTTCCTCGCATCAGGTTGCACCACCACGAACGAGAACACGGCGGGATCCGACGAAGAGTTCGACATTCCACCGATATTGCGGGTCGGCGTCCTCGCCGACGCATCCCGAACCGACCCCTCGGCCAAGGCAAACGCCGAACTGTTAGCCCTGCTGGAAAAAAGCCGCGGCATCATTGTCGACATCGAAAAATACTCATGCGAGGAGATTTTGTTCGCACTCAGAAGAGGCGATGTGGACCTCGTAGCCGCTGGGTTGACCGACACCGAGATAGCCGCCGAGTTCCTATCCCCATGCGCGCGGTTTTTCCCCACTGGCAGACGCGTCGCGGTGAATGCGTCCCTGTCGGCGTTCATAACCGATTTACATCAACTCGACAACCCCAAAGTGACAGTCTACACGGTCGCAGGCTCCGTCTCCGCCAATACCGCGAACTCCATTTTCAAGCAGGCTAGCATCGCATCCTTGAAAGATATGCATTCCTGCCTCTCCAAGGTCCGCTCGGGAACGGGAAGCGTGCTTCTCGTCGGACCAACCGAGGGCTGGAACCTCTTCAAGCGCCAAGATAGCGCTAAAAACATTACAGGACTAAACCTGGTGCTAGGCCCTCTGAGCAAGGAACATCTCGCATGGGCGGTACGCAAAAGCGACCAAAGACTCGCCACCGCGATGGACGCGTTTGTCGCGGAACTCCGCAAAAAGGGGAAATTGGATAAAATAATAGCTGGAAGCGGTGTGGACACCATTAACAAGTAGGAATCACCGCATAATTGGCAAGTGCTTTATTGTCATTGGATTAAATCTGTTTTTAGCGGTATCATCTCCAAGGTTTTGGGAGTGATTCTCCCAAAAGCCTTGGAGACGACGGATGTTTTCTGCTCAATTTGAAGCGCTTGCCAATTATTCAGCGAGTCCTATTTATTGCGATTGCAAATACAACAATCCATACTATTAAGCAAATCAAAAAGGGAAAAAGGGTGCCGGCATAATTTTATTCCGGCAGCTTTTTTTATTACAACCTCCTAACCTTGAAATTCCGGTACTGCGTCAGACCGCCATGGTCCTGCAAGCCGATGCCGCCCTGTTTGGCCTCGCCCCACTCTTTAATACCTTTCCATTTGCTCTTGGCTTTTCTCTCGTACCAATCCTCGCTCCACATTTCACAGTCAACAACCTTGACTCCGTTCAGCCAGTGCTCCACGTGCGGACCTTTAACGATTATGCGTGTAGTGTTCCATTCACCCGCCGGTTTTTCAGCATTATCCTCGGGAGCATACATGGCATACAAAGCGCCTGAATGCTGGTCGGCGTGAATTTTGTAAGGCCATCCCAGTCCGTCTATCAATTGGTACTCGACACCAGATTCATAAATTTTCCCAGGCCCTTCAATGGCATGATAGAACACACCGCTGTTACTCTTCGGATTGACTTTCCACTCAAGGTAAAGTTCAAAATCTTTGTAATCCTGCTTTTTGGTGACGATATCACCGCCGTGGTCGCTTCCTGTTCCGGAATTGTTAAGGATGCCGTCTTTTACGCTCCAGCCCCTGACTTCACCATCGTTGTACTTTTTCCAGCCTGACAGGTCTTTTCCGTTGAACAACAGCTCCCAGCCCACAGTTTTCTCTTCTGCCGTGAGGGTGTTAAGCGCCGGTTCGGCTTTTTGCTCTTTAATTTCCCGCTTTTTGTCGAAAGCTCTTTTGTTTGTTCCACCGCCGCAACTCATCAGCGATAGTGAAAATATTAGCGATAATGCAAATAAAAGATTTTTCATTGTTTATAAACTTATGATTACAATTCAGCACCACCTGCGAACACAGGAGCCAAAGATACGAAAAGGCAAAATATCTCGGAGTCAATAGAACCAAGTGGCGCAAGTTTTCAAACCCTATTGGGAGAAAAATTAGAAATTAGGAACAAGTTAATAATCCATTAAGATTTATCTCACCACCCGCTTCGCTGCGAGGAATAGAAGAAGGGATTGCCTCTGCATCTCTGCGAGGAATGAATAAAACCGCGCGAAGCGCAACTCCCATCTGCGCAATCTGCGGATAGAAATCCGTGATCCGGGGGAATCAGCTTCGTGCCTTCGTGTCTTCGTGTGAGGCGCCCTAAATTATTTGTCTTTAAGTGCAACGCCCATAGGGCTTACTGAAAAAGTCTAGAATGGGCCATTGGCTAGGCAATGAGCCGAAGGCGTGCTTCGCACTCCTAGGCGAAATTAACACCGCCAATGGTCCGTTGTAGGCTTTCCCGGAATTGGCGGGCGCTTAAAATTGAGCGGAGCACATTAGTTGTCTCCAAGGTTTTTGGGAGCCCCCCTCCCAAAACCTTGGAGATGACACCGCTAAAAAGGAATTTAACCCTATGGAAATAAAGCGCTTGCCAATTATTCAGAGCCCTAGGATTGCGGTTTTGTTAGCCTCCAAGGCGGAGGCTACGCAGTAAACAGCGTCGGTAACAGCTCTGCTGGAGATGGTGGCGCCGGTGACGAAATCGATCTGGCCGCCGTCCTTTTTGACCTTCCAAGGGGTTCCTTTTGCTGCCACAAGGCCGTTGAAGCTGTCTAACACCCGGTTCGGAGGCAGTCCCTTTTCCTCTTTCTTCTTGCCGAAGAGGTCGAAAATGGTCTTTTCGCGGACACGGTCGGTCACCACCGTGCCCAATCCGGGAGTTTCCCCCTGTTTGGTGACGATAACCTCGCGGACAGCGCCAGTGGGATTAAACCCCACCATGACATATATCTTACCGGCGAAACCCTTCGGGGAGTATCCGGCACCCGCCACGCCAACAATTTTGCCGTCCTTCTTGGCGATGTAGAACGTCACTTTCCTGCCGTCAGGTGCCTTTACAACCTTTTTGTCGTCGGCGGGAACATTGTCGAAGGGAGGCAGCACTTGGGTCAGCGCCTTGCTAATCTTTCTCAGCTCGGCCTGCTTGATAGGTTTGCGGGTCATAGCGTCGACACCCGACAGCAACGCCGCCGAAACCGCCCCGATCAGTCCGAGGAATATCCCCAGCTTGAGCGCGGTCCCAATCCCATTCTTTTTTCCGTCACTTTCGGACATGACAAAGCCTCTCAAACATACTCACGCGTCAACACTTGGCGGGGGCCGCCTCCACGGGAGGACGATAGCCAAACGGCTTCCCAACCGTCCACCTGTCTATCAACGGAACCAAAGCGTTCATGAACAAAATAGCGAAACTAACCCCCTCGGGGTAGTTGCCCCATATCCGTATGGAACACGTAACGACACCGCATCCAACGCCGAAAATGAATCCTCCCAAACCCGTCATCGGAGATGTCACCATGTCGGTGGCGATGAAAAACGCCCCAAGCAAGACACCGCCCGTTAGAAGATGGAATTCCGGGCCCGGAGTCAAACTGGGATTGGCGCTATGGGCGATAAAGGTGAACAACGCCACCGTCCCCAAAAAGGCGAACGGAACCTGCCACCTTATTATCCCAAACGCAAAAAGAATCAACCCTCCAAGGAGAATAAACAGCGCGGATGTCTCTCCCAGGCACCCGCCAACATTACCGAAGAAATAGTTCTTGTAGGCTCCGGGATTCGCGATCGCCACAAAAGGATTGGCGGCGCCTTTGGCCTTCCCCTTGCCTCCCTCCGTTCTGGCCTTCTCCGTCTTCAAACTCACTATGCCTAGAGGCGTGGCGCAGGTTATTCCGTCCAAATCCCCGGAAAACGGCACTTCCCTGATCCCTTTTGCCCGCAACTCCTTCAATGTCGAAGGCGCGAAAAATCCCGCCTGGTCGTTCATCATGTAGCTCATATCCTTGGGCGGAACCCAAGTGGTCATCAATGCGGGAAAGCCCAGCAACAGCCCCACCCGGGCGACCAAGGCCGGGTTGAATGGGTTGTGTCCCAATCCACCGAATATGTGCTTGCCAAGTCCTATCGCCAACAATGCGCCGACAAGGCAAAGCCACCACGGAACTCCCGCCGACAAATTCATCGCCAGCAACAATCCAGTAATAACAGCGCTACCGTCCTTCCACGCTTGGGGATTGCCGGTGAACCGACAAAACAACGCTTCCAGCCCCACGCAGGAAACCACGCATATAACCAGCACTTCCAACGCCGGAAGGCCGAAATAGTAAATCCCAGCCGCGCACGCCGGCATCAAGGCGGCCACCACGGTCCACATAATCCGTTTGACCCCGCCCCCGCCATGCGCATGCGGAGACGCGCTCACCACCAACTTCCGGGGGTCGGGCAACTTCACCTCGGCGCCGGACGGAGCGTCCGCAACCTCTTCCTTTTTGTCAACCGCATCGGCCATTCAAGCATTTTCCTAAGATAAAGCGCCACGCCGCACAGCGACGAAATAGACTCAAACCCCGCATCCACAACCGGAGCGGAGCAACAACGGCTTTAAGAATACATCTACATCCACACCACGCAAGCGCCTAAAACGACTTTTAGCCCGGTAATCGCGACACGACGCTTGCAAAGAGAAGAAGACGACATTCTTTTTCAATGACGGCGAGGCCGGGATGTGGACATCCCTTTTCGTATTTCAAATTTCGGATTCAGGATTTAGCAAATCTTTGGAGCATTTGAATTTTGAAAATTCGAATTTATCCTGCTTTGCAGTTGCGTCGCATTGCTCGGCTAGGTTTCGGGTTTAGAATTTGGGATTTCGGATTTGCCCCCCCAGGGTTCCCATGATGAATATAAAATCGTTGCCAGTAGCACCAGATGACATCGAGCGGTTGGAGAAACTCGCCGGGATCGTCCGGGAGAAACTCCAAAACGCCCCCGGATGCCACGACTGGGACCACACAACTCGCGTCCTGCGCAACGCCGCGGAAATCGCGGCCGCGATTCCGGACGCCCAGACCGCGAATCTCGCGGCCCTCTTCGCCGCCGCGCTCCTTCACGACATCGCCCGTCCCGAGGAATTCGAGTCCAACGGCAAAACATGCCACGCCGAACTCGGTGCGGAAATCGCGCCCGATATCGCCCGAAAGGCCGGATTCGACAATTCCGACACCTTGCACCTCATAACCTCCTGCGTCAGGAAGCACCGCTACCGCGGAAAACACGGTCCCCCGACATCTATAGAGGAGAAAATCCTATTCGACGCCGACAAGCTCGATTCGGTCGGCGCCATCGGGGTCGCCAGGGCCATACACTTCTCCGGCAAAATCGGCTCCAAACTCCACAACTCGAAGTCGGAAGCCCTGGCGTCGGAAAGCTATGGCGAAGGCGATTCCGCCTACCGCGAGTTCCTGGTTAAAATGCGCCACATCCCCGAACGGATGACCACCCCGGAAGGAAAACGCCTCGCCAACAAACGACTCGCCTTCACCGCCAAGTTCTTCGAGGAGCTCGACAAAGAAACCGGGTTATAACGCTTGGGGTCGGGACCAGCACTTCTGACTTCTCCGCTAGGAAAGTCCTACCCGAGGAACGACGGGCCTGAAAATCAGGCAAAGTGCGGAACTGACCCCAACCGATTGGAAGATGTTGCCTCGCGGAGACGCACACGCCCTAATCGACACTATCGATAGCGTCGATAGTATCGATAATATCGACTTTTTCCCTCGCAGAGACGCAAAGAACGCGGAGATTTTCTGCCATTCCTACACAAACATGCCGGTTCCGCGGAGCGGAAACGGTATCTTCGTGAGCTTCGTGCTCTCGGTGGTAAGAAAAGACTTTCTTGACAAGTCGCAACACAGTCTTCTGATCTTGCCTCTCGTCCTTCCGTCATCAGCGTAATCTGCGCAATCTGCGGATTGCCCTCGCCCAAAGCTGAATCAAAGCGCATTGACTCCAAGAAGAAAACAGGCTACTTTTCCTCCTTTCTTCCCTAATCCAGAGGGACTGTGAAAATGAAAAAAGGCGTGGAACATTCTGACTCTGCCATGTTGCAGCCCGACCTTTTCGACAATCCGGCGAATCCCGCCGCGGAAGACGCGTCCCCCCTCCCCTTAAACGACTCTACTCCCGATTCCCCGCTCTTCGCGCAGGCATCCGGCGACGAAAAGGGATACGACAACTGGCGCGAGAAAGAGCGACAAAAAAACAAGGCCATTTCGGAGACGTGGAACGTCCCCGTATGCGAAAACGCCAGGATCAAGCTGACCACCTCCCCCAAGGAGCTCGAAGGCTTCGTCGAGCCTGTGGAATGGCCCGCCGACCCGCTTAAACGCATCCCAAAAAGCCTCAAAATGAGGATATCCCTCGACAAAAAATCGTTCGCCCTCGGCGAACGGAAGGAAGTCGAATTCATGTCAAACGAAGTCGAGAAATGCAAACGCCTTGACCCTCCCAATGGAACGTGAAATCCAGCCGACCGCGACGGGGTAGGACATAAAATGTCCCCCTCCCCGTGATATAGTGGCGAAAGAGCGCGGGAACAAAAGGAGATTGATTATGACAATAGTGGAAGTACAAAGCAAATTTCAGAAAACCCCGGAACAAGTCATTATTGAAGGAAGTAGATTAAAAAACTATGATGACCTGTCAATGGATATTCGTATAAGGTTTGATCAACTGGAGTGGAATGATCTACGGCATAGGACCTGCCAGTTTAATTTTGAAAGGTATATTGCGGATTATCTGGCTGAAGAGTTTAATGGGAAAATACTTTTTGAGAAGAACGGGTGGGTGGAATATACAAGAAAGCACCCCGGAGCGATTTTTTGACAAAAAATGGGGGCTGGAGGAATGGGACTAAGGTGATCAAGCACTTGCCAAGTATTCAGGGAGCCCTAAAACAATTGCGCCAACACGTCTGGTATGACATATTATCCCAGGAGATCATAAGGTATGGTTGTAGATGTTGAATTCACAGATTGGCGCGG
>WFSE01000141.1 GCA_015486135.1 Lentisphaeria bacterium
CCCTTCTCACCCTACAATGGATCCGCCTCTCCGCGGATATCGCGTATCTCGCGGGCATATTGGTCGAAACGCTTTCTCCAAGCGAGGAGAGCGCCCCAAAGGTGGCGAAAGTCGAGACAAGGGGAATCGATGGGTTTCCGTACAAACTGTTTGAGCATAAGGTAACCCTGGCCTCGGAAGGAGAAAATCCGTGAGAATCCTATACGTCTATTTCCATAGCTATGAAGACATGCCATACCACGTCTGGGAGTGGGTCGAAGCGGCTATGGATTTGGGGCATGACGTCAGGGTTCTCACGGCGGTCGCCCCGTCATTCCTGAAAAAAATAGGCTGGGACGGCAGGGTGGATGTCAAGCAAATGGAGCATTGCGGAACGGGCAAACTCAACCACCTCCGACAGGCTGGAAAATTCAGGAACGCGGTGACAGAAGAGCTCGCATCCGGCAATTACGACCTGGTTTACGAGCGCTTCTCAACCATCTCATCGGCGGTAGTCGACGCAGTAGCGCCCACAGAAATCAAACATTGCGTGGAAATCAACGGAATCATAGAGCACGAACTGGCGCTCTCCGGAGCATCATGGTTCCGGAAACGCTGGTTCGTCCAAGCGCAAAAAAAAGTCTATGGCTCGGGCGCGCGTGTCGTGGCGGTAACGGAGAATATCCGTCAATGGATAATCGATAGCTACGGTGTCCCTCCCGACATGGTCGCCGCCTTCGCCAACGGCGTGAATACCGAACGGTTCAAACCATACCCAAAAGACAAGTCCCGCGAAAAATTCTCCCTGCCACAGGACAAATTCATCATGGGATTCCTCGGAAGCCTCTACCCTTGGTGCGCTCTGGACAGCCTGATACGCGCCACCGCCGAATTCAAAGACGAGGAGAATCCCCCTCTCTTCCTAATCGGCGGAGGACAGGAGCCAATGCGATCCAACCTACAAAATTTGGCGAAAGAGCTTGATGTGGACGCGATGTGCGCATTTCCCGGCGCCATTCCGTGGGAGGACGCACCTGAATTCATCGCCTCGTTCGATGTGGCCGTCAGCCTAAAAAAAGATGGCGGCGACGAAAACGTATCGTTCTCTCCGCTGAAAATATACGCGTATATGGCTTGCGCCAGACCAGTTCTCTTCGCTGAAGTTACGGGACTTAGAGAATTAGTGGAACACAACGTCGGATTGACGGTGAGCTCTCCGGCCTCCGCGGAAATCGCGGAAAGAATCCGCGAATTCCGCACGATGAATAAAACGCAATTGGAACAGATGGGTGCCAATGGGAGAAAGCTGGTAGTCGAGAGGCATTCTTGGGAAAAAGTCGTCGGGGATACATTGGAGTGGCTAGAAAAATGAAGATATTCGCCGTTGGATTCAGCGACTTGTCCGGCAAAGCCGGGACCTCGGGCGGCGTGGTCCACCTCTTGGAAACATGCAAAGCGCTTCAGGCGCTGGACAACGATGTCACCCTCTTCGTAAGTTCCCCCGGCAAATACGACGGTGGCGAACTACCTTTCCAAGTGCTCTACCTGCCGTACGTCAATATCCGATTCATCCGTTCCCTCCTGCAACCAATATTCCTTTTCATCTGGCTATTTTGGTATTGCCTGACAGCAGATTGCGACGTCATCTACGAAAACTGCGTGATGTATTCCTTCGCCGGTGGTCTTGTAGCGAGAATTCTAGGGAAAAAACATTGTATGCACGTCCACGGGTTCTATCCGGACGAAATGGCGATGGCCAATCACGGCGCGCTTAGGATCTCCATCGTGAAATTCTGCGAATGGATGGCTTACCACCTGAGCGACGCACTATTCTGCGTCACCCCGGTAGTCCGCGAGAAGGTCATTGAAACCTACAGCCTGAAACCGGAAAAAGCGCGGTTCGTTTACAACGGCGTGGACATCGAACGATGCCACCCCATCCCGAAAAAGGAGGCGGCGGAAAAACTTGGCTACGACCCCAAGCGGCTCTATGTCGGCTTCACGGGATACCTTTTCCCCTGGTCGGGCGTCGACCAGCTCATCCGAGTGGCGCCGAAGGTGGTCGCAAAGTGCCCGAAGACGCTCTTCCTCATCGTGGGCAACGGCATCTGGGGCGAAAAAGAGCTCCCAAAGATGGCGGAAAAGGCCGGCGTCGGAGACAAATTCATCTTCGCCGGATACCAACCGTGGGAGAAAATCCCCCTCTTCAGTTCGCTCTACGATGTTGGACTCACCCCCTATCCGGCGGAACGCGGAGTCGGCAGATACCGTTCCTCCATGAAATCGCTCGAATACTCCGCGGCCGGAACCCCGGTCGTTATAACGCAGTGCGAGGGCGTATCCGATATAATCGAAAACGGCGAATGCGGCATCGTCGTCCCCCCCTCCGACGACGATGCCTTAGCGGACGCCATAATAAAACTGCTCAAAAACGGACGACTAAGGAAAAAACTCGGCGCGAATGGCCGCAAACTCGTCGAACGCGAGTACTCATGGAAACACGTCGCAGAGAAAATGACCCGGATAATGAGAGATTGCTGAAAAAGTCGGAAACGCAAGGAGCGTGAAGCTCGAAAGGCTGCTTGGCCGTGTCCGTCCACGCTACCATCAAAAAAAAGGGTTAACCCAATGAGAACTAAGCATTTGACAATTATCCGGCGAACCCTAATTCCAGCGGGGATATACGCGTTGGCGTTGTTCGCGGCATCCGCCCTCAATGCGCTGGCGCCGCCATACGTCTCCGATGCCGAACTGGCTCGTTATCCCGTCATCGTAGTCGCCAAATGGGACAAAACACCATGGAAACCCCACTACAAATATGGCAAGTTCGAAGATACGGGAGAAAAAGTAATCGAAAAAGAAGAATACTTCACGGAACTCGAGATTTTGCGCGTAATCAAGGGAGATGTCAAGCCCGGCCTTCACAAATTGAAAATTGGCTATGGCCTTGGATGGGACAAGGATGGTGAATTCGTCTCCAGCGGAACATCCACAGACATGTCCGGGGATGTATCAAACGCCTCCGAGCCGAATATATGGTTTTTGAAGAAGACCCGAAGCTGGGACGAGAACGACAAAACGGAATATCTCTCCGCCAGCAACTACCGGGAGCTACAACCTTTGCCCCTAGAGCGGTTCTACGCGGTCTTGGGGGGAGACAACCCAAAAGAGAAAATCCCCAAATTTCTCGACTCCAAAAACTCCGAAGAGGTATCCAGGGCGCTGGAATATGTTTTCGGATACCATTTGGCATGGCCTTACAACTCCAGGTTTGACAAGATGTACAACATGTCAAAAACCTTCGACCCTTTGCCGGGAGCGGCCGAAATGGCGGCGAAAGTAATCGCCCGGAAAGACTTGAAATCAGTGCGTGTCTCGGCCATGACAATCTACGCGTCCCTCAAAGGCGCGGAATGCGCGGATTATGTCAGACAATTTTTGGCGGATGAATTTATCGACCTTAGGGGCATGGCGGTCTGCATCCTAGCGCATTACAAAGACGAACAATCCATCGACGACATCAACAACGCGGTTCCAGGGATAACCAAGTGCCACGGCTTTTCGCATCTGATTATCGACACAATCCGCGAATGGGGCGATATACGCCTAACACCGGCCTTGATCAGTTTTTTGGACACCAATCAGGGTTTCCAGTCCGCGGCTAGCGGAGCGAACGACGCGCTTTTCGCGATTACCGGGGCGCGCTTCCCGTATTCGGTGAATCGCTCAATGGCTATCTGGAAAAAAATTGCGGACATATCGAATCCAAAAGAGCAGCGGGAAGCGCTCAAAAAGTTATTGGAGGACTACGCCGTCCACCTTGAAGCGGAACTTTGCGGGTCACCCGAAAAAGCTTTCGTCCGAATAACGAACAAAAGCAAACACGCGGTCGCCATAACCAGCAAGCCTTCGGGACTAAATCTGCGCACTCCGAGGATGATGTTTTCCGGCCCGTTTGAAACAGATACGGATAGCCAGACAGAAAATCCACCTTCCCAAAACGCCAACATAGCCTCCACCACCATTGTCAACAACGAAAAACAAGCGAAATTCGTAATTCTGAAGCCGGGAAAAGCCATCGACCTCCCCGTCAAATTGAATCCCTTATTCCTAGTTTCAGACCCGGCTAAAAGGAAGATGACCATAAAATTCGACCAACTCGCAAAAGGACTGAATGTCGCGTCGTGGGTCGGGAACCTGGAGGTGAAAACATCCCCGGACTGGCGGGAAAACCGAATCACCAAAAAGGTCAAGAAAACTTGGCCTAACGGCAACTTGAAAACGGTGGGACAAACCACGAACGGCACGCGCTGTGGCAAATGGGAGTTTTTCAACGAACAGGGCGATCGTGTGAAAATAGTGGATTACGACAACGGAACCACCGCCACTTGCAATGCGGAGCATCCGGATAACAAAGGCGCCGGGATAATACACAAAAATAACAAGGACTGAACATGAACGAGAAGAAAACGATCATCATAACGGGCGGGGGACGCGGGATTGGCGCGGCCACGGCTTTGGAATTCGCCAAGTCGGGCGACCGCAACCTTGTGTTGGCGTCTAGAACCGCCGCGGAAATCGCGGAAACCGCGGAGCGTTGCCAAGCGCTAGGGGCGGAATGCCTGGCGATTCCCACCGATGTCACCGACGAGGCCCAGGTGGAAAACCTTTTCCGCGAAACCCGCGAACGCTTCGGGGCCGTCGACATCCTCGTCAACAACGCCGGCGCCGGCATCTTCAAACCCATAGTGGAAACCACGCTCGACGATTGGCGGAAAGTCATCGATGTAAATGCGACTTCCGCGTTCCTGTGCTCCCGCGAGGCGCTCAAAATAATGATTCCGCAACAGTCCGGCGTCATTGTGAACGTCGCCTCCGTTGTGGGAATAGCGGGATACCCGAACCAAGCCGCCTATACGGCGTCGAAACACGCCATGGTCGGTTTGACGAAAGTCATAGCGGAAGAGGGCAAAAATGCGGGAATACGGGCGCATGTCGTTTGCCCCGGCGGTGTCGACACCGAAATGGCGCGCCAAGCCAGGCCCGACCTCGACCCCGAAATACTCATCAACCCGGAAACCGTGGCGGAAACAATCGCGTTCCTCGCGAACCTTCCGAAAAACGCTTCGATAGATATCGTCCACCTTCGCCGCTTCGGTAGCAAGTCGTTCCTTTTGTAGGGCTCACTGATTTGTCAGACTCCCCCAAATGAGCCACGCATTGACACGAATCAACACGAATGTTTTTAACTCCCTGTCCCGCATTCCCCTATCCTTTCATGGGAGTTATGGGAGCTATGGGACGTTATGGGAAAAAGAGGAAACCGATCCGTCCTACAGCCCCACAGGCTCATCCTTCCGTTCGCTCCGCGAACCCTCGCGGGCTTTGCGGAAGGACTTTCAGCGGACTCATCCTCCTTCGCTATGCTTGCGGGGTCAGTTCCGCACTTCGACTTTCCTTCGGAGAAGTCGGAAGTGCTGGTCCCGACCCCACTCCCCTGTCTCACGGATTCACGGACTCACAGCCCCCCGTCCATTCGCGCTTATTCATGGCTGCTCTCCTCCCTGTTTTTTTTCGTCATGACGATGCCGTCTTTCGCTTTCAGGGTAATGGTGAGGTCCAACTTGGACGCTAGTTCCTCCGGATTTGGGAGGAGGGTGCTTGGAATATCGTTGAAATAAACCACCACCGCGTTATTCGCATCGAGATCGTGCTTCATAACATCCAATTGAAGATCGAGCTTCGGGTTTGGCGCCCCGTCTTTGAGTTTCCGCGGTATCGCCGACGCGGAACGTTTGAGCTGGTAATACAATCCGGCGGCGCCATTGGTGTAAACGGGAACGTCTTCCGACAATTTTTTGACATAAGCGACTAGAGGTGATTCCGACCAAGCAACACTGGAAAACTCCAAGCCGTTCTCGTGGATATTGGCGCATAGAGCCGCGCATCTGAATCCGTATGACACCATAAGGGCGACGGCCAGAGTTTCCAATATTAGCCGTCCCGTCCGGCCCCAACTCGAAGCCAGGGAACTCAAGGCCACGGCGACTACAAGCAATCCCGCGACGAACTCGGGCGCCATGATCCTGTAGCTCAACGGAGTGGTATAGTCGAACAAGGATATGGACGCGACCAAAAAGAGTGGATAAACGCCCGCGAAAACCGCGGCCACCTTGAACCACGGAGCCGAATTATTCCAGAAATCCATGATAAAAGGCTCCCTCCGCTTGAGATGCGGGAGAGATGCGAAAAAGACCGCTAGAACCGCGGACGACAGGACGAACGACGCGATCACCAGAATGAACGGCGCGTCCGGGGACGATAGCGCGACTTTGATACCCGCAAGCGAGCCATCCGGGAGGATAACAAACAACGCGGAACGCGCGAGTTGTCGCAAATGCGCCAACCCTATCGGATGGAACGCCAAACGCCTATCCGCCGCGCTACCAGCGGAAATCGCGTTTCCCGCCATCCACAACGCCAATGGCGCCAGCGCCACGGCGGCAAACACCACCGAGTCCCGCAAACGCTTTTTCAATGTCCGCTCTAGCGAGGGAGACGCTAGAAACAACGCCACGGCCGCGACAAGCGCTACTCCTGTGTAGCGTTGCAAGCACGCCAAAGCGGCTAGCCCCCCCGATAAAAGGAGAAGATTCGTCCATCCACGCTCGGCATACCACCCTACCGTCAGAATAGTCGAAAGGAGAAACACAAGGAACAACGCCTCGGAAAGCGCCTTGGCGTGGACAATCACCATATATTCGGAAGTGGCGAAAATAATAATCACCGCCGCCAAGCCCCGTCCAGTCAGTCCCATCCTCGACGCCAATATCCCCACCAATGCGATATTCGCAGAAAAAACCGTTACATTCAACACCAGCGCCGCAGTTTCGACGGAACAGCGCCCCCAACTGGCGGCAAGCGCCAACAACGCCGGATAAAGCGGAGGGAAATGGGTCATGGGCGCGTCCAAGCCGAAAGCGGTCACCCGCATAGCGCCGGTCTTTAGAATATTCTCCGCCACGTTCAAATACACGACGGAATCGGTGGACACCCCAACGCCATGTGTTCCCAGGACCACGAAAAGTGCGGTTCCCGCGACAGCCGCCAGCACGAACGGGAGGATTTTGTCAGTCTCCGAAATATCGTTCGTTCGCATATCACTATCCCGTTATGAGGCCATCGAACGCCCCCGCAAGGAATGCGCAGCCGATATCGCCGCCAGTGCGGCGGCGATCGCGATTCCCAAGATGGCGGAGACCGCGGTGATGGTTAAAAACATCTTTTCGACTTGGAACGAGTGTCGCGCCGCGGACACCGCGGAAGGATGGATCGTGACAATGGAATAGATAGAGCCAAGAGCCCCCATCGCTCCGGCAATAGCCACTATCAACGCCGCGGCCAATGCGAACCATAGCGATTTCGCCCTTCCCGAGCCTGTTTTCCGTATGTCGCTGGAACCGCCATGCCGTTCCGCCGCGGTTTTAGCCATCATAAAGGCTATCGCCAAGCCGAGCAATTGCACAAAAGCCGAAATCGCAGAAAACCACAGAGAAACCTCGGCTTGCCACATGCATACTTCGAGCATTTTCGCTTTTTCCGCTCCAGTTGTCGCTCCAAGGATGGCAAAGGAGTCAATATATCCGCATAGCGTTCCCGAAGCGCCAGCGGCCAAAGTCGCTCCCGCGCAAAACGCAAGCAGTTTCAAGGGTAGCGGATAGCGGTGTCCGTCACATCTTCCCGCGGACGCTAGGGCCCAAAAAACCAAAAGCATTCCCGCTATCGAGCACATGAAGACCAACAACCAAGTCAATATACCAACAGTTCCGCTGTCAGCGACAATTTTAAACAAAGAGGTCATGAATCACTCTCCAGCATTGCCAACTCCGCGGGCGACGGTTTGAAATGAAGGATGCTCATCGCCAAAACCGCGAAGAAAAAGAACGGCGCCAGTCCCAGCAACGCTAACGACGGCGCATACAGCGAGTCGGATATACTCAAGGCCAACGCCCGTGCTTTGGACGCCCCCGTCAACGGCCCCAGCACCGTGTTGATAGTTCTGACGATTCCCAAAGCGCTAATCGCCGCCCCGGCCAGAATTTGCGTGGCGGCCGCCAAGTAAAGCAACTTCAACGTCAAAGGGGCGGTGTTGGTCTTCGCCATCGCCGCTGATACAATGGATAACAGCCCAAACAAAAGGACAAACATAAACATCAATACCAGCACGATCCAAAGTAATCCTACGGCGGCACCTCCGGAAATTACGATGTCTAAAAAAGTCATCGTATGGCGGGCCGGGACAGCAGCGGCGGCGGCTGGAGTATCGCCAGCCTCCACCGCGGTGGCGACTAAAAACAAAATCGCGGCATTCGCCAATTTCCCCATATTGCCCTCCTCCCAAGGCGGTATTGAACCAAACAAGGTATTAGAAATACCCGTCGCGCTTCTTCTCCTCCATCGATCCCTCGACATCGTGGTCGATAATTCTAGTCGCCCTCTCGGAAGTCCGTTCCGACATCATCTCCTCGATAATCTCGGGGATAGTGGCGGCGGCGGAACGGACGGCGCCGGTGCATGGATAGCAACCAAGCGTCCGGAAGCGGCACATCACCTTCTCCGGAGTCTCGCCGTCCTTCAGGGGGATTGGGCCGTCGAGCGGAATCAGTTGTCCGTCCCGAACGACCATCTCGCGCTCCTTGGCGAAATACAGCGGAACAACGGGAATATTCTCGACATGGATGTAATGCCAGACATCTAGTTCGGTCCAGTTGGAAAGGGGGAACACCCGGATGGACTGTCCCTTGTCGACGCGGGTGTTGTAAAGGCTCCAGAGTTCGGGACGCTGGTTTTTGGGGTCCCACTGGCCAAATTCGTCGCGGAAGGAGAATATCCGCTCCTTGGCTCTGGATTTCTCCTCGTCGCGCCTGGCCCCTCCGAAAGCGGCGTCGTATCCGCCCTCCCGAATAGCGCTGACAAGCGCTTCCGTCTTGAGAAACGAACAGCATTTTCTGGTACCCAGGTCGAAAGGATTGACATTCTCGGCGATGGCCTTCTTATTGCTGCTTACCCGGAGTTCGGCCCCGATCTCGCGCGTGTAGCGATCGCGGAACTCGTACATCTCCTTGAACTTCATCCCGGTATCGACATGGAGCAAAGGGAACGGGATCTTGCCCGGATGAAAGGCTTTCCGGGCCAAGCGAAGCATCACGGACGAGTCCTTGCCGATGGAATACAGCATCACCGGGTTCTCGAACTCCGCCACGACCTCGCGCATGATGTGGATGCTCTCAGCCTCCAATTGCCGCAAATGTGTCAGGGAATATTTCATATAGCGCTCTCCAGCTTTTCATCCACAACCGCCCACAAACGTTCGACAGCCTCCTTAACGGTAGCAGTGGAGGTATCTATGACAAGGTCCGGATTGGAAGGTTTCTCGTAAGGGGAGTCGATCCCCGTGAAATCGCCTATCTCGCCTTTCCGGGCCTTTTTGTAAAGCCCCTTCGGGTCGCGGGTCTCGCACACGTCCAGCGGGGCGTCCACGAACACCTCGACAAAACGCTCCTCCCCGACCGCCGCCTTGGCTTTCCGGCGTCCAGCCTCGAATGGAGAGATAAAAGCGGCTATCGCCACTACTCCGGCATCCGCGAAAAGCGCGGCCACCTCGCCAATTCTGCGTATATTCTCCGCGCGGTTATCCTCGGAGAATCCCAAATCGGCACTTAATCCATGGCGGATGTTGTCGCCGTCGAGAATGTACGCCATCCTGCCGGCCTCGAGAAGCCTGCGCTCAAGCATCTTCGCAATCGTGGATTTCCCGGAGCCGGAGAGCCCGGTAAGCCAGACCACGCATCCCGTTTGGCCAGTCAAGGCCTTCCGTTCCGAGGCGTCTAGAAGACTCTTCGACCAGACAATATTTTTCTCCCCGGCATCGCTCATATCCGGCAGCCCTCCAGCGGGAATGAAGTCAGTCGCCCCTGTTTTTCTTCGACGCGCCAACAAAATCGCGGAAAAGGGGATGCGCGGAAAGAGGCGTGGATTTGAATTCAGGATGGAACTGGCAGGCGACGAACCAAGGGTGGCTTTCCAATTCGACAATCTCCACCAATCCGCTTTCGGGAGATACCCCCACAACCGCCAAGCCGTTCTTCTCGAAAACGTCGCGGTATTCGGAGTTGAACTCGTAGCGGTGCCTGTGGCGCTCCGAGATGGAATCCGCACCATACGCAGCCTTGGCCTTGCTTCCATTCTCCAACTCGCACGGCCACGCTCCCAGCCTCATCGTTCCCCCCATGTTGACGATCTTCTTTTGCTCCTCCATGAGGTCCACGACCTTGTGCGGGGAATCGGGATCGAACTCCGCGCTATGCGCGCCCTCTAATCCGCCCGCGTTTCTCGCGAACTCGATAACGGCGCACTGCATACCCAAGCATATCCCCAGGAACGGAATGGAGTTCTCCCGAGCGTATTTTATGGCGGCGATCTTTCCCTCGACCCCCCTGTCGCCAAAGCCTCCGGGGACTAAAATTCCATCGACTCCATCAAGCATCTCCTCGGCGGACGAGGATTCTATATCCTCCGCCTCGATCATACGGAACTCGACCTTGACGCCATTGGCGATCCCGCCGTGCGACAACGCCTCGTATATGCTTTTGTAAGAATCCCTCAGGCTGATGTATTTGCCCACCACGGCGATTTCCACTTCTCCGCGCGGGGGATTGATGATGTTAGCGAGCATTTTACGCCAATCGTCCATCGCAAGGGAATTCGAGGGGAGCCCCATCTTCTCCAAAATATGCTGATCCAAACGCTGCTTGGCCAACTCGACCGGCACCTCGTATATGGAATGCGCGACATCACGTTCCTCTATCACCAAATCCCGGCTGACATTGCAGAAAAGGGACAATTTCTCGAAATGCTCCTCCGACATCGCCCGCTCCGAGCGGCAGACTAGGATATCGGGAGTAATACCGATTTCCCTCAAAATACCCACCGATTGCTGCGAGGGTTTCGTCTTCATCTCCCCGGCGGCGCGAATATACGGGACAAGTGTCAGATGTATGAAGAGGCCGTTCTCCGGTCCTATCTCGTGGCGGTATTGCCTTATCGCCTCGAGAAAGGGAAGCGACTCGATGTCGCCGGCGGTGCCCCCGATCTCCGTCAGGGCGATATCGACATCGTCGCCATCCAGACTCGCAATGGCCTTTTTAATCTCATCGGTGATATGGGGAATGACTTGCACCGTTTTTCCAAGATAGCCACCGGCGCGCTCGCGTTGTATGACGGCGCTGTATATGCTTCCCGTGGTGTAATTGCTATCTTTGGAGCATGTCACCCCGGCGAACCGCTCGTAGTGCCCCAAGTCCAGATCGGTCTCCGCCCCGTCGTCGGTAACGTAGACCTCGCCGTGCTGGTATGGGGACATCGTTCCCGGATCGACGTTGATATAAGGATCTAGTTTTTGGATTTTTATCCTGTAGCCACGCCTCTTTAGGAGCAACGCAACCGATGCAGTGGTTATCCCCTTCCCCAACGACGACACGACCCCGCCCGTGATAAAAATGTGTTTTGTCATTACGCTATTTCCGCAGTGGTAAAAAAAGTTCAAAACAAATCAACGCCGTCGCCAGACGACGCGTCAACAAGAAACCAATACCCTTGAAGAAGAGGAGTTTCAACCGTGGAAGAAAGTCATTCGACGTAATTTTTCCTTCTATCCTTCAAGTGCTTATCAAGGTAGGGTAGCTTCAGTTTGTATTCGCTAGCTACATCGTGGATTTTCTCGACTAGACGTTTGTCGTATTTAACCGAGAGGATGCTATAGAGATGGTAAAGGTACTGTCTAGCCCATTCACGCTTGATGTTCTCGTCCCCCACGGTGGCATTGGCAATCCTCCCTCCGAAAACCGCTTCGCGCTCGACTCCAGCGCTATCGCGGCCGGTAACCCTAAGTCCGACTCCGGTGTTCTTGTCCTCATATCTGCCATATATTGAAAGCGTCCTGCCCCGGTAAATGTTAGGGAGCCTTTTTGGGAATGTGTTCTCGGTCAAGTTGCTCGAAACCTGGTAGTCGATATCAGCGACGCTGACATCCGAAACCTGATTAGCGAAGGTGGCCAACACCCTCCCGCTTCCAGGAACATCCCGAACATGGCAACTCTCTCCTCGGTTGCGATACGCCAAGAGGTCCATGAGAAACGAGTTTCTGTCATCGCCAACGCTAAAGCAATATACACTTGCGCCGGCATGGTTGCCGTTCGAGACCGCATTGAGTATCTCCCTGTTTCTGGTGAGCTCGCCGTAATTGACCTTCCCGTCCGACGCCAAAAACACTATCAGCGGACGGAGCCCGGCGCGATTTTTGGAGCCGACATAGGGGGCTATCGCAGGGTAGACGTTCGTCGTGCCTTCCGAACGTAGCGTGAAGAGGAAATCATCCAACGCCTTGAGTATTTTCGCATTCGGTCGCACCAATCCGTTGGCGAAGGGGATATTGCCGGACTGAAACGCCACGACGTTGAATCTATCCCCTTTCCTAAGGTTTTTCACCGCCGCCAGGACACCGGACTTGAACTGCGCCAACCGCCTTCGCCTTATGCTTCCAGACACGTCCAACAGAAACACAACATCCTTTTGGAACGGCGGCAAGGCGGCAATCGCTTTCTTATTGGTGGATATGTCTATTCTGAAGTACCCCCCTCCGAAGGTATCGGGATACTTGAACACTTTAATGTCGAGCAAGGACCCCATCCCTACACCTTTCCCGCCTGGGACAAGGCTCGTGTCCGGGGTGGCTGGCAACACGCCATCTCTTGATCGGGGCAGCTTGGTGCGCGCAACCGGCATGGCCAACCCTCTGTCCCCGGGGCCGGAGCCCGTGCTCGAGAACGGAGACATCGCCTCCCCAAAAGTCCTCGGAAGCTTGGGAATAAGGGCACGGTTCAAGTTCAATCTATTATCGGGAAGAGTATCACCATCAATCGCCACGATTTCCGTCAAATCGGGTGGTTCGGCCGGGGCAGGGAAGTCGGCGGCTATCGGAGGCTCGAACGCTCCGGGCTTGGTGGCCATGGGCGCGGTTTTCATCTTGTCCCCACTCCCTGGAGGGACCGGCGGGGGCTGTGGCTTGGCCGCCCCTCCGTTTTCCGGAGTTGGAGCCATGTTTTCGCCACGGTCCCCGGCAGCAGCTTTCCTCTCTTGCTTCGGCCGAACGAAAGTCAAGGTTCTATGCGGCAATTTCGGAACTGGTAGAGACGACAAAAGGGGAAACACCCCGAGTTTCAAGAGAATAACGAGGAAAAGTCCATGCACCATAAGGGAAAAGACCGCCGAAAGGAGGGCGTATATCCACGTTCTGTCGCCATTTCTAGTCATGTCGCCAAAAGGTTTCGATCCAAACAAAAGCAAACAATGCGAATCATCCGTTTCGCCCCGCCAATCCCCGCCGCGACTTCGTCCTAGCGGAACCGCTCTACAATACCCCGCGAAAGGTGCCAAAACAAGGGTGGAGGGAATCTTCCAAAGCTTTGATCGCGTTTTTTCCACGGTTCCGGGTTGACAACGCGCCATGCCATTGTACAATACCCCCCCTCCAGGAACACGCTCGGGTGGCGGAACTGGCAGACGCGCATGGTTGAGGGCCATGTGGGGCAACCCGTGGGGGTTCGAATCCCCCCCCGAGCACCAGCTCGTATGGAAACGGACGAATGTCCGGTTCCCCTCGGAAGAATTGCGAGATCCGCGAAAATTAGGAGCCGAATGGAGGTTCGAGGAAAGAACGTGCCAAACCGCAAGAATGCGACGGCGCACCCGCTGTTGTTAAGATGGGCCGTTGAATCGAAAACAAGTGCTAAAAGTCGAAATCGCGGTTAGCTGGCGCATTGCTCCGCAAACCATTCCGCTCCAAACTTTTGCGTTTTTTTTCGAAAAAAAAGAGTTTTTTTTGATACTTGGCGTTGACAAGGTGGTCCGTCAGAGTATATTCCGTGCTCGTTTTTGCCTTGTCTCAAGTTGGATTTGAGCTGGATTTCGGGCCCGCATAGCTCAGTCGGTAGAGCGCGTCCTTGGTAAGGACGAGGTCACCGGTTCAAGTCCGGTTGTGGGCTCCAGACAAAAACGGTGGAATTTTAAGGATTTTTGTGTCGGAGAAAATCGTCTAGAACCATTTGCAGGAGGAGAAAAATGGCAAAGGAGACGTTTCAGAGGAATAAGCCGCATTTGAACATTGGTACGATTGGTCATGTGGACCATGGCAAGACCACGCTCACAGCGGCCATCACGATGGCTCTAACCAAGAAGTTTGGTCAAGGCGAAGTCAAAAACTACGAAGAGATAGACAACGCCCCGGAAGAGAAAGCCCGTGGTATCACGATTAACACCGCGCATGTGGAATACGAGACGGAGAAAAGGCACTACGCCCACGTCGACTGCCCTGGACACGCCGACTACGTCAAAAACATGATTACGGGTGCGGCGCAGATGGATGGAGCCATTTTGGTTATCGCCGCCACTGACGGTCCGATGGCCCAAACCCGGGAACACATTCTGTTGGCACGCCAAGTTGGCGTTCCGGCGATGGTGGTATTCCTCAACAAAACCGACCAGGTCGACGACCCCGAACTCATCGAACTCGTGGAAATGGAAGTCCGCGAACTTCTTTCCAGCTATGATTTCCCCGGCGACGATATTCCTATAATAAAGGGATCCGCCCTTAAGGCGATGGAATCTGGTGGCGAAGGCCCGGACTGCGAATGCATATTCGAGCTAATGGACGCCGTTGACTCCTACATCCCCGAGCCGGCTAGAGATATCGATAAAGATTTCCTGATGCCGATCGAGGACGTGTTCTCCATCGAGGGACGCGGAACGGTTGTCACCGGTCGTGTCGAGAGTGGCATCATTAAAACTGGAGAACAGATCGAAATCGTGGGGATCAAGCCCACGGTCAAGACCACCGTAACTGGTGTCGAGATGTTCAGAAAGATTCTCGACGAGGGGCGCGCTGGCGACAACGTTGGCTGCCTGCTCCGAGGCACGAAAAAAGACGACGTGGAACGCGGTCAGGTGCTTGCGAAGCCTGGCTCGATTACTCCCCACACGAAATTCAAGGCCGAGATTTACGTCCTCTCGAAAGAAGAGGGTGGGCGTCATACGCCATTTTTCTCGAACTATAGGCCTCAATTCTATTTCCGGACGACCGACGTGACTGGCGTGATAACCCTTCCGGAGGGCACGGAAATGGTCATGCCTGGCGACAACACGGAAGTCATAGTCGAGCTCATCGCCCCGATCGCAATGCAGAAAACGCTTCGTTTCGCTATCAGGGAAGGTGGCAGGACAGTAGCGTCCGGTCGGGTCACGGAGATTATCGAGTAAATTTAGTTTTCTAGTCGGGTGCGGAAGCGCTACTCCTCCCGTCTGGAAAAAGGGGAACGCCCCGGAACGGTCGTCATCCGATTGTCCGGGGTGTTTCACGCAGAAAAGGCGTTAGAGCGCCACTGGTTGGCTGGTATGGCGAGAGAAATAATAACGTTGGCGTGCACCGAGTGCAAGCGTCGGAACTACACGACCATGAAGGAGAAACGGAATACTCCTGGACGGTTGGAGAAACGCAAGTTTTGCAAGTTCGATCGCAAACATACTTTGCACAGGGAGACCAAGTAGCTTTTCCGCGGCCCCGCCGAAGCCGTGGCACGGCGTTTGTGGCGGGGATCAACCGTAGGTGAGTAGCACAATTGGCTAGTGCATCGGTCTCCAAAACCGAAGGTTCCGAGTTCGAGTCTCGGCTCACCTGCCAATTTTAGTTTCCGCCATGCGGGTGGAAAGGGACGTATCGGGATTTTGGAGTGTAAGCATGGGCAATCTTGTAGCTAAAGCCAAGCAGGTTGTGGCGGACACAATCAACGAGCTGAAGAAAAGTAGTTGGCCGTCAAAAAATGAATTGACGGAATCGACGCTTTTGGTTATCGTCTCGGTGGTTGCGCTGGGCTTGTTCGTGGCGGTAGTTGATCAAGTGAATTTGAAACTCCTGAATCTGTTCACCCACGGGTGAGGGATTAGTGTCGCGGCGGAAATCCGCCTGTTAGGACTAAACGCGATGGAAGAGTCTGAAAAAACTGAAAAAGTGGAAAGCGCCTCCGAGGTGTCCAGTGTAGTCGCCACGGCGGAAACGGCAGAGGAGACCGCTGGCAATGCGGGTGCCCCTGATCGCTCCAAAGGGCAATGGTTTGTCGTGAACACCCTTTCAGGACACGAGAACAAGGTCAAGAACACGATAGAAAGACATTTGGACAATACGCCTGGATTGTGCGCAAAGATACACGAGATATTGATTCCGATGGAACAGATATCGGAGGTTAAGCAGGGAAAAAAGACCACGACAAGTCGCAAGTTCTTTCCGGGGTACATACTTGTCCGGATGGACCTGTACGATGTGGCGACTAAAAAGTTGGACGAGGAAGCGTGGTATTTCATCCGCCAAACGCAGGGTGTTATAGGATTCGTCGGGCGCGGGGATAAGCCGGTTCCCCTTCCCCCGCATGAAGTCACCGATTTGCTAGACCAAGCGGAAGGAGCGAAGGAACAAGTCCGTCCCAAGATCGATTTCGAAGTTGGTGAGACGGTGAGAATAAAGGACGGCGCGTTCGAGAATTTCGAAGGTGCCATAGAGGAGATAGACCACGAGAGAGGAAAGCTCAAGATTCTGGTGGCTATTTTCGGCCGATCCACACCAGTGGAACTGGAGTTCTGGCAAGTGGAGCGCGGTGTTTGATGTGCCGTGCGCGACGCTTGCGAGCGCGGACGGAAGGAAAACTGTTGTATTAAGTTCCGATTGACTTGGAGTTGGCGATGGCTAAAAAAGAGACAGGGCGAATAAAGTTGCAAATTCCCGCGGGCGCGGCTAATCCGGCACCTCCCGTGGGTCCGGCTTTGGGACAGGCCGGAATAAACATCATGGAGTTCTGCAAGCAGTTCAACGCTGCCACCCAGGACAAGGCCGGGACGATAATCCCCGTTGAAATAACGGTTTACCAGGACCGCTCTTTCACTTTCATCATGAAATCTCCTCCGGCATCGGCGCTTCTCAAGAAAGCTGCCGGCCTCGCGGCGGGATCAGGCGAAGTGGGACGCGAAATCGTGGGTTCCGTCACGCGGGATCAGGTCTTGGAGATCGCCAAAACAAAAATGGTCGATCTCAACGCCAGAACCGAGGAGGCCGCGATGAGGATAATTGAAGGAACCGCGCGTAGCATGGGTATAGAGGTGAAATGATGCCTAGGAAAAGTAAACTTTACAAATCACGCGTCGAGAAGATAGACGAATCCAAAGCGTATGATATCGCAGAGGCGTTGGAGATCTTGAAAAGCGCTCCCGGAGCGTCGTTCGACGAAAGTGTCGATTTAGCGATGAAACTGGGAATCGACCCCAAACAATCCGACCAGAACGTCCGCGGCGCGGTGACACTCCCCAAAGGGACTGGGAAAAGCGTCCAGGTCGCCGTGGTGGTTTCCGGACCGGGAGCCGACCAATCCAAGGAGGCTGGAGCGGATTTCGTGGGCATGGAAGATCTCGTCGCTAAAATTAAAGACGGATGGCTTGGATTCGATGTCCTGATTGCTACTCCGGAAGCGATGAAGCAGGTTCGCCCCTTGGGACGCGTACTCGGACCACGCGGGTTGATGCCCAACCCCAAGACCGGAACGGTGACGGACGATGTCGCCTCCGCAGTCAAGGAAGCGAAAGCCGGACGCGTCGAGTTCCGTAACGATAAAGGCGGTTGCGTGCACGCCCCGATAGGAAAATTGTCTTTCCCCGTGGAAGACTTGAAAGAGAATTTCATAGCGGTAGCGAACGCTTTGCTACGAGCCAAGCCGGCGACCGCCAAGGGCACATTCATTCAGAAGTGTGCAATATCGCCCACTATGGGGCCAAGCGTCAAAGTTGACACTAAAAGCTTTCTAAAGGCGACATCATGAGAATTGAAAAAAAACAAATGGTCGAGGAGATTGGAGTCCTCTTGAAAGAATCCGACTACCTCTTCCTCATATCCTACAAGGGACTTGACGTAGCTGCGTTTTCGGAGCTCCGCGGCAAGCTCGCCGAAAAGAACGCAGTATGCCGCGTCCTTAAAAACCGGCTCGTGCGCAAAGCGGCGGAAAAAGAGGGATTGGATGCCATGACGCAACTAGACCTAGCTAGGGATACTGCCGTGGTAGCAGGATCCGGCGATCCGGGAGAAGTAGCTAAAGTTATTGATTCTTTCGGAAAAGCGTTCAACGTTGTGGCTCCCAAAGGTGGTTGTTTGGATGGAGAGGCGCTTTCTTCCGCCGATGTGAAAGAAATCGCATCTCTACCGTCGCGAGAAGTCCTGCTCTCGCAGTTGCTGGGAGTACTCCAGGCTCCGTCCAGAAATCTGGTAAGCGTCCTCAACGCCAAGGCCACGGAAATGCTGAACATTCTGAACGCGTATAAGAACAAAAAGGAAAACGGGTGAGGATCCACCCCTCCCGACGGATATAGACACGAATAACATGGAGGTGCCATAACATGTCCGAGGAAACAAAAGTCGAAGTGTCGGAGGAAATGGACAAGTTCATTTCCTATGTCGAAAATCTTACTGTGCTTGAGCTCTCTAAAATGGTGAAAGCTCTCGAGGATCGCCTCGGTGTCACCGCCGCGGCTCCCGTAGCTGTAGCGGCCGCAGCAGCTCCGGCGGGCGGAGATGCCCAAGCTGCCGACGAGAAGACCGAGTTCGATGTGATTCTGGCGTCTTTCGGCGAAAACAAAATCGCCGTCATCAAGGAAGTTCGCACCATCACCGGACTGGGTCTCAAGGACGCTAAAGACCTCGTGGAAAGCGCTCCGAAACCCATCAAGGAAGGCGTTTCCAAAGACGAGGCGGAAGAGCTCAAGGGTAAGCTCGAAGCGGCTGGAGCCACCGTCGAACTGAAGTAAGAAAAGGCAAACTGTCAACGATAGCGGCGTGTCCCTTTGGGGGCGCGCCGATGTTGGCTTTTCGGGAATGGGCGTACTCGTTCCCGGTCGGATTACAGGCAATTCTCCCACAGGAGCACTAATGTCAGATCGCGAGAATTTTGGTCGATACGCGGATGTCCTTGACATTCCGGACCTCATAAGCGTCCAAGTAGATTCCTATGAGCAGTTCCTCCAGCGGAACCTCTCCCCGAAAAAGCGGAAGGGAGGGTTGCATGAGGCTTTTAGCGAGGTGTTTCCTATAAAAAGTTTCGACGGGCAACTGCAGTTGGAGTACGTCTCCTACCGTCTCGGCGACACCAATAAGCGTATCATAGACTGCATCAAGGACGGAGACACGCACAGTGCCCCGTTGTACGCCACATTCCGTTTGACCCGGGAGGGCGGAGAAACAATCGAAGAGGAAGTTTACATCGGCGAAATGCCCATCATCACTAGGCAAGGGACTTTTGTTATAAACGGCGTTGAACGCGTTATCATCAGTCAGTTGCACAGGTCCCCGGGCATATGTTTCGAGACATCACAGCACGCCAGTGGCGCGACTCTCTACTCATTCAGGATAATCCCGGACCGCGGCTCCTGGATGGAAGTCCAATTCGACCCCAACGATTTGATACACATATATCTCGACCGCCATCGCAGAAGACGCAAATTTCTCATAACCACCTTCCTAAGGGCGATTGGATACGAAACCAACAAGGATATTCTTTCGCCAGTGCACGAAGTCAAATCGATGACAACGGCGCAGCTTTTGGCGGCGAAAGATTTGGACACATATTACACTCTCGACCCCATAACTGACGCTAATGGCGCCGAAGTTTTGGACGAACTCGTCCCCTTGGACGAGACCACCATTAAGTTGCTTCAAAACGCCAAGATAAGAAAAATTCCAGTAGTCCATATTCCCGATGGCGACGACTATTTGATTAAATGCCTGCGACGTGATCCGACTAGAACCGGAGAAGAGGCGTTAAAGGAGATATACCGCAGGATGCGCCCTGGCGATCCCCCAAACATCACCAATGCTAAGAGTCTGTTGCAGAGATATTTTTTCGACCTCCGCAAATATGACCTTGGAGAAGTTGGGCGGTTCAAACTCAACCAGCGGTTTGGACAGAAGCTCTCGTTGAGCGCCCGAATCCTCAGGAAAGAAGATATGATGGAGGCGACGAAACTTCTTGTCGCCCTGAGACGCTCTGGTGGGCAACCCGACGACATAGACCATCTCGGCAACCGTCGCGTACGCAATGTGGGGGAACTTCTTCAGAACCAGTGCAGGGTTGGCTTGGCTCGTACCGAAAGACTCATTCGCGAGCGAATGACGTTGCTTAACGCCGACGAGACCAGCATTACTCCAACCAAATTAGTCAATCCCAAAGCGCTCGCAAGCGTTATCAGGGATTTCTTCGCTAGAAACCAGCTCTCGCAGTTCATGGACCAGACAAATCCCCTTTCCGAGCTCACGAACAAAAGAAGGCTCAGCGCGTTGGGACCGGGAGGGCTCAGCAGGGAACGCGCCGGATTTGAAGTCCGGGATGTCCACACCAGTCATTACGGAAGAATATGCCCGATAGAAACCCCGGAGGGGCCAAATATCGGACTTATCTCGTCTATGTCCCTCTACGCTAGAATAAACAAACATGGTTTTTTGGAGACACCGTACCGTATAGTCGAAAATGGTGTCGCCACGAGCAAAATCGAATACTTGACGGCGGACAAAGAGGAGAAATACGTCATTGCGCAGGCCAACGCCCCTCTCGACGCCAACGGTAAATTCAAAAACGCCTTGGTCATGGCTCGTTCCCAAGGTGATTTCGCGGAAGTGCCCGCGGAGAAGATCCAATTCATGGATGTATCCCCGAAACAACTCGTCAGCGCCGCGGCCGGATTGGTGCCTTTCCTTGAGCATGACGATGCCAACAGGGCTCTTATGGGCTCCAACATGCAACGCCAAGCCGTACCGCTACTCACCACCGAGGCTCCCCTCGTAGGCACCGGACTCGAGCAAAAAGTGGCGTTCGATTCCAGAGCCGTGGTTAGAGCGGAAAAAGATGGAACCGTGGAAGCCGTCTCTTCGGATCGCATAGTGATTGCTTCCGGAAAAAAGAAACTCGAGTATCCTCTAAACAAGTTCCTGCGTAGCAACGCCGGCACTTCGATGAACCAAAGACCCCTCGTCAAAACGGGGCAAAAGATTTCCGCCGGCGATCCGATCGCCGATGGCGCCGCCACGGACCACGGCGAACTCGCTTTGGGCAAGAATGTCATGGTGGCGTTCATGCCTTGGTGCGGATACAACTTCGAGGATGCCATAGTTGTCAGCGAACGCCTTGTTAAGGACGATGTTTACACTAGCGTCCACGTGGAGGAATTCGAAATCGTTGCTAGGGACACAAAGCTCGGCCCTGAGGAAATCACCCGAGATATCCCCAATGTCAGCGAGGAATCCCTCAGAAACCTAGCTCCGGACGGCATAGTGCGACTAGGGGCGGAAGTTAAACCAGGCGATATTCTCGTCGGGAAGATAACCCCTAAGTCCGAGTCGGAACTCGCCCCGGAAGAACGCCTTCTCAGAGCAATATTCGGAGAGAAAGCAGCCGATGTCAAGGATTCGAGTCTGGTCGTGAGCAGTGGCAAAGGCGGCATCGTCATGGATGTGCGAATAGAGTATTCCACCGACCCCAATAGGCAGACCATGACCAAATCCGAGCTTAGAAAGCAAATCAAAATAGCGAAAGACAGCTGCAAGATGGCTGTATCAGAGCTAACCTCCGATATGGAGAAAGAACTCTCGGTGGTCATGCTGGGACAAAAACTCGCATCCCCTATTTATAACACGGCATCCTCGAAAAAGGACTCTCCGTTAATATCCTGCAACCGTAAAGTCGCGCAAAGCTCCATCAAAAAACTCGCGATGAATTTCCGTAACTACCGGATGGAGGATTCCCCTCTCAAATCCAAGATAGACGCAATAGTCGCTAAATACATGCCTCAGGTACAAACATTGGAGCGGGAACGCGACGAAATTATCCATGGGTTGGAAACGGGAACGGGCGCGGAGCCTAAAATAGTCCGAAAGGTCAAGGTTTACGTCGCTAGCAAAAGAAAACTTCAGGTCGGCGATAAAATGGCTGGCCGCCACGGAAACAAGGGCATTGTAGCAAAAATCGTACCTGTGGAAGACATGCCGTTCCTAGCGGACGGAACCCCAGTGGACATCGTTCTAAACCCGCTCGGAGTCCCCAGCCGCATGAATGTCGGGCAGGTCCTCGAAACCCATCTTGGATGGGCGGCGAAGATTCTCGGCATAAAGGTCGCCAGCCCAGTCTTCGACGGAATCAACGAAAACGACATCGTCGAACTCATGAAAAGCGCCAATAAGAAATTGAAAGCCAATACTGGCGACAACTACAAATGGGGATTCGATGGCAACAAGTTCGACGGCAAGACCGATTTGTACGACGGGCGTACCGGCGAGAAATTCGATCAACGCATCCTCGTGGGTTATATCTACATGCTGAAACTCGACCATTTGGTCGCCAATAAAATCCATGCTCGAGCGGTTGGTCCATACTCGCTAGTAACGCAACAGCCTCTGGGAGGAAAAGCCCAGCATGGAGGACAGCGATTTGGGGAAATGGAGGTTTGGGCGCTCGAAGCCTATGGAGCGGCGTCAACACTCCAGGAGATGCTCACCGTCAAGAGCGATGATGTCTCGGGACGGGCTAGGATATATGAGTCGGTGGTCAAAGGACAAAACGTCCTCGAACCCAGTCGCCCAGAGTCGTTCAACGTGCTTATGAAAGAAATGCAAAGCTTGGGAATAGATATACGGCTGGTTAACAAGTAGCTGGATAAAGCCTAGGGTTAAAATACAACAAACTCGCGGAGGTTCTACTCGTGGTTGACAATAAATACGCATATAGAGAGTTGCTGGGGAATGAGGGAAGCACCTCGTTTGGTGCCGTGACCATCAACGTCGCCTCTCCTGATGTCATTAGATCGTGGAGTCATGGCGAGGTTAAAAACCCGGAAACGATAAACTACCGTAGTTTCAAGCCCGAAAAGGGCGGTCTGTTCTGTGAACGCATATTCGGACCTACCAAAGACTGGGAATGTAATTGCGGCAAATACAAGCGAATCAAACACAAGGGCGTGGTTTGCGACCGTTGTGGCGTGGAAGTGACCCAGTCGCGTGTGCGCCGCGAACGCATGGGGCATATTGATTTGGCGGTGCCGGTAACCCATATCTGGTTCTTCAAGTGTATGCCTAGCAGAATCGGACTCATGCTGGACATGACTGCGAAAGCCTTGGAAAGAATCGTTTACTATGAGGACTGGGTGGTCATTGACCCCGGGGACACACCTCTTAAAGTTGGCCAGCCCCTAGATGAAGTTGAATACGGCGAAGCGCTCGAAAGCTATGGGGATTCCTTCAAGGCTGGCATGGGGGCTCCGGCTGTAAGAGAAATCCTTGCGGGACTTGATCTCGCCGCTCTTCTGGACGACCTTAAAACAAAAATGGCGGCGACCAAAAGCAAGGTCATCCGCAAAAAACTCGCCAAGAGAATGCGCTTGGTGGAGGGTTTTATTAACAGCGAATCGAAACCCGAGTGGATGATTTTGGAAGTCCTTCCTGTGATTCCTCCCGATTTGCGCCCCTTGGTCCCCTTGGAAGGCGGGAGATTCGCCACATCCGACCTCAACGACCTGTACAGGCGTGTAATCAACCGTAACAACCGGCTTAAAAACCTCCTCCAATTGAGAACTCCGGACGTTATCATCAGGAACGAAAAGCGGATGCTTCAAGAAGCGGTGGACGCCCTCCTCGACAACGGGCGTCATGGCCGTGTTGTCACAGGCGCGGGCAATCGACCTCTAAAGTCTCTCAGCGATATGCTCAAGGGAAAACAAGGACGATTCCGTCAAAACCTCCTGGGAAAACGTGTCGACTATTCCGGACGTTCGGTGATCGTAGTGGGCCCGGAATTGCATCTAGACCAGTGTGGAATTCCCAAGAAAATGGCATTGATTCTTTTCGAGCCGTTCATCATTCGGCACCTAAAAGAACGGGGAGATGTCCACACCGTCCGAAGCGCTAAGAAAATGATCGAACGCGGCGAGCCCATTGTGTGGGATATCCTGGAAGAGGTGACAAAGGGCCATCCTGTAATGCTAAACCGGGCTCCAACCCTCCATCGACTCAGCATACAGGCATTCAACCCCGTACTGATCGAAGGCTCGGCCATTAGGATACACCCCCTCGTTTGCACGGCTTATAACGCCGACTTCGATGGAGACCAAATGGCGGTGCATGTGCCCCTATCCGCCGAAGCGCAACTTGAAACCAAACTGATGATGCTGGCGCCTAACAACATCTTCTCGCCAGCTAACGGCAAGCCGATAATGACCCCCACCCAGGATATCACCTTGGGAGCGTATTATCTAACCGTGCCGCCAGTGGGCGCCGATTCCCCGAAATCGTTCAAAGACTATTTCGAAATCCTCTCCGCCTTGGATGCTGGCAGTATAAATATCCATGACGCGGTGAAACTTCCCAATCCGAACCTCGGCAGAGAAACTCCTTGGGGCGACAATGACTCGAAGTATATCCTAACCACTCCAGGCCGTTGCATATTCAATGAAATATGGGACAAGGCTCTTGGCTTCTTCAACTCCACCGCGGACAAGAAGAGTTTGGGACGCTTGGTTAGCGACTCCTTCACCTACGTCGGAAAAGAAAAGACCGTCCAGCATTTGGACAAGCTCAAGGAACTCGGATACAAATACGCCACGACGGCAGGATTCTCCATATCAATCTCCGACATGGTTATTCCCAAAAACAAAAACTCGCACTTGGAAAAGGCCAGAAAAGAGATTGAAACTATACACTCTCAGTTCGAAAAGGGACTCCTTACCGAAGGCGAACGGCACAATAAAATCATCGACATTTGGACACAGACGAGTAACAATGTCGCGGAAGATCTATTTGGAGCTTTGACTCCAACCAACTCCGACAAAATCAATCCCGTTTTCGCCATGCTCGATTCCGGTGCCCGGGGAAGCAGGGACCAGATTCGACAGCTAGCCGGAATGCGCGGCCTAATGGCTAAGCCCTCGGGAGACATCATCGAGCGGCCCATCCTCTCCAATTTCAGGGAGGGCCTCTCGGTTTTGGAATATTTCATAAGCACACACGGGGCTAGGAAAGGTCTTGCGGACACCGCGCTGAAAACCGCCGACTCCGGATATATGACCCGGAAACTGGTCGACGTGGCTCAGGACATGATTTGCAAAGAAGAGGACTGCGGAACGGTCAAAGGCATATTGGTCAGCCCGATAATCGAGGGCAACGAGGAAATAGTACCACTTAAAGATCGTATTATAGGGCGATTCAGCGCCGCCGACATTAAAGACCCTCATGGCGACAACGGCGAACTTATCGTGGAAGCCAACCAGGAAATTACCGAAGCGATGGCGGACAAACTGAGGGATAGAGGCATAAACAGCGTTCTCCTTCGCTCGGTCCTCACTTGCGAAACCGACCATGGTATTTGCATCAAATGCTACGGAAGGAACTTGGCGAACGACAAACTAGCCGAAATCGGAGACGCGTTGGGTATCATTGCGGCACAGTCCATCGGAGAGCCGGGCACTCAGCTCACTATGAGAACGTTTCATATCGGTGGAACCGCATCCTCCGCCTTCAAGCAACCCGTCATCACGGCTAAAAACGCGGGGATACTCGACTTGGACGGAGTGCGTTGCGTGGAAAACGACAAGGGCGATACCGTCGTTGTCAATCAAACCGGCTTCATCATCATAAAAACCAAAGACAACCGTCAATTGGAACGCTACGAGTTGCCAGTAGGAACAATCTTGGCTAAAAAGGTTGGCGCCAAGGTGAAAGCCAATGAAAAAATCGCCAATTGGGATCCCTACAACGTACCAATCATCGCGGAGGAAACTGGAAAAATAAACTTCAAAGACCTGATCGAGGGCGTGACATTGAACCGGGGAAAACGCAAGGGCAGCGGCATGGACATGATCGTGATGGAGCACCGCGAAGACCTCCACCCCCAAATCGTCGTCACAAACAGCAAAAACGAAACCATCGCCAACTACATCCTTCCGGCGGGCGCTTTCATCATGAAAGAAGAAGGTGCCGCGGTCAAGTCCGGTGATGTCCTAGCGAGAGTCCCAAGACAAACTGCGAAAAACAAGGATATAACGGGAGGTCTTCCTAGGGTTTCGGAGCTTTTCGAATCCAGAATCCCGAAAGACGCCGCCGAAATCGCGAGAATCGACGGAAAAGTGGAACTAGCCCAGGTAGCTAAGGGATGCAGGCAAATTATCATTCGCGACCCGGATAACGACAAGACGGAAGAGCACTTGATTCCAGTCAATAAACACCTCACCGTCGGACAAGGCGACTTTGTCCGCAAGGGACAAAAGCTGACGGAAGGCGCCATCAATCCCCAAGAACTCTTGGACGTATGCGGACCTCAAGCGCTCCAGACATATCTTGTCAACGAAGTCCAAATGGTCTATCGGGCGCAAGGTGTCGAAATCAACGACAAGCATATCGAAATGATTGTCCGTCAAATGCTCCAGAAGGTGCGGATTGTGGATGCTGGAGATACGAAGTACCTGGCCGCGGAACAGATTGACAAGCAGGACTTCCACAAAGAAAATCAAAGAGTTGTAGCTAGTGGAGGCAAACCTGCCGACGCCGAACCCATTCTCCTCGGAATCACCAAGGCGTCTTTGGAAACGAGTAGCTTCATATCCGCGGCATCCTTCCAGGATACCACGAGGATATTAACCGACGCCGCCACATTGGGCAAGGTAGATCGACTGAACGGATTCAAGGAAAACGTCATCACCGGACATCCCATCCCAGCTGGAACGGGGACCAAAGAGATGCGGGAAATCGAAATCGTCAAGCTCGGGAAGGAGATAGAGCCCGAGCTGGAAATCCCCGTGGTGGAGGAAGAGCCTAAAATGACTCCGGAGGAATTGGCGAATCTTTCAGCGGCAAAGGAACTTCTAGCAGTGGACGACGACGAGTCTAGCGTGGAGGGAAGTTGATCGCTTTTTTAATGAACTAGCGTTTGTATTGATTCGAAAACAAGTTATTTTACCCGCCCTCGGCGCTCAGCCAGGCTGGTGAAGCTGGAAAAAAAGCAAATAGGAAAAGACAATATGCCGACAATCAACCAACTTGTCAGACATGGCCGGAAAAAGAAAACCTCAAAAAGCAAATCGAGGGCGCTGGGAGCTTGCCCGCAAAGACGGGGAGTCTGCCTGCAAGTAACAACTCGAACACCCAAAAAGCCTAACTCGGCATTGAGGAAAATTGCTAGGGTGAGATTGACCAATGGCGAGGAAATAACAGCCTATATCGGAGGGGAAGGACACAACCTTCAGGAGCACTCCGTGGTCTTGGTGAAAGGTGGGAGGGTTCGAGATCTACCAGGCGTGCGTTACCATGTGGTCCGGGGTGCGCTGGACAGCCTCGGTGTCGACAATAGGAAACAGGGCCGTTCCAAGTACGGTGCAAAAAAATCTAAGTGATCAGCGGGGGTTTGTGTGACTCCACGAAAAGGATGGAAGACGCTTTATGAGAAGACGAAAAGCCATAAAAAGACAACTGACACCGGATGTCAAATACAATAGCGAGCTTGTCGCACGTTTGATAAACACGATTATGGAGCGGGGCAAAAAGTCTACCGCCCAAAATATCGTCTACGGCGCGTTCGATGTTATCAAGGCGAAAAAGAAAACATTGGAGCCGCTAGAGGTATTCCTCCAAGCGCTCGAAAATGTCAAGCCTAGACTGGAAGTCAAAAGCCGTCGCGTGGGTGGCGCCACATATCAAGTCCCTGTCGAAGTTGACCCCAATAGACAGGTCGCCTTGGCTCTGCGCTGGATTACTGGATTCGCCAGATCCAAAAAGGGCCAACCAATGAAAAAAGCCTTGGCCAGCGAGTTGCTGGACGCTTTTGACAATACTGGAGCAGCCGTTAAAAAACGCGAGGACACTCATAAAATGGCGCAGGCCAACAAAGCCTTCGCGCATTACAGGTGGTAGGTTGCGGCTTTAAAAATTAAACTCGCCGTGCACATTACTGGCAATGGCAATGTCGGCCCAACCCTCAGTCGCCAAATTCCGAAAGAGGAATTTGAGGACAGAGGTACAGGGGCCGTTTTTTATCGTATGGAGAAAGCGCGTAATTCGCGCAAACGGAAACAATGAATTCAACCCAAGCGCAAAAAGAGTACAAAGAGGCCAAAGATAGGACGGTCCCACTGGAACACGTCCGTAACATTGGCATCATGGCACACATCGATGCCGGGAAAACCACCACCACCGAGCGTATGCTCTATTATACTGGCGTGAACTATAAAATCGGCGAGGTGCACGATGGAACCGCAACCATGGACTGGATGGTCCAAGAACAAGAACGAGGAATAACGATAACCTCCGCGGCTACCACGTGTTTCTGGAAAAAACATCGGATAAATATCATAGACACCCCGGGACACGTCGATTTCACCGCGGAGGTGGAACGATCCCTGAGAGTGCTGGATTCCGCCGTAGCCGTATTTTGTGCGGTAGGTGGAGTCCAACCTCAATCGGAAACCGTGTGGAGGCAGGCAAGAAAATATAATGTCCCCACCATGGCTTTCATAAACAAGATGGACCGCACCGGTGCCGATTTCAACAAAGTGGTTGACGACATCCGGACTAAGCTCGGTGCGACTACCGTCCCACTCCAAATCCCAATAGGTTCCGAAGAAAATTTCAAGGGCGTGGTGGACGTTGTCGAAGGTAAAGCTTTTGTCTACAATTCCAACAAAATAGATGCCGAATTGGAGACCGCTAATGTCCCGGAAGACCTACTGGAAGCCACTACTTCCGCTCGAAATTTCATTTTTGAATGCCTGGCAGAAGTCAACGACGAGATGATGGAGCTCTATCTAGAAGATGCCACACCCGATGCAAACACACTCAAAAAAGCCATACGCAACGCCACTATCGCCGGCGACATCACCCCAGTGCTGTGTGGCTCCGCTTTCAAAAACAAAGGCGTGCGGCCACTATTGGACGCTATCGTGGCCTACCTCCCATCCCCCTTGGATATTTGGGAAATAGCCGGTGTGCACCCAGATACCGGAGAAAAAATCGCCCGCCACGCCGGAGATTCGCAACCATTCGCCGCATTGGCTTTTAAAATCATGTCCGATCCGTACGTGGGGAAACTTACTTTCTTCAGAGTCTACTCCGGAACAGCGTCCCGAGGAATGACTGTCCACAATCCCCGCACAGGAAAAAAAGAACGCCTCGGACGACTCCTACAAATGCACGCCAACTCCCGCGAGGAACGCGATGCCGTTTACAGCGGAGATATCGCCGCCGCCGTCGGGCTGAAAAATGTCACCACCGGTGACACCATTTGCGATGAGCGCGATAGAATCATCCTGGAAACCATGTCGTTCCCGGAACCTGTTATTTCAATCGCGGTCGAGCCTAAAACCGCCGCGGAAAGGGACAAGCTCTTCTCCGCCCTCGGAGGCTTGGCCGAGGAAGACCCAACTTTCACTGTAAGAACCGACGAAGAAACGGGACAAACCATTATATCCGGAATGGGAGAACTCCACCTCGACATTATCAAAGACAGGCTCCTCAGAGAATTCAAGGTCGAAGCCAATACCGGACGGCCGGAAGTAGCCTACAGAGAGACCATAAATGGCAGCGCCGAAGCCAACACCAAATTCGTCCGGCAAACTGGAGGAAAAGGGCAGTATGGACACGTCATTATAACAATGGAACCCAAAGAGCGGGGACACGGTGTCACCGTGGAAAACAAAGTCGTCGGTGGAAATATTCCGAAAGAATACCACAAAGCGGTGGAACGCGGCCTCCAGGAAGCGGCGAAAACCGGAGTCCTGGCGGGATATCCAGTCGTCGACCTGCATATAGATGTACTGGATGGTTCGCACCATCCGGTCGACTCGTCGGAAATGGCATTCAAAATAGCCGCGTCCATGGCCTTCAAGGAAGCCTCGAAAAAAGCGGGGCTCTCCATCCTGGAACCTATCATGGATTTGGAAATCACTACGCCTGAAGAACATATGGGTGATGTTATCGGTGATATTTCCAGTAGAAGAGGGTTCATAAAAGAGGTTGACACTGGCGGAAACACTGCTAGAGTACTCGCCCGCGCGCCTTTGGCGGAGCTTTTTGGCTACGCCACAGCGTTGCGCTCCTTGACAAAAGGAAGAGCGGCGTATTCGATGGAACCGTCTCATTTCGAGAAGGTTCCGAAAGAAGCACAGGAAAGGATTCTCGAGAGGGCAAAACTATGAGCGTAGCGACGCAACAGCAAACTATAAGAATACGCCTCCAGGCGTTCGACCACAGGATTCTGGACCAATCTGTTCAGGAAATTGTAAGAACCGTTCGGCGTACCGGCGCCATGATCGCCGGCCCTATCCCACTGCCAACCTCCATTGAGAGGATAACAGTCAACCGCTCGCCTCATGTCAATAAAAAATCAATGGACCAATTCGAAACTAGAATCCACAAACGACTCGTGGATATTCTCAACCCCACCGCCAAAACGGTAGACGAGTTGAAGAAACTAAATCTGCCGGCGGGCGTGTTTATCACGATAAAAATAGGATGAGAAAGATAAGCGTCCGAGGCGCTTCGAGTGTCCGGAAGACTTGAGGAAATCTAAACATGGAAAAGGCAATAATAGGAATCAAAAAGGGTATGACCCAGATATTCGGCGAGGACGGAACCGTCGTCCCGGTAACCGTCATACAAGCCACTCCCTGTGTCGTTCTCGAAAACAAGACAAAAGAAAAACACGGGTATTCGGCAATACAGCTTGGCGCTGGAACAAGAAAACAAAAAAGGGTATCCAAAGCGGTCAGAGGCCATTGCGCCGCCGCTGGCGTGCAAGACACCCCCCCGGCCACGATAAAAGAGTTCAGACTCGCTAAGGATTCGGAAATGAAGCCAGGCGAAACAGTGGATGTCTCCGTCTTCGCAGAAGGGGATTACATCGACATATCCGGCACCACAAAAGGCCGGGGCTTCCAAGGAGTTGTCAAGCGCTATAACTTCCGAGGAGGACGTTACAGCCATGGCGGTGGCTGGAAAAGAAAACCAGGCTCCATTGGTCAGTGCGAATTCCCCGCTAGAGTCTTCAAGGGAAAAAAGCTTCCTGGCCGGATGGGCGGCGAAAAACACGTCGTTCAAAGCTTGAAGATTGCCAAGGTTATTCTCGAAGACAACATAATATGCGTGAAAGGCGCCGTCCCGGGCCCCGCGGGGGGAACGGTATGTATCAGCGCCGCCAAAAAGAAATAGGATTGCGTCATGTCTGTTAAACTTAAAATAAAAGACCTCTCCGGAACGGATAAAGGCGAATTCGCCTTGAAGTCCGAATGCTTGGAAATGGAGAAAGGCGGACAAGCCGTCCACGAAGTCGTAGTGGCGCATTTGGCAGCCGCTAGGGCTGGAACAGCTTCCTCCAAGACAAGAGCGGAGGTGAAAGGCACCAAGGCTAAACCGTTCAGGCAAAAAGGTCGGGGAGGCGCCAGAGCAGGTGCCGTCACAAGCCCTCTTTGGAGAGGCGGTGGCGTTATCTTCGGTCCAAAACCCCGTTCCTTCGCCAAGCGCGTCAACAAAAAAGTCGCTAAGTTGGCACTAAGAAGAGCGTTCTCGGAACGCGTCGCAGAAAACGCAGTCGGAGTTGTGGAGGAGCTGACATTACCAGACCACAAGACAAAGTCTTTCGTGGCCGTCTTGAGAAAACTCGGATTGGAGGGTCGGAAGGTCCTCGTAGTCGTCAAGGATTACGACGACAACCTGCTACGCGCAACGGGCAACATCAAGGGCCTCCTCCTATTGAAGGCCACTTCGGTTAACGTTTACCAGTTGCTTCTCCGAGAAAAAATCCTTTTTACTAAGGATGCTATGGAAGAATTCGCAAGGAGGCTCGAGCGATGAAAGACCCATATAGCGTGGTTCAAACAATACTCATAACCGAGCGGAGCTTGGACTTCGCCGAGAACGAGAATAAATACGTGTTCAAGGTGCACCCGGACGCCAACAAAATCGAAATAGCCCAGGCTATCGAAAGCATATACGATGTCAAAGTGGCGTCTGTCAATACCATGAATCGCAAGGGTAAGCAAAAACGAATAGGTCGTTCCATGAGGAAAGGACGCCAGGCCAATTGGAAAAAAGCCGTGGTAACTTTGGCCGAGGGTGCCATAAATATCATCTGACCAATAGAGGACACACGATATGCCAGTGAGAAAATACAATCCCACAACTCCAGGACGCAGGGGAATGTCCGTCTCCGATTTTGCGGAGGTAACCAAGGACTATCCGGAAAAGTCCTTGGTCAAAGGTAAAAAGTCCACCGGAGGACGCAACAACAACGGCCGAGTAACCACTAGGTTCCGCGGGGGAGGAGCCAAACGGAAACTACGCCAGGTCGACTTCAAACGCGAAAAAGATGGCGTTCCCGCTATTGTCAATGCAATAGAGTACGATCCCAATCGCTCCGCCAATCTCGCATTGCTATTTTACGCCGATGGAGAAAAACGCTACATCTTGGCCCCGGCGAAACTCAAGGTGGGAGACACCGTTTCCAGTGGCGAGAAGGCGGAAATGAAGCCTGGTAACGCCTTGAAGTTGAAAGACATTCCCTTGGGATTCGAAATCCACAACATAGAGATGCGCCCGGGGGGAGGCGGAAAACTTGTCCGCGCCGCTGGACAGGCCGCCCAATTACGGGCCAAAGAGGGCAAATACGCTCAAGTCAAGTTGCCTAGTGGCGAAGTCCGTATGCTCCATCTCGAATGCAAAGCTACTATCGGCCAGGTCGGCAATGCCGAAAACATGAATGTCAAACTAGGCAAGGCTGGACGCAAACGCTATCTCGGAAAACGTCCTCATGTCCGAGGAGTCGCGATGAACCCCGTCGACCATCCTATGGGGGGCGGAGAAGGACGTACAAGCGGTGGAGGACACCCACAATCCCCTTGGGGCCAACTTTCTAAAGGGAAACGCACCAGAAGCAAAAACAAGGCCTCCAATAAATTCATCATAGAGCGCAGGAGGAAATGACAATGGCCCGTTCAGTTAAAAAAGGTCCTTTTGTGGACGAACATCTTGCTAAAAAAGTCGAGCGAATGAACAAAAGCGGAATGAAGAAGCCGATAAAGACTTGGTCTAGACGATCCATGATTATGCCGGACTTCGTCGGGCATACTTTCAACGTCCATAATGGCAAAACATTCATTCCGGTTTTCGTAACGGAAAACATGGTTGGACACCGTTTAGGCGAATTCGCGGTGACCCGCCACTTCAAAATACACGGCGTAATCAGCGGCAGATAGGGCTTGCTGAAAAAGTCGAGAACGGGTCGGCTAGACAATAAGCCAACGGTGTGCTTTGCACTCCGAAATGAAATTAACGCCGCCAATAGCCCATTATCGGCTTTCGCGGCATTGGCAAGTGCCTGAAAATGTCAGTCGGCTCCAAGGCTTTTTGGAGATTTGCTACCAAAACCTTGGAGATGACACCGCTAAAAAAGAATTTAACCCTATGGAAATTAAGCACTTGCCAATTATTCAGTGAGCCCCAGATAAGGTTACGCAAGAGCGAGTCGAAGTGGCGGATACCACCAGTGGAAAAATTTCCCGGCCCGCTTTTTTCAGTTCTTCCCAGCCCGCTTCTTCTCGGCTTCCTCAACGCATCTCTTGATGAATTCAGCCTGTTTTCCCCTAAGATTTCCATCGGCAAGCTTTTTCTTGGCGTATTCCAAAACCTTCTTGTGCTGGCAGCAATTGGACTTGAACGACCAGGATGCGGCACCAATAACAACCATCTCGTTGGGGTCGTCCTCCAGCATGGGCTTGCCAGCAAAATTGAGGAGTTTGTCCAGATATTTCTCGTCTCCAGTAACCATGAACGACACCCACCAGATATCAAGTTTAGATGGGTCAACCACGGAATCGTCGTCAATATATTTGGCGAGCTTCGATTTTCCTCCAACAATATCCTTGGCCACGTCGGTAAGCGACCCCTTGATTAACGGCCAACCATACTTTTGTGCTATACGCGCTATCCCCACCGCCGCTAGCAACAACGCGCCATTCTCCTTGCTTTTAAGGATATCAAACGAGACATTGGCCCGCCGCTGTATTCCCTTGAACTCTTTCTTGGAGGGATGGAGGTAGAAATACGTCAAAGCACGGCACATATCACCAACATCATCGGCCGTCGCCAACGACGATATGGTCAAAAGGAAAAACGAAAACATAAACCGCGGAATGCACCCCCTCATAATCCTCTTCCTTTTGGGCTCACTGGAAAAGTCGGCCCCGTGCCGTTGGCGGCATTAATTCACCTCGGAGGCTTTTCTCAAACAATCGATCTCTCCAGACCAAATTTCAGGATGCGGGGTCTCCAATATCAAAGGAATGCCGTCTAGTCTAGCATCACGAGCTATCCTCTCGAACAATCCCAAACCAATGGTTCCCTCCCCTAACGACTCGTGACGGTCCACGCAGCTCCCCAAGGGGTTCTTGGAATCGTTCAAATGCATCCCCCGAAGATATTCCAACCCAATCACGGAATCGAACTTCTCCAGAAAAATATCAAGGTCGTCCTCACCCCTCAGTTCGTACCCGGCCGCAAAGGCATGGCACGTATCCACGCAAACCCCCACCCTGCTCTTGTCTTCCACCCCGTCTATTATTTCCGCCAAATGCTCCAACCTATATCCAACATTGTTTCCCTGTCCGGCGGTATTCTCTATAACCGCCGCAACAGATCCCGTCTTTCCCAACGCCAAGTTTATCGATTCGGAAACTCGAGGAAGAGCCGTAGCCACATTGCCATCCAAAGCACTCCCGGGATGGAAATTAAGAAATTTCAAAGATAACGCCTCGCATCTACGCATCTCATCGACAAATGCGTCGCGCGACTTGTCCAGCTTATCCGGATCGGGATGCGCCAGGTTTATCAAATAGCCATCGTGGGGAAGCACGGAACTATAGGAGAATCCAAGCTCCGACATATTGAGAGCAAACTCGTCTATCGATCCAGGAGTCAACGGCTCCGCCAGCCAACGCTTCTGGTTCTTTGTAAACAAGGCAAAGGCGTTCGCACCCAACGCCGCCGCGTTCAACGGTGCGTTCCCAACCCCACCTGCCGCACTAACATGCGCTCCTATCAATTTCACGCGAGATAATACCCCCCAACGCAACCCGTCGAAGTTAATCCCCCGAGGGCTTCGCCTTTTTTTCTTTCGATACAGGTGGAACCGCCACCTTCGACAAATCCTTATTCGTCCCCTGCGCACCCGCACTAGCCTTGGACGGATTGGCAGGCGCTTTTACAACTACAGTGGCAACATTACTAACTTTTTTCCCCTTCCCGTCCCCGGCAATTCCAGCAACGGAGGAAACTCCTCCCTTATCCTTGGCCTTATCCTTGGCCTTGGCCTTGTCCTTGGCGGACACTGGAACCACGAGCTCCGCCTGCACTTCCGCGCTCTCCGCCACCCCACGATCGCAAGAACGACGCCCGGTAATCACCGCTAGCAACAACGTCAACCCGAGAAATAGGGTTACCAAAACCACCGTCACCTTGGTCATATGGTCGGCCGCCTGCCCTCCGAACATGGACTCGCCCAATCCACCAAAAGTGGACGAACTGAACCCTCCATCCTTGGACTGCTGAATCAACACCGCTCCAATCAGCAACAACGCGACCATGCCGTCAACCACTGTCAAGGCTATAATTATGTATTTCATTTTCCTCTCTTTTCCGCATTCGGAACGGCCACAGCCACAATCACCCGGCGCTAGCCACGATTTCCGCAAACGATAACGGATCGAGGGACGCCCCTCCAACGAGGCCTCCGTCTATATCCGGACACGCCAAAAGCTCCGCGGCGTTCGCAGGTTTCATACTACCGCCATATTGAATCCTTATCCCATCCGCGATTTCCGCGCCGAACATTTCCGATAGCACCCCGCGGATGAACGCATGCGCTTCTTGGGCGATTTCCGGAGTGGCCGTCTTGCCGGTACCAATCGCCCACACAGGCTCATACGCAACAACAACCGATGCCATCTTGGAC
>WFSE01000142.1 GCA_015486135.1 Lentisphaeria bacterium
GTGTGGACTGTGTGGACTGGAGGCGGGGGACGCGGAGTTTCCGATTGCAATCGCCGGGCCTGAATGCAATGTAGGGGGCGCGGGTTGCAAGTGGTTGAGTGCGTGTGTGTTCGCTTGGAGAGGTTTTTGCTTGTGGGTATTGATGACGGATACATAGATAAATTGGATGACTTGCGGCGTTTGGCCGAGGCGATATCGAGAGTTCCCGTTGTCGCGGTGGACATGGAGTCGAACGGTTTTTTTTGTTATCCCGAGTCGGTATGTCTTGTGCAGGTGGCGTTTGGGGGGACGGAGTATTTGGTTGACGCGGTGGTGCTGGACGACATTACGCCTCTTTTGGAGGTGCTAGCCGACCAGGGGCGCCTTTCAATACTCCACGCCTGCTCCTATGACGTGTCGAGTTTCAAGAGAGATTATGATTTTAGATTTGGGAAGATTTTCGACACCTCGATCGCGGCGGCTTTTCTCGGTGGAGAGAGGTTGGGGTTGGGGACGGTGCTGGAAGAGGCGCTAGGAGTAGTTATCCCGAAGGACAAAAAACTGCAACGATGCGATTGGGGGCGTCGGCCTTTGGACGAGCGACAAATCGCCTACGCCAAATCGGACGTGGCGCACATGATAGAACTTTACGAGCTGCAGTCCCGGAAATTGAGGGATTTGGGGCGTTTGCGTTGGGTAGAGGAGGAATGCGAGCGGGCGAGGACCACACCTTGGCGTGAATCCACTTCGGACGAGAGGTTCGAGAAGGTGAAGGGGGTGTCGAAGCTGCCTCCTTTGGCCCGATCCGTGTTCAAGTCGCTTTTTCTCCGCCGCGAGAAGTTGGCGCTAGCCACTGGGAAGCCTCCGTTCAAGATATTTTCAAACGAGCTAATATCGCGAATATCGCAACGTTGCGCTGAGACAGGAGCGGTTCCGGACGCATCATCCGCTCATATTCCGGGGCGCTATCGCCGTGACATCGTAGAAGCGGTCCGGGAGGGGCTCGCAAATGGGCCGTTGCCGCTGCCGCCCCGCATCAAGCGGCGTCCCCGTTTGGACAAACGCCAGATGGATAGACTTGGACGGATGAAGGAGTGGCGCGCCGCATTGGCCGCGGAATTGGGATTGGCGCCCTCCCTGTTATGGCCCACCCCCATGCTGGATGTTCTCGCCCGTTGCGACACCTGCGACGACGCTATCCGCGAGATTGAGTCTGGCGATGTTAGGAAATGGCAGATGGAGGAGTTTGGAGAGGGATTTCTGGACGGGTTTTTCCAAGGCGGATTTCAGGACTCCCTTTTTTAGAGGTCGCCGGATATTTGGCAAGCACACGTTCGTGTGGCTTGATGGCTGTTTCTGGACGCAGGACTCAGGACGCAAGACCGATACGGACGGATGGACGAGGGGACGGGGGGGCAATGTCGGCTAACCACGTTTCCGACTTTTTCGGTTAGCCCTGATTAGAGCTTGGCGAGGACCTGTTCCATGTCTTTGTCGCCGCGGCCGCTCAAGTTCACGATAACTATATCGTCCTTGGAGAACTGTTTGGCGTTGGCGATCATCCAGGCCACGGCGTGGCTACTTTCGAGTGCCGGGAGGATGCCCTCGAGTTTATTCATCATTACGAAAGCATCAAGCGCCTCCTGGTCCGACGCCCTGTAGTATTCGCTCCTTCCTAGCTCGCGGAGCAGCGCGTGCTCGGGGCCCACGGCGGCGTAATCGAGTCCAGCGGATACGGAATGGGTCAAGGCTATCTGGCCGTTGTCGTCCTGGAGAACGAAGGTGCGCGTACCTTGCAGAACTCCTTCGCGGCCGCCATCGAAACGCGCCGCATGCTCCCCGAGGGCGGGACCGATTCCACCGGCCTCGACTCCAATCAATCGAACCGACTCGTCCTTGATGAAGGCATGGAACAAGCCGATGGCGTTGCTACCGCCGCCGACGCATGCGACAAGCGCGGTGGGAAGGCGGTCGGTCTTCTCGATGATTTGCTTTCTCGCCTCGGTGCCGATTCTCGACTGGAAATCCCGTACAATCATGGGGAAGGGGTGTGGGCCAAGCGCTGATCCCAATATGTAATGCGTGTCGGAAGTGCGGGAGACCCAGTCGCGGATGGCCTCGCTCACTGCTTCCTTCAATGTGCGTTGTCCTGCCTTTACCGGACGCACTTCGGCGCCGAGCATCTCCATCCGCTTGACGTTCACGGCCTGGCGCGCCATGTCCACTTCGCCCATATAGACGACGCACTCCATGCCGAATCTAGCCGCGGCTGTCGCGGTTGCGACCCCATGTTGCCCGGCACCGGTCTCGGCTATGATTCTTTTCTTGCCCATGCGTTTGGCTAGGAGAATCTGCCCTATGGAGTTGTTTATCTTATGAGCCCCAGTATGGCAGAGGTCTTCGCGCTTCAAATAGATGGACGGCCCATTAAGATGCTCGGAAAGCCTTTCCGCGAAATAGAGCGGAGTGGGGCGGCCCACGTAATCGGCCATCATTGTGTCCAGCTCGTGCTGGAACGATTCATCCGCTTTAGCCTCCTGGTACGTCTTTTCCAATTCGTCCAAAGCTGGGATGAGAGTTTCGGGGACGAATTTGCCCCCGTAACGCCCGAAACGTCCCTCGGCGTCTGGAGTGGAGTATTTTGCTGAATTCATCAACATTTCCTTGCTTAGTCGGGGTCTCGGCTATAGATTTATCGTTTAATCCGACGAATTTACCATGCCGGGATACGAATGCAATATCATCGCATTCCGGATAATGCAGTTCTTCCGGGGAATGTGTTGAAGGATCGGTGGATATTGTTTAGCGTAACACTTGAAAACAAGAAGCGGTTGATTCCCTTGGCGTTGATTTTGGCTCTGGGGGCCTTTTTCCGTGTTTGGGGAATATCGTCCCATCCCTTGTGGACGGACGAGATAGGGACGTTTTGGATAGCTTCGGCGTCCACTGTTACGGATGCGTTCCATAGGGCGATGGAGACCCAGGGGCAATCCCCGTTCTACTATCTTTTGGAGTGGGGAGTTCTACACTTGTTGCCCGCGGGGCGCGTTTCGTTGCGTTTGATTTCGTTGTGTGCGTCGGTGGTGTCGATATTTCTTGTTTTCAAGGTTTGCCTGGTGTTGTTTGAATGGGACGGCAGGTGGAGGAAGGGATCCCCTTATTTGGCTGCCATCACCGCGGCGTTTTTTTTCGCGTGTCACACTCCACGTATATACTACGCGCAAGAGGCGAGGCCTTACGCGTTGGGTATGATGTTCGCGTTGTTGTCGCAATTGTACTTTCTGAAATTGTTTTTGTTTTCGCACTGGGACGAGGACGAGCGTTGCATGGATTGGCGGAAAACGATTTGCGTGGTGGTCCCGTACTCGATTTTCACCGCATTGACGATTTATTGTCATTACGTGCTTGGAAGCATCTGGATTGCGCAAAACATTGTTTTTATGTACTGGTTGTTCGACGATCGAATAGTGTACCACACCCAGACTGGAGTCAAGTGGTTTGTCGCCAATGGCACCGTGGCGCTTATGCTTCTTCCTTTGGGATTCCATTTGTTCCCGATCGTGGTAAATAGTGGTGTATGGAACTGGGTTGCTCCTGTAGGAGTTGCCGATACCGCGGATATCTTTTTGGGGTCGTTGGTGCTTCCGTTGGTTTTGACGGTCATGGGGTTGGCGCTCCTGTTCCATGTTGTCGATGGCCGATTGCCCGGGAGGAATGATTTGGAAGACAAGCCCGTTCCGGTGTTGGCCGACCGAGAGCGCCGCGGCGTGCTATTTTTCATCGTGATATGGCTTCTGGTTCCTCCACTAGCGGATTTCGTGGTTAGTCGTTCCACCAACGCGTCGTTAATACTACCTCGTTATATGACGCTATCCGCTCCCACCTTTTTTCTTTTGGTCGCATTTGCCGTTGTTCATTTACGTTCCGTGTGGTTGGAGCGGATTTTGGCGATTCTTGTCTGCATGTCTTGTCTTGTCTTGTCGCCTATTACTACTTTCAAGAGGACTGGTTATTTCGCATATTTCATTCCACATGATTGGAAAACGGCGGTGGAATTCGTCGCGGGGCATTCGAATCCAGAAGACGCGGTGTTGATTCGTTTCGGAGTCATAAAGGAAAACTGGATTCCAGGGGGTGCATCCAATATAATTCACGATTATGCCAATGCTCCGTTTCATGTTTTTGCTGGAGGGAAAGTTCTAGCGTTGGATGTCTACCCTCTAACTTATTCAATTTATCCGCGATTTTATGCGTATTACGATAAAATACTGAAAGCTTGCGAGGATAAATCCCGCGTATGGATTATTGGTGTGGATCCGCCAAATACCAACTACCCCATAGGAGCGGTGAGGAGATTGTTTCCGCGAGCCCTGTACCGGATGGATTTTCGCCACTCTTTTAGTGGTGTTTTCGTGTGTCGCTTGATTTTGCGGTCCGATTCTGCTCCTCCGCTTGCCAACAAGGTGGTGGCTACCGTGGCTAAAGGGCGAGAGGCGGAATTGCATTAATCGGGCTTGTTGAATAAGTTGCAAGTGTTTTATTGTTAAGTCTATTTTTAGCGGTGTCGTCTTCAATGTTTGGGAAGTGGTTTACCCAAAAGGCGGAGGTCGCTGACTCGTTTTCGGCTTTTTCAGTAAACCCTGAAAAGGGGTTCGCGCTACAATGCCAAGCCTTTGGAAAATGATTGGGAAAAGTTTCGGCAACTCTTTCCGTAATGATTTGGACTACCTTGTGGCGGGGTGAATTCAACTAGAAGGAGAATCGGAACAATGGAGACGAATCAGCTGGAAACTGTCCGGCGGGTCCTTGGGGCAAGCGCGCTCGGAGCATTGCGCTTTGTTGTGTATGGCGCGTGCTTGACTGTCCTGTGCGCATGCGCCCGGCTGGATGCCGGGGGGAAGGGGGTAAGGTTTTGCGTTACGGGGGATTCGCGAGGGGGCAAGGTTAGCGAGCCTATAAACGACGCGATTGTGAAAAAAGAGGTGCGAGCCCTTATCGCGGAAAAGCCGGACTTTGTTCTGTTCACGGGTGACTTGGTCCTGGGATACACTCATCATTTGGAGAACGAGCTGCCACTTTGGCGCAAGGCGTTCATGGCGCCCCTGAAGAAGGCGGGGGTTGAGGTTTACGCATGCCGCGGGAACCACGAGATGTATACCCAGAAACTCAAAAAGGGGGAACGGGACAAGACGTTGGTTACGGCCAAAATATGGCGTTCCGTTTTTACCGGGGAATTCGCCTTTCCTGACAACGGTCCCGCCAACGCCAAGGGATTAACCTATTACGTTCGGAAAGGGAACGTGTTGATTTTCGTCTTGGATAATTACACTACCAAGAGCACTATTAGCGAGGTCGACGTGGAATGGATGAAAAAAGTTTTCGCGAAAGAATCGCGAAAGCAATCCAAGCCTTTGCGCGTGTTCGCGATATGCCACGAACCGGCTTTCGAGGTGCTGCACCGGGACTGCTTGGCGACGAAATCAAAAAAACGCGACGAGTTCGTAAAGGCCTTCGTCGCGATGGGGGGATTGGCGTTTTTTTGCGGTCATGACCATTTGTACGACCATTCTGTGGTGAAGACTCCTGACGGGGAGTTCCGGCAGTTCGTTTGCGGAACCGCGGGCGCGGGACTGCGGGATTTCAAAGGCAAGTACAAGAACAAAAACGTGGTTAACGTGAAGACCGCCAAGGCGTTCGGATACATGGTCGTAGAGGTCCTGCCTACTAAAACCATCCTCACAATGAAAGCTTGGAGCAATGGCGGTCGGGGGAAGCTTGTAGTTGTCGATAAACTTGAGATTCCAGCTCGGAAATGACATTCTTCGTGTGGTTTTTAGGTGTTTGCCAATTCCGCGACATGCGTTCGTGTGATTTAAAGGTGTCCTTCGCTTTGCTGGGACACTCCGCCGTCGTGTCTGGAATACGGAGGATTATTGCCTGCACGCCCCGCCGTCGCCTTGGCGAAGAGGGCTGCTTGGGGACAGGTTAATAATCCGCTTTTAGGCATCGGCTCGAAATCCCTCCCAGTGGTGGTGGTTGCGTTTTGCCAATTCCGATGTTATGGTGCTCGACGGGTGGATTTGGCGTACCTGGTGTGTGTGATGTCAATATTTTTTGTGCAATTGCGTGGGCTTGATAAGGGGCGGGGCGCCGCGGCCGTGGTGGGAGTGTTGATTCCGTTTATGTCGTTCTTCGCAGGGATGGGCGTGTTCGCTGGGGATACGGAGTCTGTTTCGAAATTGGTTGAATCGTTGGGAGCCGACAACTACAAGGAGCGGAGCGAGGCGTTCGATTCTTTGTGGCGCTTGGGGCGAACGGCGGAGGAGGCTTTGCGGAAGGCTTCTAACAGCAATGATCCCGAATTACGGGTTAGCGCCACCAAGCTTTTGCGATACATTCGCTGGGGTATTACTCCGGACTGGCCTCGGGATATTCTCGAAAATATTTTGCGCTACAAAGAGTTGTCGAGGACGGATAGGGAAGCCTTGTTGACTCGTGTGGTGAACGAGATGGGGGAGGGGGCGATTCCGTTTCTTGTCGCGGTTTTGAGGAAGGGAACTCCTGGGGACGTGGCGTTGGCGGAGAAGCGGCTTGCGGCGATGGAAAACCAAGACGCCGTTTGCAAGCATGTTCTCGTGGCGTTGAATGCGAAGGATTTGGCGAATCCCGCATCTGCCCGCATCTTCGCCAGGGCATGCCAACGCACGGGCGATTTCAAGCGATTGCTGTTGGCTTTGCAAAGCCCCGTAATGACGAAGAACGACAAGGATTATTTTTTTGAGGTTAGGAAGGATGCCCTTTACGAATACTTGGAGTTGAAGCGTTACGGCGAAGTGGTGGAGGAAGCCTCGAAGTTATCCCGTGTTTTTCCCTCTTCCGCCGAGTTGTTGTATTTTTGGGCTATGGGGGAAAGGGGGCTTGGTAAGGACGAGGCGGCGGAGAAACTTGAAAAAAAGGCCTTGGGGTTGAACCCGGACTCCGGGGAGGCGCATTACGACCCCGCCACTTTGTTGGCGGAGCTTGGACGTTTGACTTTGGCGGAGAAAGAGTGGCGGCGCATATTGGCGGTTTCTCCTTCCGATGATGTCTATGCTCTCAACGCGTATTTCAGATTGTCGGATATTTACGAGAATTGCGAATTGCACGCTAAGGCGTTTTCCATGCTTGAAAAAGGGCTGAAGGCGTATGCCAGAGCCAAGAAGAAGTATGGCTCCTCGTTGGGGATGATCGGTGCTCAATCAATGAAGCCTAGGGAGCGGTATTTGAAGAAGAAAGCCGAGGAGATTGGCGATTCCCCTGGCAAGACGGTGGCGGATAGGCCGCTCAGACCTAGGAAATCCCTAGGGATAAAAATCGTCATTAGTGTCAAAAACGGTACAATGAAGGAGATGCGGGCCGCATTGAAGGCTGTTAGCAAAAAATTGCACCTGCGCACGTCTCCGCCAGGGCTAAAACTCCTTGCGAAGAATATTGTTAAATTGGAATACGACGAGATGGAGCATATGTTGGGTGTTACGATGGGAGGGGCGCCTATACTTAAGGAGAAAAACTTCGTTTTCGACGGACCATCGGTGAAGGTGGCGGTGTTCAATGACGATATTTGCAACATATACAAGGTTTTCCGAGGGAAGAAAAAACTGAAATTGCTTCACTCTTTTGATCGGGATTACAGATTGAAGATATCCAAGGAGCGGGAGTTGCGTTATTGGATTGACCCCGTTGTTACGCTGGACGGCAAGAAGTTTTCCTGGGAGGAACTGAAGAAGGGGATAGCGTTCGATTGTCTTCCCGAGCGAGTGCATGTGGAATTGACGGGAATTGCCGCTAGGGGGGAGCGGGGCACGTACAAGTACAACGTGGTTTTTGACCCAAAGAAGGAATGAGCCCTATTGCAGGGGTCAGCCATATGCTCCGAATCCTAGGAAAAAGTGCTTTTTAGCCCATTTGTATATCCAGTGTTTTTCTGGTATTTGGTGTTCCGGGTCGTGGTGTCCTGGGAGGGGGGACATGGCGGACAGTTCCGCCAAGCCGGCATGCCTTCCCGTTGTGTCTGCCGCTCCCTGGTTTTCCAAAAAAGCCTTTAGTTTGGCTGGGTGCTCCAGGATAACGCATCCCGGGGTGGTGTTGGAGACGAACTCGCGGAAGTCGCGGAGAAATGAAGAGTTCTCAAAAAGTTGTCGCAGAGGCTTATCCGAGGCGGAGATATTGTCCTGGGCGAACTGTATAGGGGGGCAGAACTCGATGTCGCCGGCTGGATTCACATGGTGGCTGAGCCCTAGAGCTCCCGGACATATTGCTTTGCCTTCATGGTCCCAGTAGGCGTCGATAATCAACACCGGGGCTTTTGATCGCGCGGTGACGATGAATTCGCGGAGACGCGCTATTTGTTCCTGGTCAAGCGCTAACTCGGGGACTGGATTCGGCCCGACGGGACGATAGATGTAGTACCAGACGTAGTGTATTCCCGCGGATATGGCGCGCTCAAGGAAATTCATTGACGCCAAATCGTCGATATTCGACTTGCAGACGCTTGTAGCCATGCCGATAAACAAGCCGGCGTCCCGGCAGTGACTTATCCCCTTGAATGTCCTTTTGAATACGTCTTCGCCACCGCGGCGGGTATCGCTGACAGTTTCATCGCCTTCGACGCTGATTAGCGGAGTGACATTGCCCAATCGGCGCATTGTTTTTGCCGTCTCCTTGGTAAGTAGTGTTCCATTGGTGAAAAGCTGGAAGTAGCAGTCGGGATGTTTTGATATGACGTCGAAGAGATCCGGATACAGTAACGGTTCTCCACCGAGGATGCCGAAAAAGAACGAACCGTCCTTTTTTGTTTCAGAGATGATTCTGTCCAGAGTCTCGGGGGGGAGGTGCGTAGGTGGAGACGATGGCGAGACCCAGCATCCTTGGCAGGAGAGGTTGCATGCGTTTGTGGCGGAAACTACGACAAATGCCGGGAATGCGGAGCCCGATCGGTGTTTTTGGAACTCCCGGGACCGGGCGTAGCCCTTGATAGCGAAATTCCGGAACAACTTCCATAGGCAGTTCGGCCCCACTTCCGATAGGATTCTTTTGCTCAGAGCCGGCAACATGGAAGACCCTCCTGAAAGATGGCGGCGAATTTCGACCTTGAAGACGATAGGGGATGTTTCCTCGGGTGTCAAATCAGGGAGGAGCGGCTCCCTTCCGCGTACGCCGTAAGCTCTAGGGGGGCTTTTTTGCCTATTTTCTTCTTACGCATGCTGTGATTCGGGCTTGCCAATTATTCAGGGAGCCCTATGTAATAGAGGGATGGAAGCCTAATTATGGGAGGGTGTTACTATGCGTGTTTTGTTATTGGTGCGACACGGGAAGTCCGATTGGGGGAGCGGGGTGGACGGGGATTTTAATCGTCCATTGGCCGAACGCGGGAGGCGGGACGCCCCCATGATGGGACGGTTGTTGGCGAAGGCGGGGTTGATTCCGGATTTGATCTTGTCTTCGCCCGCGGTCCGCGCCGCGGAGACGACCCGTTTGATGGCGGAGGCGATGGAAGGGAAGGGGAGTCCCCGTGTGGATTATGTGGATGATTTCTACGGTTGTTC
>WFSE01000143.1 GCA_015486135.1 Lentisphaeria bacterium
GAGTGTGGTGCCTGTGGAATACTCCACATTGCCAGATTCCAGTTCAATACCTCTTGAATTGCGTGAACCCCAAACGGCATACGTGCTGGCTACGAGTGAAAGAGGGCGCAAGTACATTTCGAGAAAATGCTAATTTCTCCTTAAATCCAATATGCAGAGCTTTTTTTTCGTTTTAAAAAATTATTTACACAGTAATTGGTTTTGTAACCTGTTTATTATCAAGATAATAAGTGTGAACGTCCCCTAATGCATCCCCAAACCCTAATGCAACTAATAGTGCGCTTTGACCTAAGTCGGAAGAAGAGTGGTCCCGATCCCGACTTTTTAGGCCAGTCTTTATTCCTCCACGTTTTCTACTAGCGCTTCGTGCAGGGCGATTTGCGCTTGTTCGAAATCTCTGGTGGACACTACGAACTGCATGTTGACCTGTCTCATGCATTGATCAAGTGCGAGGATGTTGATGTCCGCGTCCGCCAGCGCTTTGGCCGCCTTGTAGAGAAAACCGGGAACTTTCATGTTGGAGCCAATTACCGCCACGATGGCGACACTTTTGGTTGCGACCTTGGCGTCGGGGAAGCGCTTTTTTATGGCGGCGATACACGCTTCGGCCTTTTTCGCTCTTGCCGGGATATAATGTGTGATGGTGTTGGCGTTGGTGTTTTTGGCGATGTAGCTGATGTTGTATTCGGCCAAACACCCCAAGAGGGCGTGGTCGTAGCCGCACTGCCCGACCATGCCCGAGTCGAAAACCTCGATAGCCAGAATGTCGCTTCTGCCGCATATCATGTCAATTTTGGGTGTTGGAGAAACGTGTTTTTTGCTGATGAGAGTTCCTGGATTTTCGGGATCCGACACGTTTTTGACGCGGATGGGAACGCCGCCGCGCTCCATTACCTTCGAGGCTTTGGAGTGTATCGCCTCCATGTCCATATCCGCCAGCTGGTCGGCGATATCGAAGTTTGTATGGCCGATAACCATCACCTTGTCTTCTCCGATAAGTTTCGGGTCGCCGGTGCTGAGATGGAACTCCTTGTGTATGACTCCCTCTTTGGCTCCGGTCAGCACGGCGGTTTTGGCGAAAGTTATCTCGCTGTATCCACGATCGAAAGTGGTCATGACTCCCTCGTCGCATTTGGCATAGCCGGTGACAATCGGCATCTCGGATGAAATATCCATACCTGCGAACCCCAACTTGATGGCGTCGTCAAGTGGCAGCGCCCGGGGAGATTTCCATCCCGTCAGGTCCACGAATTTGGCGTTTACACCGTTGGCGCGGAGAATCAGCGCCGAATTGAAGGCGCTATGCGCTTCTCCCAGCGCCGCTAGGAACTCGCGAGTGGCGGGGAGATAGTCGGAAGGTTTGAAATGTCCGAAAGAAGCTACCCGTAGCAAATCCGACAGGCACGCTTTAACGCCATCAATCCTTTCGTTCACGAAAGCGTTCGCCGCCTCCAAGTCAAGGCCTAAGTCCACAAAGGAGGCGTTTAGCTCCAGCATCGTTCCGCGAACGGTTTCGACCGTGTCCACCCATGCGGGGTCGCGGTCCGCGAATCTCGCGTAGATACCGGGGTCACCGCTCTTTTTGTGTTCCAGCAACATGTTCGTAACGCCACCGTAAGCGGACACGATAAAGATGCGGTTATACAATTCCGCACCTTCTCTGCCACCAATGATGACATTCCGCATCACATCGCCGAACAGAGACATCGACGTGCCGCCTATCTTCTCAACAGTGTGATTCGCCATACAGCCTCCGCTTTTCCGCCAATGTTTTTCCGGGGGCGCAATATTCCGCGTCCGGCGCTGGTTTCAAGTTTTCTCGTTGGGGTTTACCGAAAAAGTCGGCAACGTTGCCAGGCCAAGACAGCGTGGTCGGGCTTAGCACTTCTGCCCCCTCCGCGCCGCGGGCACCGTTCCGGCTCCGCGGAAAGGGCCTACCCGAGGAACGACGGGCCTGAATATCAGGCAACGTGCGGAACCGACCCTGGATATCCCATTTCTCCTCCGCCTTCCCTGATTTGATAGAAAGGCGTCCTCCGCATCTCCGCGAGGAAAATATCCGTGCGTTATTAGCGGGATCTTGGGAACGGTTCCTCGACTCCGCGACGGTCCAATCCGCCCAGATTCCAGTTTCCCGGCCTTATGTCCTTGCCAACGATTTCGCCCGGAGCGGTGGCGACTCCGCTCCACAGTTTTCTTCCCGGATAGATACTGGTGTGTATTCCCGTGTGGACACCACGTCCGAAAATGGCTCCGAGTTTCCGTCGTCCGGTATCGACTAAATCGTTGCCGACCTGCGATTTTTGATTTTTGTTGTCGTGTCTAAGGTTAGCGGTGATGGTGCCGGCTCCCAGATTGGTTTCCGGACCTACTATCGAGTCTCCAATATAGCTCAAGTGCCCCGCCGACACTTCATCCATCAATATGGAGTTTTTGATTTCGACCCCCTGTCCGATGCGGCAATTGTCGCCGATAACGGTGTTTCCGCGGATATAGCAATTCGGACCGATCTTGCAATTTTTTCCTATGACAACGTCTCCCTCTATGTAAACTCCAGGTAGCAACTTCGATCCTTCGCCCAGGGCCAACCGCCCCTCGACCACCACTCCTGGCGCAACGTCGCCGGCCGCCGGGTTTTCCCCGACAATGGCTTGGACGATAAATTCGTTAACCGTAAAAAGATCCCACGGGTACCGAATCAGCACCGAATCGGAGTCCAGCGGGATTGTCGCCGCGCCTTTTCCGGGAACGTCGCCTTTTTTCGATGCCCATGCCAACTTTATCCCATCGTGGTCTTCGACTACCGCTCCCAATCCAGTGCCTGCGAGTTCCGCGAGCAGGACATCCGAGGGCCATAGATAATCGACGGAGCCCAGCGAATTATCTCCGCCAAGGGGCGTGATTCTCTTTTGCAACGCTTCCTCCAGCGTGGTATTCCCCAGTCTATAATCCGCCAGAAACTCGACTATGTCGTCTAGTGGAGCCATGGTCCCAGGTGGCTTCGTCCTTTCAATAGTCATCCTCATCTTGCTAGCCTCCTCGTTCATCCTTGTTGCAAATCCATCTCCGCCGCCGCCACCAACTCGGTGGTCCATTTTTGTACCGTTTCGGGCGATTCCGCCTCGACTAGAATCCTCAATTTGTTTTCGGTGCCTGAATACCTCACGACAATGCGTCCGCCCGAGCCCAGCGCCTTGTCGGCGGCGATGATGGCGTCCGCGAGATTCGGCGCTTGCTCCAGCGGTTTTTTCTCCGTCACTGGAATATTCGTCAGCTTCTGCGGGAACGGTTCGAAGACATCCGCGAGTTCCGCGAGCGACCGTCCCGTATCCAGCATTAATTTAAGCACGTGGAGAGCGGTGATAATTCCGTCGCCGGTGGTTACGTAATCCATAAATACGACGTGTCCCGATTGCTCTCCGCCAAGATTAAGGTTGTTAGCCCGCATGGCTTCTATTACGTTCCTATCGCCGACATCCGTCACCAACACATTCACGCCAGCCGCGCGCATCGCCTTGTGGAAAGCGGAGTTCGTCATCGTCGTAACGGCTACTGTCTCGTTGGCTAACCGTCCGCATCGCTTGTAGTCCAGCGCGCAAGCCGCGATAATCTTGTCGCCATCTACCAACCGCCCCGACGCTTCGCGGAAAATGACCCTGTCGGCGTCTCCGTCCAACGCTATTCCGACATCGGCGCCTTTCTCGACCACAAGCTCCCCCATCTTTTCCGTGCTCGTAGCGCCGCAGTCGAGGTTGATGTTATGTCCATTTGGTTCGACGCCGATTTCCAGGACCTCCGCGCCGAGCTCGCGGAAGATCAACGGGGCGATCTTGTATCCGGCTCCATTCGCGCAATCCAAAACTATTTTCACATTGTCCAAACTACGGTTGCCAACCGACGCCTTGGCGAATTCGATGTAACGCCCGGCCGCGTCGTCAACGCGATACGCCTTACCCAAAAGCGCGGTCCCGATGTGGGTGCTGTCGATGTCTCCTCCTAGAACGTCGCATTCTATAGCCACCTCGATCTCGTCGGAAAGTTTGAACCCGTCATGGTCGAAAATTTTTATCCCATTGTCATCGGAAGGATTGTGCGACGCGGTGATCATTATTCCGCAGGAGGCGTTCATGGATTTCGTGAGATGCGCAATTGCCGGTGTCGGGATAGGACCACTTTCCAGAACATCCATACCCATGCTAACAAGCCCGCTGGTCAACGCGGTTTCAATCATATAACCGGAAAGTCTAGTGTCTTTGCCTAGAACGGCCCGCACCGAACCATGCCCCTTGGCGTCAAAGGCCCTGGCCAGAGCTTTCCCCAGCCGTACCGCCACCTCGGGGGTTATGGGGGGGGTATTCGCCTTTCCCCGTATTCCGTCAGTGCCAAACAGCTCGCCCATTCCAACATCCTCCTCGGGCTTCCGCTCCACTTCAAGTATGGAAGAAGGCGGCGCCATCCCCGACTCTATACGCGACGGACTCTTTTTTCAATAGCTGGCCTGCCTCGCGCCCGCTGAAAAAAACCAGCAACATGCCGCTCCTTCCGTCCCACCGTCCCCCCTGTCCTGGGTCTTGCGTCCCTTTCCGTCCTGTCCTGCCTGTACCGAGCTTGTCGAAGTGCGTTAATCAAAGGGCGGTCCTACGCCGCCTTTAATTTTGTATTCCCGTGAAATTCGCAAGGCAATCTCTCTTTTGCTCCTCGCGAAGGCGCGAAGAACGCGGAGTTTCTCTCTTCCCCCACAACATGGCGTTTCCGCTTGCGGAAGCGGTATCCAAGGGCCTATCCTTACGCAAAGCCCGGCTTGTCGCGCCGTTTTATCACGCCGTAAGCTTAAGGCGGAAAGGGTTCGCAAAGCGAACGGAAGGACTAACCTTCTTCCCTCTTTGCTATGCCCTGAGTTAATCGAAGGGTGGCCTCCGCGTCTTTGCGAGAGTGAAAATTCGATATTTATCGACAGTATCGATTTATCCCTAATTAGGGTTTCGCGGGCGTGGAAAACATGCGTGGCGATGCTCTATTGCTCCCCCGCTTGGAGGGACATCGAATGGATACGGTCGCCGATTTCCGGCATTTAATTGTCGAGAACATTCCCTTGATCGACGTTAGGGCGCCTTGCGAATTCGCGGAAGGCGCGTTCCCGACCTCGACGAATCTACCGTTGATGGACGACAAAGAGCGCCATCTAGTGGGAACCCGCTACGCCGAGTCCGGAAGCGACGCCGCTGTGGAACTGGGGCACTCGCTGGTTTCCGGCGCGGTGAAAGCGGCGCGCGTGGCCGCTTGGTTACGATTTATCGAGGAGCATCCCGGCTGCGCCGTGTATTGCTTCAGGGGGGGGATGCGATCCCAAATAGCTAGAAACTGGATAATCGAGGCCGGGGGGTCGCCACTGCGACGCCTGGAAGGGGGCTACAAGGCGTTCAGAAACTATCTTCTCGAGGAGTTGGAGGCGTTCCCGTCGCGCTTTGATCCGATTCTCCTAGCGGGAAGAACAGGGTCGGGAAAAACAAGAATCCTTGGACGCGTCTCCAACGCGGTCGACCTGGAGTCTTTAGCCAGACATCGTGGCTCGTCTTTTGGTAAAGAAGTAGATCCGCAACCATCGCAGGCCACGTTCGAAAACGCACTGGTCTTCCAACTCGTGCAACTCCACGCCAAGGGATCCCGAATGGTGGTATTGGAAGACGAAAGCCGCAATATCGGACGACGCATCCTCCCCCCACCGTTGTTTTCCCTGATGCGAAAATCCCCGTTGGTGGTGGTGGAAACCCCGCTCGACGAACGAGTGGACAACATTCTGGAGGAATACGTCCTTGACGACCAGCGGCGCTTGAGTGAACGCGGGCTTGGCGACCCTTTGGGCGAGTGGGAGAAAAGAATACTTATGGCGTTGGACGGAGTTAGAAAACGCCTAGGGGGGGCGAGACACGAGGAGGTGCGGAGGCTCTTCCTGTTGGCCATGGAGAGCCAGCGTGGAGGATTAGGTGTCGACAACCATAAAAAATGGATAGCTTTCCTATTGGAAAACTATTACGACCCTATGTACGACCACCAGATAAACGCCAGGAAGGACGCGGTTGTGTTCCATGGCTCTCCCAGGGAGGTCCTGGAATTTCTCGCCAGTAGCAAGCTTAAAACGGAAGTAGGGCTCACGGAATAAATTGGCAAGTGTTTGAGGATTATTGAGTTAGGGTTTACTGAAAAAGTCGAGAACGGGCCATTGGCGGTGTTAATTTCGCCTCGGAGTGTCCTTCCGCAATGCCCTGCTGGCTTGTCCCGCCATAAGGTTCCTGAAGGCGGAAGCCACCAGGTGGCGACAGCGGTTCGGCACGTTTCCGAGTTTTTCAGCAAGCGCAAGTTTCGAAAGCCTCCTCATGGCATTCAAAGCACCGCCTTTACGCATCTACCCGCAAATAAAGCCCTCATTGCCGCTCTTCGCCCATATTAAACATAATTAACCTGTCCCTTGTCTCTTGTCTAGTCTATGGGGGGCCTACATTCCTCTAACAGGATCTGATCAACGATTTTTTGATTTTTCCGGACGTTTCCGTAATACGATAGTAACTTGGTCGCCAACTTTGAGGTTTTTCAAATCGCCACGGACATTGATGTTGTCGTCGGTGTCGCCATTGTCGGACGGATTATCCAGAATGGTGTTGCCGAAACTCCACGACAGGATGACGTTTCCTTGGTCACGCGCCAAGCATTTGCCCCCGTAGTTGTATTTCGAACCGACAAACACCCAACCCTCCCTTGGGATTGGCTTGCCATTTTTGCTATCGACCAAATATGCTTCTATGGGCTTCCTTTCTCCTTTGGCGATCACATCGACATCGAAGACATCACCCATTTTAGGGCCCTTGTCGCCTTCCGCCGGCGGTTTTCTCGCACCGTTGACCGCACCCGTCAGGACAAGCGCCAATTGAAGGTTCATGGGGTCGACATCGGCCGACAGGAAGCTCTCGTAGGTCCTTCCGCGCGGCGTGGCTATCAACACCTCTATCGGGGTGTCCACCACGCTAACCGTCGCATCGAATATAACCTCTTTTTCAACCCGGTCGATCTTGATCTTGCCAATCGCTATGTTGCCGTCCTTTAATACGCGTCCCCCCATTTTTTTAAGAATACGCAGTTCCGTTTTCGACAATGGCTGGGGTTTGGGTTTCGGTTTTAGCGACACGCACGAGGCCATAGCGAAAACGATTGCCACCACCACCGCCAAGTCTAAGCGATACATCGTTGTGTTTTCCGTTCGACTTTTCATGGACACTCCTTTTGTTTGGGTAGTCGATTTCCGACGGCTCAATCCGTTTCGCGCTTAGCTTTTCTCATCATCAGGTCGCGGACCCCCTTCCTGGGATCTTTACCCTCGTGGACGGCGGCGTAGACCTCATTGATAATGGGGGTGTCGACACCATTTGCGTCGGCGAGTTCCTTGGCGCTGGCAGCGGTGGCGACACCCTCCGCTACCACCATCCCCATGCTCTCGATGATATCGTCTATCCGCTCGCCCCGCCCCAAACGCTCCCCGACGGCGCGGTTGCGGCTGTGTCCGCTGCAGCAAGTGACAATCATGTCCCCGATTCCGCTGAGGCCGGAGAAAGTCTCCTGTCGCCCCCCGAGAGCGATACCAAGCCTGCCCATCTCCGCGATTCCGCGGGTCATCAACGCCGCCTTCGGATTCGCGCCCAATTTCATCCCGTCTATCACGCCCGCGGCAATCGCGAAAACGTTTTTCAACGCCCCGCCAAGCTCTATCCCCACCACGTCGTCGGAGGTGTAAACCCGGAACGATTCGTTCATAAACGCGTCGCGCACGGTTTCCGCGATTTCCGCGGAGCTGGAGCCCACCACCACCGCCGTGGGCGCTTTTTTCACGACTTCCTCGGCGTGGCTTGGGCCGGATAGGACGGAGTAGTTCAAGTCGTTCCCCAGAATCTCCGCGCAAAGCTCGCTCATCCGTTTCAGGGAGGAGGTCTCGATCCCTTTTGCGACGTTCACAAGGGTATACCGCCGCGGGTCGTGGAATTGCGCGAATGTTGCGAGAACGCTACGGGCGTACTGGGATGGTGAAGCCAAAACAACCAGTTCGGCGCCGTCGAGCGCCTCTTCCATGTCCCCGGTGAGTTCCAACTCCGGAGGCAGTTCCACCCCGGGAAGAAATCTCGTGTTGCGGCGGGTCCCGCGCATTTCGCTGATATAATCCGGGAAAGGCCCCCACTGCCGGACCCGATGCCCGTTCCCAACAAGCGTAACGGCCAACGCCGTCCCCCAAGCTCCGTCGCTAAGCACAACAGCATTCATTCGCTTTTCCCGTTTTTACTTCCCCCGAACCGGTTCTCTGTCCCGTTTAGGAGACGCTTAATATTACCCGCGTGTTTCAGGATTGAAAGCGCGGAAATGGCGGTTAGCGTCGCCAACGTCGCGGGATGGAGCGTGTAAATACCGGAAGCGTCGAATGCGAACGCCGATACCGGCAGGACGATAGCCGCCAGTATGCTGGCTAGGGAAACGTAGCGGAACGCGAAGAACACCACCGCCCATACCGCGCCCGCCGCCACTAGCGACAACGGCGCTAGTGCCGCCAATGCCCCCGCCGTAGTGGATACCCCTTTCCCTCCTTTGAACTTAAGGAACACCGGCCACATGTGCCCCACGACGGCGGCGGCGCCCGCGCAAACCGCGACCGGAGGATAGTCGGACACCAGCCATGCCGTTCCCGCGACGGGCACTAGTCCCTTGAGAAAATCCATGAAGAAGCAAAGCACCCCCCACTTCTTCCCCAAGACCCTCGTCACGTTTGTTGCGCCTGGATTCCCGCTGCCGTGCTTGCGAATGTCGAGCCCGTTCATCTTGCCGATAATGAACGCCCACGGCGTGGCGCCGCAAAGATACCCCGCCAAACAAGCCACCGCATATATTGAAAAAACGCTTTGCATAATCTCCCGTCCCTACTTCGGGCTCACTGAATAACTGTCAAGTGCTTAATTTTCTTGAGTTAAGCCTGTTTTCAATGATGCCATCTCCAAGGTTTTGGTAGCAATCCTCCCAAAATCCTTGGAGCCGACCAATATCTTCTACTAAATCTGAAGCACTTGCCAATTCCGCGAAAGCCGGGAACGCACCGCTGATCACGTTGCCTTCACCTAGGAGTATGCCTATACACCGGCGGCTTGTCGCCTAATCACAAGTCCTCCATAGCCCGAGGGCGATGGAGGATCGGCACGTTTCCGACTTTTTCAGCAAACCCGACTCCCCTCTTCACTATAGCATACCGCTTCCGCATGCGGAAGCGGTATCTTCCCTCTCTGCGTTCTCTGCGTCTCTGCGAGGCAAAACTATTCGTAGTCAAGACTATTTTTAGCCACTAATCTTCACGAATCCGCACTAATTATCCTATTCACCCCCTCTGCGGGGCAAAATCTTTTTATATTCCTCGCAAAGGCGCGAAGAATGTAAAGGGAGTCTCATTCGTGTATTATTCAATAAACCCTAGTTTGTTCTTTGCGCGCAAAGAACGAACTATTAGTGTTCATTAGTGTCCATTAGTGGTTCTATCTTCCCTTCTTTCTCTGCGCCCTCTGCGTCTTCGCGAGGCGAAAACCATCCGTGTTTATCCGTGGTTCTCCCTTTCCTTCCACGGAACGGTCTAGCCTGTTCCCTACACGCCGATTTACGGCTTCACGGATTCACGGCCTCACGGACCTACCGACTCTTGTTCACGCGTTCGACGTAGGCCCCGGTGCGGGTGTCGATTTTCACGACATCGCCTTGGTTGACGAAGATCGGCACATCGATCTGGTAGCCATTGTCTATCTTCGCCGGTTTAGTTACATTCGTGGCGGTGTCGCCCCTAGCGCCCGGCTCGGTCTCCACTATCTCCTTCTCGATGAACGTGGGCAATGTTATTTCTATCGGCCGGTTATTGAAAAAAAGGATTTTGCATTCGGAATCCTCCATGAGGAAATTCACCTGTTTGCCCAGAACCTTGGCGTCCAGCCTGTATTCCTCGTAGGTCTCGGCGTCGCTGAAGACATACTGCTCCCCGTCCTGGTAGGAGTAGAATACCTCCCGCTCTCCCAAGTCCGGCTTTCCTATCTTCTCCGCCACCCGGAACGTTTTGTCCATCGTGTTCCCGGTAATCATATTCTTCAGCTTGCAGCGGTAGAGCGCCTGGCCCTTTCCCGGTTTGCAGAAGTCGAAATCGGTGACCGCCCACGGCTCGCCGTCAAGTTCGATCTTGAGCCCTTTTCTCAAATCCGAGGCGTTGTACATGAAAATATCTCCTTACACAATTGTTGATTGCCGCCCTGGGGCGAATACGCCCCGGGGAAGAATGGAAGATAGGTTGACGCCGCGTTTTGTCAAGCTGAAGCCGGAGCGGGCCACGCATTGAATAACGCACTATGGCAGTTAAGTTTTTCCTCGTTATGGAGAATTTTCGATTGACATCAAGTCCGTTCGCCAGCGGAGAAGCGTCCAAGGTCCATGTCGCCGGGGGGAAAGGTCCCTATGCGAACACAATGGCGGCCCTCGAGGGCTTCGACCTCTCGCCCGCCAAGGGGAAGCGGGTGCTGCTGAAACCGAACGCCGGCAGGATAGCCGCCAGGGAATCCGGGATATGCACCCATCCGGAAGTGGTCGCCGCGGCCATAGACGCGTTCAGGGAGGCCGGCGCCGACGTGGCCGTCGGGGAAAGCCCGATATCCGGCGTGAAGGCGCTCGAGGCGCTGGAGGAAACGGGAATCGCGGCGGTCGCGCGGGAGCGGCATTGCCCCTTGATAGACATGGACGTCCGCAAGCCGCTCCTTATAGCCCTGCCGGATGGCGTGGCGATACAGTCGCTCAAACTCTGTCCGGAAGTGGCGGAGTTCGATATTATCGTGTCGATCCCGGTGATGAAAACCCACATGCACACCGTCGTCACATTGGCCGTCAAAAATATGAAGGGCTGCCTCTGGCGGCGTAGCAAGGTGCTGCTCCATATGCTTCCACAACTCGATAGCTACGACGGCAAACCGCTGGACATGGCGATATGCGACATGAGCGAGGTCTTGCGGCCACATTTCTCGATCATCGATGGTACGGTCGGCATGGAAGGCCTAGGGCCCAGCGCCGGAACGGCCAAGAAGCTCGGTATCGTTCTCGCCGGAGCCGACGCGTTCGCCGCGGACGCCGTGGCGTGCCGCCTCATGGGAATATGCCCGGAGGACGTGCCGCATCTCAAACTGGCGGCGGAACGGGGATTCGGCGTGTTGGACACGGACCAACTGGACGTGTCGCCGGCCGACTGGATGTCGATGGCCCGGGATTTCGCACCGCCCCCCAACGACCTGAAAATAGAGTTCCCCGATGTCAACATCCTTGATGTGAACTCGTGCAGCGCGTGCCAATCGACACTGACCCTCTTTCTGCGCCGCTACAAAGACGTCTTGCTGGATTATCTGCCAGGCGACGCGACTTTCGCGATTGGCGCTGGCCACGACGACATCCCGCCGGGCGCGATATGCGTCGGCAATTGCGTCAAACGCGAATTGCGCAACAAGGGTATATTTATTCCGGGATGCCCTCCCGTCGGTAGCGAGATTCTCAGTGCGGTCACCGGTATGCCCTCGGTGGATGTCCGGGACGGCCATGTCGGCGATTCCTCGGAAATGGAGGCTGAAAAGACATGATCCCAACCAATGTCAAACTCTGGCTCTCCTCCTTTGCCGAGGCGTGGAACATGCTCTCCAATGTCCAAGCCCCGTTCGGAAACGAGGACGACGACTCCACCGACGAGCTTATCCTGGCGTGTTTCCCCTTGGTCGGCGGTGTCCTCGGAATGCTTGGCGCTATGGTGGTCTGGCTATTCGCGTCCTTGTTCGCGGAACGCTTGTTCGCGTCTATCGCGGCCGGAGTCGTGATTACCGCGGCGTGGGAATTCCTCTACGCCGGTGGCAACGTCTCGGGATTGGCGCGACTTACGCGTTCGCTTCTGGAAAACCGCGGGATCAGCGTCGACGACACCACCGGCGGCGCTTCCTCCGAATCAACATTGTTCATGGTCCTTTTCTTCCTGAAGGCCGCATGCGTGGGCGCGTTGGCCTACAACGCCCGGAGCTCCTGGCTGGTCCTGGCGCTCGCCCTCGGCTACCTAGTGCGCTCCAGATTGGCCGCCGGTAACGATGACGCATCGGGAATCCTCCCCGTGGAGGATGCCTCGATCGCAGCTAAATGGACATGGGGCATGGCGGCTGTCGTGGCGTTGCTGGCGGGATTCCGTTATCTTCCCGCCGCGCTTCTGGCGCTTCTCGCCGCCTGGGGATTGGTGGAACTGGCCCGGAAAACGACGCGCTCCTTCGGCGGAGCGTCCAGCGAGTTCGTCGACGCCTATGGCGCCGCCGCCGATCTTGTCCTGTTCCTCGTCGGTGTCCTCCTCCTCGCCGGCCGGTGATTCTGTGATTCCGTGATTCCGCCTGCCCTCCGAAGCCTTGGCGGAGGAGGGTGATTCCGCCTGCCCTCCGAAGCCTTGGCGGAGGAGGGTGAGTCCGGAGATTGCCTCGCGAAGACGCGGAGAACGCAGAGAAAGAACATACCGCTTCCGCTCCGCGGAATCGGCATGGTATGGTAAGTCCGCTTGTCACGCCGTAAGTTGCTGAAGGCGGAAAGTTTACTGAAGGCGGATGAGGACAGTTGGACGGGGGGACAGCGTATTCCCATACCTCCCATAATTCTCATACCTCCCAAAATCTCTAGCAAGATTTTTCTCACCACCCGCTTCGCTAGAGACACGGAGAGTCTATTCGAAAATGCTCGGAAGCTCGAAATAAGAAATCCTAAATTCTAAACAAATTCAAAATTCGAACGACTCAAATCCAAAACAATACGGGGGAAAAATGCTTGAGGAGTCTTATTTTGAAACATTTGAATTCGGAAAATTCGGATTTGTTTCGGATTTCTCATTTCGAATTTAGGATTTTCCCTTCTTTCTCTGCGTTCTTCGCGCCTTCGCGAGGGGGAAAAAAGAATTTGCCTCGCAGGGTGGTAGAGCCTACAGGCCCTACAATTCCTACATGGTAGAAAAATTAGCGAAAGGCTTTGTCGAAAACATGCCGCTAAAAACGACAGAGAATGTTCTTTTTACCCCCTTGTTTTGAGCATTTTCTATTGACATCCGTGGTTAATCGGCTAAATTGACTAGAGTTTGCTGAAAAATCGACTAGGGAAGTGCGAGATGCTTGATAGGGAATGCGAACAAGTTCTTGAAAGGTGGCTTTCCAAAACGAAGCGGAAGCCTCTTGTTATACGAGGCGCGCGCCAAGTGGGCAAGTCGACGCTGGTTAGGAAATTTTGCTCGGCGCGGCGACTTGAGCTTTTCGAGATAAATCTTGAGCGTAATCTCCGTCTTGTTGACTTGTTCAAGCGATTTGAGATCGATGTTTTACTGGACGAGTTCGAGCTGATTTGCGGAAAACGCGGAATACGGAACAGCGGAAGCGTTGTTTTTTTGGACGAGATACAGGCCATCCCCGAGGCTATTCCGGCTTTGCGTTATTTCCAAGAGGATTATCCGGAGCTAAAGCTTCTTTCGGCCGGGTCGTTGCTTGAATTCACCCTCTCGGAGCATTCGTTTTCAATGCCCGTCGGCAGGGTGGAATATCTTTTTGTCAATCCAATGACTTTTCCCGAGTTTCTAAAAGCCACTCATGACGAACAGCTTTTGGAGTGCGTAGACAACTACGGGATTGGTCGCGCTTTTCCGGCTACAGCGCATGAAAAATTGTTGATGCGACTGAAAAACTATTTTCAGGTGGGGGGAATGCCCGAGGCCGTGCAACTGTTTGTCGATGGCGCCGACTGGGACGACGTTTCCGCCACTCATTCTTCCATTCTTGAAACTTACCTCGACGATTTCGCGAAATACGCTAGAGGCAAATCGCTGCAAATTCTTCATAAGGTTTTTAATTATGTTGGAGGCAATCCCGGAAGGAAGGCGAAATATAGCAATATCGACGCTGATTCCACCGCGCGGGACGTGAAACACGCGGTCGCGTTGCTTTCCAAGGCGCAAGTCGTTTTCCAGGTGCGCCACACCTCGGCATCGGGGCTTCCCCTCGGCGCTACCGAGAGCGAAAAAGTCTACAAACTCTTTTTTCTTGACGTGGGATTGAGCAATCGACTGACAAGAAATTCGGCGATGTCCGTTGAGGACTTCGGGCGGGCCGACTTTGTCAACAAAGGCGCAATAGCGGAGCAATTCGTCGCTCAAAACCTGTTGGCGGCTATGCCGAGAAATGAACAACCCAAATTGCACTATTGGCTCAGGGAGGGGCGGTCTAGCAACGCGGAGGTCGATTTTGTCATTCAACGCGATGGAGAGATTCTCCCTGTGGAGGTCAAAGCCGGAGCCTGGGGAACGCTGAAATCCCTTCATAGATTCGTTTGCGAAAAAAAAACGCCCCGCGCGGTGAGGTTTGATCTGTCGCCGCCTACTTCCCACCGGGTCGCGACGAAAATCCCCACTCCGAAAGGTTCGATTGAAATAGAGTACGATCTAATTTCCCTCCCGTTATATATGATCGGGAAAATTCATGGCTGAAGGGAAGAGGGGGGGAAGAGAGTAACCACGAATATTTTTGCCTCGCAGAGAAGCAGAGGCCGCAGAGAGGGAAGAGGTTTGTCCACGAAAAACACGAAAAGCGCAATCCCATTTCTTCCCATAACTCCCATAATTCCCCGGAATCCGGAGGGCTGAAAGCCTGTAATAACAGAGCCCAGGGTGAACCCTGGGAGCTGGAGCCCCCCCGGTATTCAAGCGCTGAAGGTGCGACACATATTCGTGCGCTTGCCAATTATTCAGCGGGCCCTACCATATAGGCAGTGTAGGGTTTGTAGCTAGGAAGAGGGTTGGACACGAATGTGAAAGATGGGATTGGTTTTCCTTCCCCACAAACCTTTTTCATCTCCGGCGGAGATGGAAAAGCTTCGTGAGCTTCGTGCTCTCGGTGGTAAAAAAAGTCTTTAAAAGATGCCTCCGAACACACGCGGAAACTGGCCGTAGCGCAAGGCCAATGCGCCAGACGGGGAAAGTATTTCAAGATTTCTCTCACCACAGAGCTCACAGAGGCCACGAAGATACCACTTCCACTCCGCGGAAGCGGCATGTTCCCTCTCCGCACACTGCGCGCCTTCGCGAGGGATAGGAAAAGAAATTGCCTCGCAGAGAGGCAGAGCCCGCAGAGAGGGAAAAATTCGTGAAGATTCGTGGCTAAAAAAACTCTTATTCCCGTATAGCTTATCCTTTTGCGGGGACCGCAAAGGATAATTAGTGTATATTAGTGTGAATTCGTGGTTAAAATAGGCTTGCTTGCATGGACGACAGGACACTGAAAATCTACAGCGAGAACGCCGCGGAGTTCGCGGCCCGCTACGATTCCTGCGACGGCGGAATCTCCGCGTATTTCGCGGAGGCCTTCGGAACGGGGTCGGGATTAGCACTTCTGACTTCTCCGTCAGGAAAGTCAAAGTGCAAGACTGACCCCTCCTTCACAAATCCCCGTATTCTCGACATCGGTTGCGGTTCCGGACGCGATTTACGCGTCCTCCACGACATGGGATTCAGCGCGGATGGCGTCGACGCCTGCCCCGAGCTCGCGGAAATCGCGACAGCCTCCCTAAACTGCGGCGACGCCCGGGTCTTTGTCGATTCACTTCCGGAGCTTGCGGAAATCGCGGACGACTCCTACGACGGCGTTTTATGCTCCGCGGTCCTCATGCATCTACCTAAGGAGGAGCTTTTCGACGCGGTTTTCGCGGTCCGCAGGATACTCAAAGAGCACGGACGCCTCCTCCTCTCCATCCCGCAACCAGTCCCCAGCACTCAAAACTCATCACCCAAAACCCACCACTGCCCCCCAACACCCAACCGCGATTCCCGCGGACGACTCTTCAGCGGCATCCTCCCCGAGGAACTCAAACTCATGCTCGAACGTTTGGGCTTCCGCCTCCTCAACCGCTGGATATCCGACGACTCACTCAACCGCGCACACCGCAAATGGGCAACCATGCTCTTCGAATTGGAGAGTGCGACAGGCGAACGACCGATTGATACTATCGAATCAATATTGAGCAAAGATGTGAAAGTGGCAACATATAAACTCGCATTGTTTAGAGCCTTGGCAAATATTGCGACAACCAACTACAAAGCGGCTATTTGGACACGATACAACACCGTGGAAATATCCACTCGATTACTTGCGGAAAATTGGATAGAATACTATTGGCCTGTATTGGAAGCGGGAATCAAGCAAACAACCGGGCGTCCCGTAGCTTTCCGTAAACCCCTTGAAGCTTTAATTGATTTCTACCGCTCCAGAGGAGGCTTGTCTGCGTTTACATTGCAATTCAGAAACGGTTTGATTCCCAAGGAAGCCCAAAAGATAGTGAAAAATTTAGTTTCAAGCCTGAGGCGGACTATTTGGGGGCAACCAGTCCGCTATGCTGGCGGCGGGGAGGATTTTTCCATACTTGGCTATAACAAGCAAAACCAACATGTTGTAATTCCCGCTGAAATATGGCAAGAACTATGTTTGATGGGAACATGGATTCAAGATGCCACTATTCTTCGGTGGGCTGAATTGACAGCCAGGATCAATAAAAATGAAATCAAAGCGAGTCAAGTGATTGATTGCCTACTGACAACTCCGATTCAGGAACGCGATGTATCTGCCGCAAAATCCTTTTACGATTCTCTTGGCTCTAAAGAGTGTGTATGGAGCGGGAGGCCTCTGCTCAATAAATACGAATTGGATCATGCGATTCCATTTTCACTATGGAAAAATAACGATTTATGGAATTTGTTACCTGCCGACCCGCAAGTCAATGGTAGTAAAAGTGACAGATTGCCTACGTTTGATACCGTTAAAAAGAGAAAAGACTGCATCATTTACTATTGGAAAGCTATACATGCGGAATTTCCGTCACGATTCGCTTATGAAGCGGCTAAATTCACAGGTACGGAAAAATTTACAGATGCGAATTGGGAAAATCGACTCTTTGCCACGTTTTCAGAGGCAATCGAGACGACGGCTATCCAGCGCGGGGTCGGGCGTTGGGAGCCTGACGTAATTGCAAGTGACGGAAAATCGCATAATCGCTCTTGCCGGCATACTCCCTCGGCCTACGGCGATACAGACAACAAACGCCGTATAAACGTCCACATGTCTAGAAAGCGGGCTGCCTCCGATTTCGAGACAGACATTCCGACGATCGAATTGCCATTTTATCCGGACTCGGAAATGGTATGCGGCAAGTCTCGGAGTAGTGCCGCGGAATTAGTCGAAGATTCCTCTTTGGATGAAGGTTCGGGATTCCAATTGTTGGAATTTGGAGAAATTAAAAACAAGGCGTATGAGTGTTACCTCCCATTTGTGGGGAAGCTGACCGCCAGCACGGATTTGACCGCCGGATTCGCCATAGAGGACTTGGACGCCGAGTCGTCGGAAGCCCCTTGGATCGAGGTAGACCCCAAAGAGTGCAAACCAAAAAGGTTCGTCGTCCAAGTCGTCGGAGACTCCATGGAGCCGACTATCGACAAATTCGACTATGTCGTTTGCGAATACCATCGTCGGCCATATAACTCCACCGTGGTTGTAATGAGTCCGGGTGTTACGGGGCTTGTCGATGGCGATTGCGCGGTGAAACGGATAAGCGAGGATGCGGATAACTGGATTTTCAGTTCCGACAATCCGAAATATGACCCCATAATCGTGCCAAAGGATTTTAGCGACGGATATCCGATAATCGGCGAGGTCGTTTACAACATAAGCAAACAAACAAAAGTTAAATGAGCAAAAGCCACTATTTGCCTGTCCCTAGATTCCCATTTGCCTCGCAGAGAGGCAGAGAACGCAGAGAGAGAAGAAAAAATTTAGCCACGAATTGTCACGAATCTTCACGAATAGTTCGTTCTTTGCGCGCGCAAAGAACGAACTAGGGTTTATTGAATACCACGAATGGGATTTCCTTTGCATGCTTTGCGTCTTAGCGAGGGACAAAAGGAGAGACATCTGGCATTAGCCAGCCTACAGTTCCTACAATACCTACATGGTAAAAAACTCCCCCTCCGCGTTCTTCGCGTCTTTGCGAGGGAATCTTCGGATTTTGAATCGCTTGCCAATTATTCAGCAGGCCCTACTTTAGGGCAAAGAGAGGGTCGATATCATGAAAATAAGCGGAGCGGCACTCGCGGGTGGGGTAATTGCCTTGGCGGCCCAAGGCGCGCAAGCGGCGTCGAAGGAAGCGGTTGGGGCTCGGTCGAATATAATTTTCGTGCTGGTTGACGACATGGGGGTCGGGGATCTTGGGGTGTTTTTCCAGAATCAGCGCGCGGCGGCGGCCGATAAAAGCAAACCTTGGCAGTACACGCCGAATATTGACAAATTGTCCAAAGAGGGCGCTAGATTCACCGACCAGTACTGCGGCGCTCCGGTCTGCGCGCCCTCGCGGGCATCTCTGCTTTCAGGACGTAGCCAGGGGCATACCAGCGTGCGCAACAACCAGTTTGACAAAGCCTTGGGCGACAACTACACGATAGCGTCCGTGTTGAAAGCGCAGGGTTACGCCACGGCGGCTTTCGGGAAATGGGGATTGCAGGGAAAGACAAGAGGGAAGAAAAGGAAATACGATCCGTCCAATTCTCCGGATATCCTGACGATAAAGGACGAGTGGGGTTGGACGGCGCAGCCGTGTAATCGCGGATTCGACTATTTTCTAGGGTATATGCGGCATTGCGACGGCCATGAGCACTATCCGAAAGAAGGCGTTTACAGGCATAAAACCCAGGTATGGCTCAATAAAACAAACATTTGCGATAAGCTTGACAAATGTTATACCGCCGACCTATGGACCGCTGGAGCGAAGCATTGGATAACGGAACACGTGAAGAAGAATCCCAAGCAGCCGTTTTTCATTTATCTCGCCTACGACACCCCCCATGCCGTCCTGGAACTTCCGCCCTGTCCCTACCCGAAGGGCGCTGGTCTGAACGGCGGGATTCAGTGGCTGGGCGAGCCGGGGCATTGGCTGAACACGGCCACGGGCGAGGTGGACGGCTGGACACATCCTGACTATGCGAACGCCACTTGGGACAATGACAAAAACCCGAGCACGCCTGAAGTCCCGTGGCCGAAGGTCTATCAGCGTTACGCGACTTCCGTGCGCCGTATCGACACCGCCATTGGAGACATAATACAGCTGTTAAAGGATCTGAAAATCGATGACAAAACCCTGATCGTATTTTCATCCGACAACGGTCCGTCCTGTGAATCCTATCTGCCAGGTAAGAAGTTCAAGCCCAGCAATTATTCGCCTGAGTTTTTCCGCAGTTTCGCCCAGTTCGACGGGATCAAGCGCGATTGTCTGGAAGGCGGAGTTAGAATGCCGGTTCTCGCGCGCTGGCCCGGATATGTCAAGCCAGGAACGGTGATAGGAACTCCGTCGATGCTGTATGACTGGCTCCCCACATTTTCGGAAATAGCGGGAAAGCCGGCGCCGGCTGTCACGGACGGCGTATCCCTTCTTCCCGTCCTGACCGGTAAGGGCAAACAACGTCCTTCAACAGTCTATGTGGAATATTCGGTTGGCGGAAAGACTCCGAATTACCAGGATTTCGTGCCGGCGCACAGAGGACGTCAACGCGGTCAAATGCAGATGATTCGTTTCGGTGATTATGTGGGATTACGGTACAATATAAAATCGCCCGACGACGATTTTGAAATCTATAATATCAGCAAGGATCCGCAGGAAAAGAACAACCTGGCGCGTTCTCCGGAAATGGCCGAGCTCCAGAAGCGGATGAAGGCGCGTGTTCTACAGGTCCGCATGCCTGACAAGCACGCGGGACGCCCCTACGATAAAGAACCGGTGCCGCCAGTGGAGAATATCGGGAAAACCGAACCGGGAATAGCTTATTCCGTTTACACCGGCGATTACCCGTGGGTCCCCGAAACGGCCGATATGACTCCGGAGAAAACCGGCGTCGCCACCACGGTCGCTCCAGTGGAGGACGCGGGGAGCGTGGTTAAATTCCAAGGCTTTTTGGATGTGAGAGAGGGAGGAGTATATAACTTCCAGCTGACGGCCGACGGCAAGGCGTCGCTCCGGATTCACAAAGCGTTGGTGATTGACGCTGACTACCACTACAAGTCCGGCACGGCGAAGAAGGGGCGGATCATTCTCGCCCCCGGCAAACACCCGTTTACTTTGACTTGGCTACGGCCTTCCCCGAAGGCGACTATCAGTTTGGAATGGAGCAAAAATAGGGACAAAGTGAAGCCGATACCCGCGGACGCGCTATCCCACGAAATATCCGTGATTCCGTGAATCCGTGAATCCGTGATTCTGTGAGTCTGTGATTCCGTGAATCCGCCTGTCCTCCGAAGCCTTGGCGAAGGGGGATGAGTCCAGAAGATTTTGCCTCGCGGAGAGGCAGAAATCGCAAAGAAGAAGTCTGTGAGTCTGTGAGTCTGTGAGTCCGCCTGCCCTCCATAGCTCTTCGAGCGGAGGAGGGTGAGTCCGAAGATCGCCTCGCAAAGACGCGGAGAACGCGGAGAAAGAGGGTAAGTCTGTGTGAATCGGTAATCGGTGAGCAGTGTGCTTAGGGACAGGTTAACTGTGGATTCTTCCGTACAAGCCCTTTCCAGCTCCGTCCGCGGAGATGGAAAAACCCATCAATGGGCCTGTCCTTCCGCAAAGCCCACGGGGAGCGAAGCTCGAAAGGATAAGGCTCGTGCCATCTGTGGTGAAAATAAGTCTTTAAGAGATGCCTCCGAATGTGCGCAGAAATAGACTGGCGAATAAGCTCAACGCTGTGCAACACATTTGCAATATTGGCCAGCGAATATATACTTAACATGTTCCCTGACAGGAGGTTTGAGCCATGAAACTGAATTATTACCCTGAGACGGATTCGTTGTATATAGATTTATCCAATGAATCCAGTGCGCAAACAAAGGAAGTTTCACCTGGCATTTTGATAGATTATGATGCAAATGGCAATATTGTCGGGCTTGATATTGACAATGCCTCAAAAAAACTTTCTCTCAAGGAATTGATTGTCAGTAAAGTGCCCTTCGAGAAAGAAGTCCTGGCGATTTGAAAATAGAATTTCTCGCCCATCATTCAGCGGGTCCTGTAGTATAACCGTTCGAAAATGGAGGCGGGCAAATGAACACGTCAATAGTTGCCTTGCGGAGACGCAGAGAACGCAGAGATAACAAATCCGAAACCCTAAACCCGAAATCCGAAACCTAGCCGAGCAATGCGACGCAACTGCGAAGCAGGATAAATCCGAATTTTCCGAATTCAAATGTTTCAAAATAAGACTCCTCAAGCATTTTTCCCCGTATTGTTTGGA
>WFSE01000144.1 GCA_015486135.1 Lentisphaeria bacterium
CGCCCCACTTCGTGGTCAAAAAAATTAGGGACAGGTTAATAGTTGTATTGAGATTCATCCCACCACGGAGAGCGCGAAGCCCACGAAGGTTTCCGCTTTTGCAGGCAAAAGCGGAAACGGAGGTCTCTTGTTTTTGATTGCTTCGGCCTCGCTGAATAATTGACAAGCGCTTAAATCCCTCTGCGATGGATTTATAGCCGCGATTCTCGCGGTAGGGGGGGGGCATAGCCCGGAGGGCGACGGAGGATCGGCACGTTTCCGACTTTTTCAGTAAACCCTTATTACAGGAAGAGAGTAGAAAAACTCTGTTTTCACTCCCATATAGAACATCGATGGAACGGGAGGCAGTCGGAGACTGGATTTCGTTCCATTGATCTCATCCTACTCTTCTCAGTGTCTCCGTGTCTCCAGCGAAGCGGGTGGTGAATTTCTTGGTGTGCTGTCGCCTTGACGTAGGCGGATGCCCTGGAGGATTAGCGCGTTTCCGACTTTTTCAGCAAGCCCTATAGTAGCGACGCGGTTCCGGCTTTTCCCGCAGCCTCTTGTGAAAGGTTTGTTGCCGAGTTACGAATACTTTTGGAGTTTGGATAATCGGCCATTCGAAGAGCCGCTCCCACTAGTACGGGTAGCAACACCGCCTCCGGTATGAAAAGAATCCTGTTCACAGCCATTAAATGCCACCATAAAGGCATTCTCGACGCGAAAAACGCGAAATAGAAGATCAGGATGGCACCCAGACACGCGAACGTCGCGAAGTGGGCATATCGGCATCCCGATACGTGCGCGCGGCGGAACTTGAATAACTGAACTGGATTTCTCAACGTCGTCTTCAGCGCTCTTCGGTTGAGTTTCCTTCCTAGAGCGATAATCAACAGCAAGGCCAGCACGGCCGCGCACCCCCAACCCATCCCGTTTTTATTAAGAAATGTTCGCGAGAACCTTCCGGTGATTTCCACAAACCGCTCATGGGAAAAACTTAAAGCGTCCAACGAGAAATCGCGCTCGTGGATCCCATACGCGTGTTTGACCAGCAGCCAGGGAAGGACCGCCAAGGCCAGAGATGCCGATATCCATAACGTGAACCTCTTGAACGAGGCTTTGACCGTTTCGCGGAAATCGCGGAAAGCGAACAACATTATCCCGGAAACCGCGCAGGAGAGATAAACCATCCCCTCGTTTTTGTACCAGCAGGAGAATATCATCATAACCAGTCCGAGCGTCAGAAAACCGCCTTTCTCCTTCGCTTGGGTTTCCTCCCGCGTCATCCATTCGCGTATCAGATACATTCCGCACAGAATCCACGGGAAAAACATAGGCTCGGCGTACAGCTTCGCCGTCATGTTCACAAATGCCGGCGCCCCGCACGCGAACAGCGCTATCAGCAGCGCGAGATTCCTGTCGCCACCCAGTATTTCCTTCGACACGGAATACAGCAGAAGGAACGAGACCACTCCCCAGAAAAATGGCGCTATTTTTATGAGCTGGTGTTCCGACCCGCCGGAGACCTCCCAGCACCAGGCGAGCGTCAGCGGGTAGCCGAGAGGATACTCCGGATGCGAATATGCCAGTTCCCTGTTGACCAGAAAATCCCGACACCCTCCAGTGTGGCACATTATCTTGGCCTTCAATCCCCATATCCCGATCCCCGGCCAGTCGCAAATCTCGACGCTGAAAGCGGAAACCGCTACAAGCGTCCATAAAACCACGGAGACGGCGACGAGAAACATGAAAACGGCCCGTTCCCGGGAGCCCGGCGCGGCCTTTTCCTCCCTTCCCTCGGCAGCCGCTTCTTCGCCCGCCTCGATTTTCTCCAGCCCTTTGCCGCCGCTGTTTCCAGAGAATAAAAACAGCGCCAATGCCATTGATAAAAGCGCGGCCGCGGACGTATACGCATTGATCTCCACTCCGAAGCAAAGCCATAAAACATATACGACGCAGGAGAGCATACCGTGTCCGAGGAGCAATCCGGCGACGAAATAGATAGCCCGTCTTTTTCCCAACTCAGGAAGTAATCGACGCGCCATCAGACAGCCAGGCGCCGCCGGGATCAGCAACGCTCCTAGAATCGCCAATACCCGCGACACCGCGATCACCACTCCTCGGAAACCATTGGCCCCCGGGGCGCGCCACGCCGTCCCGGCGCAGTCCTTTTCGTCCACTTTCGATTGAAACGGCTCTCCCTTTCCCGCCGGACTCCCGCCCCCGACCCGTTCCATCAATATGAAATCCCTGTTCTCATCGACCTTTTTGAAATTCCCCAATTCCCCCGCGCGGTATAAAAAGGACTTGTAAATAAATCCGTTGTGCGCGATAAACCAGTCGCATTTCCCCATGTCGTCGATGTCGAGATAATGAACGGGCGCGGGATAATGGAAGAATGTTAGGAACCCGATATCCGCGTACATCCCGATATCCTGGTCCTTTATATATCTCGCCATGTAAAAGACGCCCGCGCTCTTTTTCACATTCTTTCTCGAAAGCGACATCAGGGATTCCCTGCGGTCGGTCCCGTCGTTGAATGGGCGTCCCTCGCTTACCCTGTCGAAACCGTCGGCTATAACCTTGCCCGCGTGTTTGTAAAGGGAATAGATCCGCGCCCCCGCGAACGCCGCGAGGAAAACGCATAGAGCGTAGTAAACTGTTTTCCTTTTGTCAATCATTGCCGGATACTTGTGGTGTCGGGAAACGACTTCCTATCGAAAGACGTTTCTCCCGTCGCCCTTGAATTCCCGTCCTAATCCCCGTTGGCGACCCTTTTCAGAATTGGAAACCACCCTTTCCCCAAGGTGAGCCCCGAATACGGCGCGTTCTCTATTTTCGCCCCCGGTGGCGCGACCGACGGCTTCAGCCTGGCCGAATCCTCGCCGAAGATCATCGTCAGCGGAATTTTCGAGCCGCCGCGCACTTTGATCAGGTATTTCACGAACGCCTTGTTGGAGTAGTCGGTGTTTATCGTGTATATCTTTTTTACCCTCGGATGCCTTATTATCTCCGTCCTCACTATCCGGGTCTTTCCGCGTTTTATTTCAACCCTCTTTCTCTCGATGTCGTCCCCGTATCTCAACGCCGCCAGCGCGGCGATCTTGCCGCCAATCCCCAATCCGCACACGTATATTGGAAGATCCTTCCACTTCTTGTTCGCCTTTATCTCGAGCAAAAGTTTTTCCACTCGTTTCAGGCTGTCGCGCGATTGGTCTTCCGGATATATCATTATCGAGGCCCCCACGACTCCTTGCTGATGCAGGTAGTAGAGGCAATGGGAAAGATTGGCCTGGCTGTCCGCCTTGTCCTCTTTAGGATCGTGGAGATACATTACCACCGCCTTGGGGTTCTCGGGAACGAAATAGAGGTTCTCGCGTATGCGGATCCGTTTCATATGCATGAACTTCAATCTTTCGTCGCTCATCCAGTTCCGACGGTAGTTCGCATGCATCCTCGTCAAAAGCTCGTTGGGGATTTTGTCCCAGGCATCCTTGAACTCCTTCGAGGGGAAATAATCCCTCTTGTCTATTTGAAAAATGCTGGACCACCCCTTGAGGTGGAACCTTGCGGAGGAATATGGCCAGTCCCGGTAATACGGAAGCTTCCCCCCGTGTTTCGCGCGCAGCTCGACTATGCCTTTCAGGAAAAGATGTATGAATTTCCACGCCATCGGACTGCCGGCGTGATGGAAATACTTCCCCGTCTTCCTGTCCCAGTTCGGAGCGACGATCAGCCTCAGCGTCTGGAAATAACGGTCGAACACGGGACGCTGGAAGTCGTCTCCGCACGTGTGCAGTATCAGGCAGCCTGGGTGGCATTCCTTCCGCGCTTTCTTGGAGACATTCACCACGAAATTGTTATGCCCGCCCACAACCGCCACGCCGTCGATCCTGTCGAAGTACGACATCACGAACTCCTCGGCCATCACCCCGCCCGACGATTCCCCAGAAAGCAGCAGTTTCCGGTGCTCCAGATCGTACCGGTCCTCGATTATCCTTTTGCATTTGAACACCAGATCGTGGAAGCCCGATTCGGGATAGTAATAGCACTTTTTTCTGTCGTAGATATCCCTCAGACTGTTGTTGATGTCCATCGAGAAAAACGTGTATCCGGCCTTCTCCGACCACCAGCGGTGATGCGGAAAGCTGAAGAAGTTCCGCTCGGGCGTGTAGGGACAATGGAATATCACGTTGTTCGCGCTCGGCGCGGGCTTCCCGTCCGTCCCCAACGGCACGGAAAAATACACCTTGACCGTGTCGTTCCGATACAGTTTGGCGTCGACCACGAACTCCCCGAAAAGAACCTCGCGGACCCCGCTGTCGCTGTCCTCTATGCTCTTCCGCTCGACTATCTTGAAATCGTGTATACCCCCATCCTCTTTGCCCTTTTCCAGCTTCTTTCCAAGGTTGGTTTCGGAATCCTTTCCGGTCCTCTTTCCCGGCATTTTTTCGGGTTCCTTTTCGGGGAGCTCCCCAATGGCGTTTCCCGGCGCGGCTTTGGCGGGAGCGGAGGACGGAGCCGTCCGTGCCGGCGCGGGAACATCGGCGTTTTCCGGAACGCTCTTCCCCTCAAGATGAACGGCCGTGGTTTTGGATCCGCTGCTAAAAAGAATGAAGCTCAGCGCGCCTCCCCCCAGCAATAGCGACGCCGCGGCAATCGCGGACACCACCGTTTTCGCCTTCCCGTTCCCCCTCTCGCCGCCGGGGGCGGCGAGAGGGGGAACGGGA
>WFSE01000145.1 GCA_015486135.1 Lentisphaeria bacterium
TATCGGTGGACGCATTGACAACGTGGAAATAGGGACTACTTCAATTACCGCGTTAATCGCCATCAATAAAAGCAATTTGAAGGGAAAAACATGAGTTTGACAGTAATCCCGGCAATAGACATCCGAGGCGGCAACTGCGTCCGCCTATTCCAAGGCGACTACGACCAGGAAACCGTTTACTCCGCCTCCCCCGTCGAACAAGCGCTAGAATGGGAGCGGCAGGGAGCGGAAATCATACACGTCGTCGACCTGGACGGCGCGAAGGCGGGCAAGCCGATATCCCTAAAAATCATCTGGGACATCACCGCTGCCGTTTCGATACCGTGCGAGCTAGGCGGTGGAATTAGATCCATCGCCGACGCGGAAGCCGCGCTGGAAGCCGGTGTCGCCAGGGTGATTTTCGGAACCGCCGTCTGCCGCGAACCCGCGTTGGCGGAAAAGGCCGTCCAAGCCCTCGGCACCGAGCACGTGGTAGTGGGTATCGACGCCAAAGACGGCAAAGTCGCGCTGGAAGGCTGGACCGAGGTCGGCGGTGTCGACGCGCTCGAACTCGCCGCGGAACTCGCGTCCCTCGGCGTCACGCGGTTCATCCATACCGACATAGCCACCGATGGCGCTCTTTCAGGACCAAATCTCGACGCGCAACTCGCGCTATGCCGGCGCGTCCCCGACACCGCGGTAATCGCGTCGGGCGGCATCTCATCCCCCCAAGATATCGCGGAACTCGCGAACCTGGATGCCGACAATCTCGAAGGCGTGATCGTTGGCAAGGCACTCTACGACGGCAGAGTGACGTTACGCGAACTCCTCGACGCGGCAAAAACCGGCGACACATCTAGCTAGAGCCTATCCGAGAAGGCTCTAAAATTCGAAATGCTAAATACTAAATTCGAAACAAATTCGAATTTTCGAAAAGTAAAATACTCAAACTCGGAATTCTCAAGCATTTTTGACGTGTCAGTCTCTAGATGTCTCTGATTTGAAGCATTCATATTTTGAATTTGTCTGGGATTTCTAGATTAGCGGCTTCCGCCTTCGCCAAAGCTACGGCGGAGCACAGGTCGAGTTTTGCCACTCGAAACCTTTTCGAGCACCATCCAGCTGGAGGCAACCGCCTCCCCATCCGCTTGAATTCACACCGCCACGCACCATATTTTCAGTAGCAACTTGGACAAAAAACTATGCGTAAACTAGCCATCCTATTATTTATTTTGATTTTTTCACCCTATGCTCTATATGCCAAACTTGGCACCCCCCAATCCTATGCAATCATCTCCAAGGATGGCAATAGAATTTTGGTTATGCTTACAAAATCCCCCGGACAAGATGAACTATTTGCTTTACCCAACAACAAAATCATTGATTTAAGAAAAACATTTAAATCCTCAGGTGTCTTTAATCTAACCACAAATAAGCCCATTTGGCTATTCAATTGGTATTCGAATGCATTTGAAATCCAAGCTTCAGATGATTTTTCTTCCATAATCCGATTAAATGAATATGGGTTAGTCAGTCCACAAAAATGGGGGTTGATGTTTATCTATAATGGAAAAATCGTTAAAACTTATTCGCTTGATGTATTACTAACAGACTTCAAATCAAAATACTTCTTCCCATTTGAAACTGGCGGATATTATTTCCGTTGGGAGGATGATTTCATATTAAACGGGAATTACCTAAAGCTTGTAACAACGGCAAGACAAATAAATTGCTTCGGCCATATTATCCCACTTGGATATCAAGAATCATACTCTTTTGACGCCAAAACAGGAGAAATCCTTGAAAAGCGCATTAACAACCCCCTACTAGATGCTATTATCACACTAACAGTCATCATATTTATATCAATATTGGTGGCGTTCTTTATAAAAAGGCACAGAGGCCAGCAAAAAAATCCAGGGGATTGATCAAGGGCAAAGCTTAGAAAGCTTAGGGACAGGTTAACTGTGGATTTCTCACCACCCGCTTCGCAAACCCTTCGGGCTTCGCGGAAGGACTTCCAGCCTTCACGAATAGTTTGTTCTTTGCGCGCAAAGAACAAACTGGGTTTATTGAATAATGCACGAATGGGATTTTCTCTGCGTGCTTTGCTTCTCTGCGAGGAATAGAAATCGCGCAAAGCGCGGCTCCAATCTGCGTAATCTGTGGATAAATCTCCCCATGGCTGAAAAAGACTGCCTCTCAAGTGCGCTTCCGATAAAAACCGAACTTTTTCTTTCAAGAACTTGCAAAATCTATCAAAACGTGTCATATTCTCCACCGTATCGATTAAGATGAGGCAAGAGAGGAATGGACGGAAACGGTCGGAAATTGCTGTCGGTGGAGCGCTGGGAGGCGATTCTGCGCCTCATAGACTCGGGCCGCACGACGTTGTCGGAGTTGTCGGAGGAACTTCGGGTTTCGGAGGCGACGATACGGCGCGATTTATCCGACTTGGAAAAGGCTGGCAAGGTCCGCCGTGTCCGCGGTGGTGCCGTTAGAAGCGCGAACTTCGCAACGGAGCCGATGTTTCTGGAGAAGGCGACGCGCGCGGCTAGCGCGAAACGTTCGATAGCGCGGGCGGCGTTTGAGCTCATCGAGGATGGCGACTCGATCTACCTGGACGGCGGTAGCACGATTGTGGAATTGGCGAAACTCTTGGAAGGAAAGAGAAATTTGACAGTTGTGACGAACTCGGTTATGGCGCTTTCGGAATTGCTCGATTCGCGACACCGCGTCGTGGCGCTTGGGGGCGAGTTCCGCCAGATAAGCCGGACATTCGTCGGGCCACTAACCGCCGGCATTTTGGATAACTTGAATATAGACAAGGCGTTTCTAGGAACGATTGGGTTCACCGTGGAGGAAGGCCCGTCCACGACAAACGCCGACGAGGCGTTTACCAAGGAGCTGGTGACGCGTAGGTCGCGCAAAGTAATATTGTTGGCGGACTCGTCGAAAATCGGTGTTCCCTCCTTCGCGTCAAGCGGCAAAGTGGAGGACATAGATACGTTGGTAACGGAAAAACCACTCGGCGCGGACGACGCCGAAGTATTAAAGGAAAAAGGAGTCGAGGTGATTGTAGCGCCCGATGTCGGCGCGGCGTGAAATATCAATATTGAAAAGACGCCGGGAGTCGGCTCTTGGCGGCGGAAAGATGTCTCAACAAAAAGGAGTTTGGAGACGATGGGCAACTACTACAGCGATTTGGGACCGGATTTCAAATCCGGCAAAGTGAAATTGGATGTGATTCCAACATACCAGTACAAACACGACGTCGTGGACGAGATGAAGGCTAAAAAGCTGGCGAAGAAAGACATCCTGGAGATCTACGAGAGCATGCTTGTCATCCGCGAGTTCGAGGAGATGATTCTCAAGCTACGCACTGGCGCCTACGCCGGACTGGAAGATTACGAATACCGCGGCCCCACCCACCTCTCCATCGGACAGGAAGCCACAGCCACAGGCGCGTGTTTCGCTCTCGAGCTCGACGACTACATCACCTCCACCCACCGCGGACACGGCGACTCCATCGCGAAGGGTTTCCACGCCATCCGCCGGATGAACGAGCAACAATTGAAAGAGCGCTGTCCAGAATTCTCCGACCTCAAGGGCGAAGCGCTTAGGGAAGCGGTCATGGAAGACCATATTTTCCGGACCATCGCCGAGCTGTTCGGAAAAGAAGAGGGATATGGCAAGGGCCGCGGCGGCGGGATGCATATCGCCGACTTCCGCGTAGGCCACCTCGGCGCCAACGCCATCGTCGGCGGCGGCGTGCCGATCGCCACCGGAGCGGCGATGACTTCCAGAATCGACTTGGACCCCGAACGCAACGGACGCGTGGTATGCTGTTTCGCCGGCGACGGCGCATACGCCAACGGAGTCGTCCTAGAAGCCCTCAACTGGGCCTCCCAGGAACAGTTCACAAACCCGAAACTCACCAGCATCGTCAAAGGACTGCCGGTCATATTCTGCGTCGTCAACAACCACTTCGGCATGACCGGACGCGCTGATGGCGAAGTCAATGGCGTCGATTTCCTCGCCAGACGCGGCGCGGGTTTCGCGAACAACAACATGAAAGCCGAGGTCGTCAACGGAATGGATGTCCTCGCGGTGCGCGACGCCATCGAAAGAGCCAAAAAGACCATTGAGGCCGGCGAAGGGCCCGTCATGCTGGAACTGAACACCTATCGTTACTACGGGCACTCCCTCTCCGACCCCCGGAACGAATACCGGACGAAGGACGAGGAAGCCCGCTGGAAGGCGGTCGATCCCGTAGACACCTTCCGGAAACGTATCCTCGATGCGAAAGCCGCGACGAAGAAAGATGTCGAAGCGGTGGAGAAGAAAGTCGCCGAACGCAATTTCCGGGCTGCCAGACGCGCCGCGGATTCCGCGGACCCGGATCCCGCCGATGTGCTCAAATACATGTACACCGACTCCGTTTGCGACTCGGTCCCGGCAATATACCAAAACGGCGAAACCCGCGGCGAAGCCCCACGGGTCAGACGCGACGCCGAAGGGCGGACAACATATCGTGACGCCATCAAAGAAGGCGTGGTCGAGGAGATGAAACGCGATGCCCGCGTGGTCTTCTACGGCGAGGACGTAGCCGATTACGGCGGAGCGTTCAAGCTCTCGAAAGGCCTCCTGGAGTATTTCGGCCGCGCACGCGTCTTCAACACTCCAATCTCCGAGGCGTGCATCTGCGGAACCGCCGTCGGAATGGCGATGACGGGATACCGTCCAGTAGCCGAGTTGATGTATATGGACTTCGCGCTGATGGCGTCCGACCAGATATCCAACCAGGCCGCAAAGTGGCACTACATGACGGGGGCGGCGACCAAGGTGCCGCTGGTGATCCGTTGCAGCGTCGGCGGTGGCAAAGGATATGGCGGACAGCACTCGCAGTCCCTCGAATCGATGTTCTGCCACATCCCGGGAACCTATGTAGCATATCCGTCCAACCCTTACGATGCCAAAGGTCTAATCAAAACCGCCATCCGGGACGACAACCCTGTGGTCTTCGTCGAGGGACAGCTCCTTTACAATGAGAAAGGCGTCGTCCCCGAAGAGGAATATCTGATTCCCTTCGGCGAGGCCAATGTGATCCGTAGCGGAAAGGATGTCACGTTCGTCGTCTGGGGCCCGGCGGTAGCCGACGCCATCAAGGCCGCCGATATCCTCGCCGAAGAGGGTATCGAGGTGGAGATCATCGACCCGAGGACACTCGTTCCCTTCGATTGGGAGACCGTCTTCGAGTCCGTGCGCAAAACCGGACGCTGCGTCGCGATCAGCCAATGCGTCGATATCGGCAGCTTCACCGGCGAGATCGTGTCGCAAGTCACCGCGGAATGCTTCGACTACCTCGACGCCCCAGTGTTGAAGGTCGGCGCCAAAAACGGAATCGCGCCTCAAGCGCACACGCTCGAAGCGGCATTCCTCCCCTCCCCCGAGGATATGGCGGAAGCAGCGAGGAAACTGCTGTAGATCTACAGCAGTTTCAAATCCGAAGCTAGAAACTCGAAATCCTAAACAATGTTCGAAGGACAAAGGCTCGAAATGACAACAAAGCAATACGATTTGGAGGAAAGGACTTTTACTTTCGCGAAAGACGTCAGGACGGTTTCAAATCCGAAGCTAGAACCTCGAAATCCTAAACAATGTTCGAAGAACAAAGGCTCGAAATGACAACAAAGCAATACGATCTGGAGGAAAGGACTTTTACTTTCGCGAAAGACGTCAGGGCGGTTTCAAATCCGAAGCTAGAAACTCGAAATCCTAAACAATGTTCGAAGGACAAAGGCTCGAAATGACAACAAAGCAATACGATCTGGAGGAAAGGACTTTTACTTTCGCGAAAGATGTCAGGGCTTTTGTCAGGAACTTGATGAAGGATATTCCGAATTCAGAGGATGCGAAGCAGCTTGTTAGAGCCTCTGGCTTGGTAGGAGCCAATTACATTGAGGCGAATGAGGCATTGAGCAAAAAAGATTTTATTATGAGAGCCAAAATCTGCCGAAAGGAAGCAAAAGAAAGCGGATATTGGCTGCGATTAATAGAAACTTTGGGAGATGCGTCTTTGGAAGAAAAAAGAATGCGTCTTCAAAATGAATCATCGGAACTGACGAGTATATTCGGAGCTATAATCAGAAACTCCGAATCCGTTAAGTGAACATTTGATTAGGAGTTGATTTTCGTTGAGTTGCGCATCGAATTAGTGGATGACGGGAGGTTTTGCAAAAATCTTGGTGTGGAAATCTGGAACTTTTCAACGTATCGTTTTGCGTGGTTTTGAATTTAACGCATTTGTATTTTGAATTTGTTTCGGGTTTCTGATTTAGGATTTCTCATTTTTTTCAACAAAGGAAAACGATATGGCTACGAAAGTGCCGATACCGAAACTGGGACAGTCAGAGGAGACTGTCGTTATAGAAAAGTGGGTCGTCAAAGAGGGCGACACCATAAAGAAGGGTGATGTCCTTTTCGAGGTCGAGACCGACAAGGCGGTTCTGGAGGTGGAATCGCAGTTCGAGGGAACCCTTTTGAAGGTTGTCGTCCCGGCCGGGGTGGAAGTCCCCGTGATGAGCGTCGCCGCCGTCATTGGCGACCCTGGCGAGGAGATTCCCGAGATCGAACCGCCAAAAAAGCCGGAAAAGAAGGAAGCCCCGGCACCCAAGCCGGCCGCGCCAAAAAAGGACGCACCAAAAAAGGCTTCCGCGACTTCCGCGGCGCCCGCCGCCGCCGCTCCGGCGGCCCCCTCCGCGGTGTCGGCACCCGCGGCACCGGCGTTCAAGCCCAAGCCCTCTCCACGGGCTAGGAGTTTCGCCAAAAAATACTTGATCGACCTCGACAAAGTAACTGGCACCGGAGGCTCCTCCGGACGCGTCACCGAGGCTGACATCAAGCGCTATTTGGAGGATTCGGGATATCTCGACCGTAAAATCACTCCGGCCGCGTTCAACATGGCGAAAAAAGAGGAGCTACACCTCCTCGAAATCGAGGGCACCGGCGACAACGGCCGCGTCACTATGGCCGATGTCAAGGACGCCGCCGCCGAGAAACCGCGCGAGTTCTCCACGATGCGCAAGGTCATCGCATCGCGCTTGGCCATGTCCAAACAAACCATCCCCCACTTCTACGTCACCGTATCCATAGACATGTCGTGCCTGATGGAAAAACGGAAACAGATGAAGGAGGAGGACGGCAGGGCGCCCAGCGTCAATGTCTTCATCATCAAGGCGGTCGCGGAGACGTTGAAGAATTTCCCGATGCTCAACGCGTCCACCGACGGCGAGTCGGTTAGCCACAAGTCGAAGGTGAACATCGGTGTCGCCGTCAGCCTCGAAGGCGGACTGGTCGTCCCGGTCGTTCGCAACGCCGACAAAAAGGCGCTCGACGAGATCGACGCGGATGTCGCGGAATTCGCGGCCAAGGCCCGCGACGGGAAAATATCCCCCGACGACATGAAAGGCGGAACGTTCACCATCTCCAATATGGGAATGCTCGGCGTGGAAAATTTCGCCGCCATCATCAACCCCGGCGAAACAGGAATCCTCGCGGTCTCCGCGGCGATTCCAACCCCCGTCGTCAAGGATGGCGAAGTCACCGTCGCCAACATTATGAAGGTGACTCTCAGCGCCGACCACCGCGCCGTGGATGGCGCCGATGGCGCGAAGTTCCTCGCGGAACTCAAGCAACGACTCGAGTCCGCGGAGTTCGCGGGCTGACGGGTGAACGGGGTCGGGACCGGCACTTTTGACGTTAGTTAAAGTGCGGAACCGACCCCAAGCATCCTTTTTCGGATTTAGGGTCTAATGAAAAAGTCGAGAACGGGTCAGTGGCTAGGCAATAATCTTGCTGAAAGTCCTTCCGCAAAGCCCGAAGGGTTCGCATAGCGAACGGAAAGATGCTTCGTACTCCTAGGCGAAATTAACGCCGCCAATGGCCCATTATCGGCTTTCCTGGAATTAGCAAGTGCCTCAAATCGTCAGTCGGCTCCCTAAAAATAGGGCACATGGAACCATACCACATCCGCCCTTCCCGCATTCTTCCATAGCGAAGGTCGCCCAATAGAAACCGCGCAGAGGGCATCCCTTGAAAAATCGGGGGAGCTATGCAAGGTTGTCCTAATGATATTTGGGTGGACATTAGGAGAACTCGAAATGACTAAAGCGGACATGGGATTGATCGGTCTGGCGGTGATGGGAGAGAATCTGGTCCTGAACATGGAGCGGAACGGGTTCACCGTGGCTGTCCACAACCGGACGGTGGGAAAGGTGGACCGCTTCGTCAACGGCCGGGGAAAAGGGAAGAAAATCATCGGCGCAAAATCCATCGAGGAGCTGGTTGACGTTCTGGAAAAACCGCGGAAAATCATGCTCATGGTCAAGGCTGGCACCCCCGTTGACTCCATTATCGAACAACTCCTCCCCCACTTGGACAAGGGCGATATCGTCATCGATGGCGGAAATTCCCATTTCCCCGACACCATAAGAAGAACAAAATATCTAGAAGAAAAAGGCATGCGCTTTATCGGGGCTGGTGTCTCCGGCGGCGAGGAGGGAGCCCTCAACGGCCCCTCGATTATGCCCGGCGGCTCGGAAGCCGCGTGGCCGGCGGTTAAACCCATCTTCCAAGCCATAGCCGCGAAGATGGAAGACGGCACTCCGTGCTGCGACTGGGTCGGCTCGGATGGCGCCGGACATTTCGTCAAAATGGTGCACAACGGCATTGAATACGGCGATATGCAGATGATCTGCGAGGCGTATCAGATGATGCGGAGCCTCCTAGCAATGTCGCACGACGAGATGAGCGCGGTGTTCGCGGAATGGAACCAAGGCGAGCTAGATAGCTACCTGATAGAAATAACAAGGGATATCTTGAAGACGAAAGACGAGGACGGTGGGCCGCTTGTCGAAAAAATCCTCGACACCGCCGGACAAAAAGGGACGGGCAAATGGACCGCCGTGGCCGCGCTCGATCAAGGCGTGCCCCTCACCCTCATAGGAGAGGCGGTTTTCGCCCGATGCCTCTCGGCCATGAAAGACGAGCGAGTGGAAGCGTCGAGAATCATTTCCGGTCCCGAACCGGCGTTCAACGGAGACAAAAAGGCTCTCCTTGAAGATTTGAGAAAGGCGTTGCTGGCGTCTAAAATCGTATCCTACGCCCAAGGCTATGTGCTCCTGGAGGCGGCGGCGGCGGAATACGGCTGGAACCTCGACTACGGCGGGATCGCCTTGATGTGGCGCGGTGGTTGCATTATCCGCTCCATCTTTCTAGGTAAAATCAAAGAGGCGTTCGATGCGGACCCGGCGCTTTCCAACCTGTTACTGGCACCTTATTTCAAGGACAAGATCGCCGACGCTCAGAGCTCGTGGAGGCGGATTGTGGCGGCGGCGGCGGAAAATGGTGTCTGGATGCCCGCCATATCCGCGGCGCTGACCTATTTCGATGGCTACAGGTCCGAACGATTGCCGGCCAACCTCCTCCAAGCGCAACGCGATTATTTCGGCGCGCACACCTACGAAAGAGTGGACAAGCCCCGCGGCGAGTTCTTCCACACCAACTGGACCGGACACGGCGGAGACACGGCGTCGACAACATACAACGCGTAGACTTTCAAAACCTTCCAATCGACGTATTGTTCCCACATGCCTGAAGCAATCCATATAAGCATCCTGTATGAAATAGAGGGAGTGGTCCAAGGTGTCGGATTCCGGCCGGCCCTGCATCGATTGGCCTCGGGGTTCGGACTCGTCGGATGGGTGCGCAACGACAACGACCGGGTCACACTCCGACTGGAAGGGCGGCCGGACATCATAGGACACTTTATCGCGGCGCTTCCCAAAAACCTCCCTCCACTCGCCCAAATAACCATCATCCGAGTCGTTGAAAAAACGGTCATGGAGGAGCCCCCGAAAGGCGCGTTCGAAATTATAGACAGCGGCGCGCCCGCGCAAACCGCGGGGTCAATCCTCATCGTTCCAGCCGACGCCGCCATGTGCCGCGAATGCGAGAGGGAAATACTCGACCCCGAAAACCGTCGGCACGGATACCCGTTCACGACATGCGTTGACTGCGGCCCGAGACATACAGTGGTCCTCGGAACCCCCTACGACCGCGGACGCACCACCCTCCGCGATTTCCCGCTCTGCGAACAATGCCAAAAGGAATACGAGTCGCCATCCGACAGACGCCACCACGCCGAAAGCCTGGCTTGCCCGAAATGCGGCCCCCAACTCTCCCTCCGGAACGCCGACGGCAAGGAACTGTCGATCAAAGACCACGATATTCTGCGAAAAGCCAGAGCCGAACTGGCGGCGGGAAAAATACTGGCCATACGCGGAATTGGCGGATTCCTCCTAGCGTCGGACGCGCTCAACCTCGATACCATCGCCACTTTGAGAACGCGGAAGTCGCGCCCGCACAAGCCATTCGCCGTAATGTTCGCGGACATCGAAACCGTTTTCGACTTCTGCTCGTTCAACGCCGAAGCCGTAAAACTGCTCTCCTCCCCAGCGTCGCCAATCGTCATCCTGCCGTTGAACCGGAGCAAACTGGACAAAACCGCGTCAAAGGCCTTCGACGCCATATCCCCGGACACCGACACCATCGGCGCCATGATTCCATACTCCCCCCTCCACAAGCTCCTTTTCGAACCGCTCCCTGGCGACCCCACGCCTCCCTTCCGAGCCCTGATAATGACCAGTGGCAACAAGGGCGGAGAGCCAATCGCCACCGCCAACGACGAGGCGTTGGAAAAACTCTCCGGCATCGCCGATCTGTTCGTCATCCACAACCGCGAAATCAACATACGCAACGACGACTCCATCGCAGTTACAAGAGACAAGTCACCCCAACTCTGGCGCAGGGCGCGCGGATACGCCCCCTCCCCCGTCGACAACCAAACTTATTCGACGAAAACCCTGTTAGCCGCGGAATCCGCGCTCGCCATGGGCGCCGGGCTGAAAAACACCATCGCAGTATCGGTAAACCAAAAAATCTTCGTCTCGCCACACATCGGAGACCTAGACAATCCCGAGACCTTCGCAGCATTGAAAAAAACGGTCGAGCGCCTGCCACGCCTCATCGGAGCAACGCCCAAATCCATCGCCGTGGACAAACACCCAGACATGCCCTCGACCATACTCGGCAAACAATTGGCCAAGGAACGGAGTCTCCCCCTCTTGGAAATCCAGCATCACCACGCCCACGCCGCCGCGTGCATGGGAGAGCATGGTTTAAACGAGGCGATCGCGATCGTCTTCGACGGCACCGGGCTCGGAGACGACGGATCCATATGGGGCGGAGAAGCTTTCTTTGTCAATATCCCCAAAGCGGAATTCGAGCGTCTCGCGTCGTTCGCGCCAGTCCCCCTCCCCGGCGGCGACGCCGCGGTCATCCATCCAGCGAGACAACTGGTGGCGCGCCTGAAACAGGCCGGAGTGGAGCTCAAACCCACAATGTTAAAACAATTGAAAATCTCGAAAAAACAATTGGAGATGTGGTCGCGGCAATGCGAGCAATCGATCAACGCGCCACTCACCAGCGCCGCCGGAAGACTCTTCGACTCCGTATCCGCCACGCTCGGCGTCGCACCGGAACAAACCACATACGAGGGACAAGCCGCCATCCGCCTCGAAGCGCTAGCCCTAAGAGCCGCCTCGAAACTATCCGATTCCCCCGCCATCCCTCCGGAGGCCTTCTTCAAATTCAAAGCCGGACAAAAAGGTCCGGCCCTGATAGACTGGACCCCATTCTTCGCGGAAACCGCGCCAACCCTAATCGCGAATTCCGCGCCGGAAGCCCGCTCCGCGGAAATCGCGCTCGCCTTCCATCACGCCGCCGCCGGCGCCGCGATGACCATAATCCATTACATCCGGTCCAAACACCGCATCGACAACATTGTCCTCTCCGGTGGAGTCTTCATGAACAAAATCCTCACGGAACTCCTTTTGGAGAAGATACGCGAGGCGGGGCTCACCCCACACATCCATCGGCAAATACCGCCCAACGATGGCGGAATATCCTTCGGACAGGCCGTCCTGGCAGCGGCTTCACCAAGTGGAAAAACAAGACTTTAACCATGTAGGGGGTGCTGAAAAAGTCGGAAACGTGCCGATCCTTCCGTTCGCTTTGCAAACCCCGCGGGCTTTGCGGAAGGGCACTTCGCACCTGATAGGTATAGGTAGGTCTGGGCACCTTTAAATCACACGAACGTGTGTCGCGGAATTGGCAAGTGCCTCAAATTGCTAGTCGGCTCCAAGGGTTTTGGGAGAATCGATTCCAAAACATTGGAGATGACACCACCCAAAAGGCATTTGACCCAATAATTCTTAAGCACTTGACAATTATTCAGCAGGCTCTAACTCACTTCGACAGGCTCAGCACAGACAGGCAGGGCAAAGAATGCGGAGTTTATTCCTTTCGCTGAATCATAGCAACCTCTTCTACGCACACCATTTCCAAGTCCAGCAACATAGATTGAATGTTATTCAGCAATGGGCATTGCATCATTTCTTTGAGGCTTTTAGCTTGGCGATATACCGCCTCCAGTCGTTGGGAGAAGAATGCCTTTCGCATAGGAACATCTTTTTTAAGGTGTCGTTTAGAACAGCGTTCAGCGCTTTCATTTTCTCGGAATCGCCTTTAACATCCTTCTGATTAGCAAGCATCGCATGGAAATCCAATAATTTCTCGGCAATAGGTATTTTGTCGTCAGATATGTTCCAAAAAACGAATATCTTATTAAGGTCAACCTCGAACGAGGAGCTTCTCTTCTCAAGCAAATTAAGACATCTCGTCCTGATATCCGGATCATTGATCCAGTGAAGGTCGATGCCATCTCCCAAGGCCACATCCAGGACATTCTGATATTTGTCGGGATTATCCAGGATTTCTTCAACAAACGCCTTGACCACGGCGCCATACTTGGGATTTTTTTGGATCAAGATAATACTCATGGGCCAGATTTCACTCTCACACTCGCCTCCCTTCAGAATGCCGTCGAGTATTGACTTGTAATATTCCGGCAGATTGAAATCGGGATAGCAAATAGCCCAAATCCTCAACTTGGAATAAACCTCATCATCTTGCCTGTCCTCGGCTTCCCGCTTCTTAAGTGCGTCAAACATATATTTCTCAATTAAGTGATTATCTCTTTTGATCCGCTCGATAGCGTCAAAATCAAGTCCGTCCCCCTGACGAAGGAAGAACTTCACTATGCCCTCCGCATCGCGCGACAATGAAGTAGGTTTGGAATTCAACAGAGGCATAAGATCGCAAAAAGTGTTGAAATGTTTTTTTGAAATCGCCTTCAGGAAAAACGACTGATTTATGATGTCTAAAATATCTTCTATTACGTCTTTTTGATTGGGATTATTCTTTATGAAAGCTGAAAGGGCATCGGCGACAGGAAGCGCTCTGTTAATAGAGTGATTTTTATAAAAAAGGTCCACCACGCAAGATGTCCAGTTGGAAACGCATAAGTCCTTGTTGTTTTTGACGAAAAAGGAAATGACCCCATCGCTGGCGGTCATTATTTCCGAGTATTTCAGCATCACGTCAAATCCCAAGTCGTAAAATTTATCCGGGGTTTTCTCGTCAATTTGGAACTCCAAATTACGCCAATCGATCTTATCTGGATTTCCACGGAGCTTCTCCTCGTAGGAATCCGGGAATTCATATGACGAGTGCGAATATAAAAATTCAACCATTCCATATACGTATTCCGGATGCTTGGCGAGTTTTTTCCTGTTGTCATAGAGGTAGTTGAATATCTCTCTTTTGAAATCCAGAGTGTATTCGAAATTCACATAGAGAACTTTGAATATCATCTCGATGGATTTCCGCGACAATTTTGGATTTCTTAGGGCCTCCTTGAATTTGGATAAAAATTTTTCAGATACGGTCAGCGGAATATTCGAAGCTACTTCGAATACCTTCTCTTTGACGTCATCCTTGAAATCTCCTGTCAAGATTTCGAAGAGAAACCCGCTCAACTCGTCGCTCCGCTTGGACGGTATTTTCACATCCAATTTTTGAAGAAGAGCGAAGGCGGCCACCCTCTTTTCCAAAGAGGCCTTCCCGTCGTTGACAAACTTGAAGATTGAGTTGATGTCGCTTGAATGAGTATCCGCATCCGCATATAGCGGCAAGAAAGGGGCAAGAGCTACAAGTGATACCAGAATGGCCGCACGCGTGAAATGCAATATTTGACTCCCAATCGTCAGGGCCGCCATCATTGCTTTCGTTAGAGCTTTCATAACTCTCCCTCCATCGTTTGAGTTTCACCCGATACCCTTGGCGGAGTTTGGATTCCTTTGGAACGAGCCACCTTGCCTGGCAGGCCCGCGTATCCTTGGCATCCACCCTTGGATTCCGCCTCGAACGGCTCCACCACCCCCCGAAAAGCCAAGCGGGTTTCCCAAAAAAATCCGACTTTTTTTTCACACACATCCAGAATAGGCCGCATTTTCCCGGTTTCACGCATTCCTAGCCTTCCAATAACATACCCCGCGAATTCCGCGGGAGCAACTCCTCTTTTATTCCTAGCGGAGAAGCAAATAACGCAGAGTTTTTCTTCTCTTCCCTTCCCCGCAACCATGCCGATTCCGCGCATGCGGGAACGGCATCTTCGTGGGCTCTGTGAGCTTCGTGGTGGGATAAATCTTAAAAACCCGGTTCTGGAATCCACAGCATTGGCACTGTGCGCCAAGCTATTTTTGTATGTGTTTCCGGAGCTTTTTCTAAGACTTTTTTAACCACAGAGCTCACGAAGCTCACGAAGTTTTTCCATCTCCTCGGACGGAGCTGGAAAAGGCTTGCATGGAAGAAAAATCAACTCCGATCCTAACATTTTTCATTCGTGCTGATTCGTGAAGATTCGTGGCGACTCCTCTTCCTAGCTACACCCCCTACATCGCCTAAATGGTAAAAATCCCCTCTTAGCAGTCTCCGCGTCTTCGCGAGGCAATATCTTCCGGCCCCCGTCCCCACGTCCGACTCACGGACTCACAGACTCACGGACTCATCCTTCCGTTCGCTCCGCGAACCCTTCCGCCTTCAGGAAGCTTACGGCGTGACAAGTCGGGCTTTGCGGAAGGATCGCCTAATCACAAGTCCTCCATTTTATCCCGCCATAGCTTTAGCGGAGACGGAAGCCACTGGAGGACGACGGAGGATCGGCGCGTTTCCGACTTTTTCAGCCCCCTCGACTCACCGACTTTTCCGGAGGCCCCTTCGGCTCAACGGCTTCGCGTTGAAAACAAGGACATCGAACGGAGCCAGTTCGATTTTCACCGGACTCCCGGCGCTGGCGTTTGGGACCGCGGTCTTTTGGTCCGGATAGGACGGAGTCAGGGAATACTTCCTCGGAGCGCCCTTTGGCAACTCGAACACCTTGCCGACATCCAAGGTGAAAGTCTGTTTCTTGTCGCTGGGATTCCTCAGCACCAACACGCCTTTTCCGCGATTCCAGGAAGCCCATCCGTAAACCTCGCGTTTTTCGGGATTGCCTCCAACCCAATGGGTATCAACCAGAATGTTGATGTTGGCCCTAGCCCATTTCGCCGCGGCGGCCAAGTCGTCCCACATGCGCTTGGTCAACAGGGACGGAGTTATATACAGTTCCTGCAGTCCGGATCCGCAACCGAACGCGGCCCGAACTTCGTGCCGGAACGAATTCTCATCCAATGGCATACCCCCCGGCCCACCCCTTTTGGACACTATGACGCCATGAAACATCAAGCTATTCAATGGATACAGCGGTCCTTGCGAGACTATGTGCCCGTAGGTCAACGTATCCCTGTAAGTAATCCAGCCCTCCCGGGGGTTCCCAGGTTTCACCGTCGAGAAATCTGCACCCTGACGCCATATCGAATCGGCGTAAAACGTCCAAAACGGACTGGGCCAAGTACCAACCGTGGCGCTGATAAAAACATCGGGATTGATCTTCCGCAACGTCTTGGACATATCCAACACGGCCTCGATGTCGGCAGCCGACGCGGATCCGCCGCCCCCCATCCCGTCGAACTTGAAAAAATTCACTCCCTGCTTTTTCATCATCATCTCGGCGGTGGAAACGAAAAGCTTCCTGTAGTTGGGGCCGGCCATGGAAAAACCATTGCCGTTGCACTCCAATCCCATCTTGGCGCCACTCTTCAGCCTTTCACTTTTCGCCTGGGCATACCCGCCCCAAGGCGACATCCAGACACCAACTCCCGCTCCGTAAGACTTGGCGAGTGCTCCAATCTTTTTGAACCCATTGGGGAAGCCATCGTGGAAATGCCAAACTTTAACGTGGGAGTCCCAACCATCGTCCATCACGAATCCGTTCATTTTCACGCCGCGTTTCTTGACGAGTTCGTCGCCTATCATCTTCACGGACTCCAACGCCTCCTTCTCGGTCATGCGGTTGCCGGGACGATCTATATTCAAATCGAACCAGCTGTTGTAATGAAGATAGAAGCGGTATGGATGCGCCCGCTCCCGCTCCAGACAATACAGAAACCCGCGGCGAAGCTGCCCTTTTGGACACACCCCCACAAGCGACTCAACCGAAAACGACTTCCCCTTCCCAAGCTCAATTCCAACATCTCGGGCGCAACGAACAACGCCTCCCCCATCCACGGTGTTTCGGGAGATGGGATGCGCCACTCCTAGGAATATATCGCCTACGACAACTGGCGAACCATTCACCTTCCCCACGCATTTCGCTCCGGAAACGGATGCGTTCAAGGCCGCCAGTGACTTGAGAGAACGCGGCTTCGCAGTCATAACCGACACGTTCTGCTTTACGTAGTTCGAGCCGTCGCGCAACTCGGCGGTCCACAGGACAGTCACCCCGTCCACCTCGAATTTAGCTTTGAGCCTGACACCAGGATAACGGCTCGACATCGGTAACGCGCCGCGAACGCCCTTTAGATTCAACCGACCTATCGGAGCAGCCGGCTTGACATTCGCCGACGACACCGTTCCATCTTTAAACCGGGCTTGAAACACCGGGGAGTCAAACTTCAACACCTGCCCCGTCAAGCGATTCGTTACCGTCGTCAGGAAAAAACCTTTGCCGCTAAGTGTCCATTTCACCGCGACAACCGCGTTCGACAACGTGTATGTTCCGCCTGAAGAACGGGCAAACGCTTTGCCCGGCGACACCTTGGAGGGAAAAACCAATACATCCGCCGAAACCGCGGAAACCCAAGAAAAACACATCAACGAAAAAAGAATCGCCCTCATTTCTATTCACCCTCCTAAAACTTTTGAAAAAACCGACGTAGCATGGGAATCAGCAATACTATACAGGCTGTCCCGAAAAAGCCTAGCACAAGTTAGGGCCCAAATCACACGACCACATGCCGCGTCATTTCGCCCCGGCCCAAACGGTCAGATCGTCCAGCAGGGAATAGACGACCGGAATAACGACAAGTGTCAGAATGGTTCCCGCCGCCAGTCCGAACGCCGCCACGACCCCCAAGGGGCTCATCCGCTCCAGCCCCACCGCCATCTCGAAAATCAGGGGCGTCAATCCGATTATGGTCGATACCGTCGTCATCAAAATCGGCCGTATTCGGAGTCGAACCGAGTGCAATATGGCGTCGCGGCGGCTCTCGCCCCGCTTCCGCGCCTGTATAATGAAGTCCAACAGCAGAATACTGTTGTTCACAATCGTCCCACCCAAGAATATGATCCCCATCATCGCCGGCTTGCACATGGGCTTGTTGAAGATGAGCAATCCCCACATGGCGCCGGCGACCGCTAGCGGAATCGCCGCCATAATCGTGATTGGATGGACGAAGGAACGGAACATGGCGAGCAAAAGGACGTAAAGAAACGCCAACCCTATAACCAACGCCTTCATCATACGCGTGTTGCTCGCCTTCATATCCGCCATGCTTCCCGCGACTTCAATCGAATATCCCGCCGGAGTCTTTATCCCGGCCAGAGCTTTCGACGCCTTTCCCGCCGCCTGCCCTATCGTGAGAACTTTGTTCAACGCGGTGACATCTATGGTGTTCAATATGTCCTCGCGGGTGATATAGGGTTGCGTCTTCAGCTTCTTTATTTCCGCCAGGTTCCGCACCTGCAGGAAACAGTGCTTCGTGGGGATGTAGATATCTCCCAGCGCGCTCGGGGATGAAATCGCGGAATCCGCGTATTTCACCCGGATGGGGATGGAAAGATAATTCTTCAAATCGAACGATCCGACGACATACCCCTTCAAGGTGGCCTTGACCTCTATCGCAATGTCACGGGGCGTTATCCCGTATGTGGCGCATTTCAGCTCGGAAGGCTCGATCTGGAACTTCGTCTTGTCGAAATACCACGAACGGCGGATGTCCACCAGTCCTTTGACCTTTCCAAGCCGTTTCACGACCTGGTCGGCTAGTTTGTCCAACACCCGGCTGTCGGGTCCGCTGATAATCACATCCAATGGCGCCTTGGTTGTGGACAATGGAGTCGCCCCGTATTCAGTCACCATCAAATCTTTTATCCCGGGGATCTTCTGGAATTTCGCCCGCCAACCGGCATCGACATCCCAAATAGTGATCTTCCGACGGTTTCTAGGCACCATCCGGACAGTTATCTGGACACTTTGAGCGGTCGCGCCGCCGCCGCCGAAGGTTATCTGTCCAGGCTCCGAACCGACAACCGTCGATATCTGCTTGACATATTTGTTCTTCTTTATCTCCGATTCGACCTTGTCGATAATCCTCTCCACCGAGGAAAGCTTCATATCCGAAGACGTGTTGAACGATATTATGGATATCCCGGTGTCCATCGGAGGCATCATCTCTTTCCCGATTAACGGGGGGACAATGCGCATGCTAACGACGAATAGCGCGAGAGCCAAAATTATCGTTATCGCCCTATGCCTCAAAGCCTTATCAAGAACCCACGTATAGATGTCCGCCAGTTTCGTTATGAGTCCGTCCGTCCGGAAGAAAAAGCGTTCGAGAAAGTTCTTCTTGCGCTCGGGCCCGGAAAGGAGCTTCGCCGTCAGCAAGGGCACTATCGACAACGCCGCGATCAGCGACGCCACCAAGGTCGAGCATATCATCAAGTTCAGCGGACGCATAATCTGCTGCGTGTATCCCCCGGTGAACATAACCGGAATAAGCACGACAACCGTAGTAAGCATCCCCGCCGTAATACTCAACTTCACCTCGTCGGTGGCCTCGCGCGTCGCCTTGTACGCGTCGGGGGTCTTCATCCCGCGGTAGTGGCGGTATATGTTCTCCAGCACCACGATCGACGCGTCCACCACCATCCCCACCGAGATTATCAGACCCGATAGCGTAACCATATTCAACGTGAATGGGCTTAGCCACAATATTATCAAGCTGGCGAAGAACGCCATGGGAATGCTCACCGAAACGACCAACGCCGCCCGCATGTCCGCCATGAACACGAATATCACAAGAGCCGTCAGGATTATCGCCTGGATCAAGCTGGAACGCATCCCCTGAACATTCACGTCAATAACCGGAGACTGGTCGGTGGTCAGCTCGAAAGCGATATCGGGATAGGCGCGATTCAACTCTGGGAGTTTCTTTTTGATGTTGTTTATGGTCGAAACCGTCCCGGCCGTGTCGAGCCGGGTAACATTCATCGCTATCGCCGGCTTTCCATTACCATGATACAAAGAACGCGGCTCCGCGGACGTTAGCTCCACATCCGCGATGTCGCGGAGGAATATCGTGCCGTTTCCGCGCTGCGCCACGGGAATATTCTCTATCGACTTCAGATCCTCGAACTCGTCGTAGGTGCTGACGATGTATTCCCCGTTCTTCGTGTACACATATCCGGAGGGGTAATCCAAATTGTGCTTGCGCAATTCCCCGACAACTTCGATGGCGGAAAGTTTATTGGCGTCCAGCTCCGTCTTATGCATCCTTATCCGTATCTCGGGCATGTTCGCGCCAAACACGTCCACATCGGCAACCCCCTCCACATTCAACAATGCGTCAGTTATCTGGTTCTCGGCTAGGAGCCGTATATCCCGCAGGGTCTTGCCCGATCCCGCCTTGGGGGACAACGCGATGGTCAACAACGGACGGGTCGTATTCGTAATACGGTATATCATCGGCTTCTTTATCCCCTCGGGAAGCTTCGCCTCGACACGCGCCACCGCGTTCTGAACATCAACCACCGCTCCGCCAATCGACTTGTAATAATAAAACTCGGCGGTTATCGACGACACCTCGTCGCGGGAGACGCTTCTTATCCGTTTCAGCCCGCTTATACTGTTGAGCTCCTTCTCTAGAACCTCGGTTATCTTGTGTGAGATATTTTCGGCGGATGCGCCTGGATACACCGTTATCACCGCCACCTGCGGGGGCGTGGTGTCCGGAAACAGGTCGGTGCGAGTCCGGAAAAAGGCCATCAACCCCATCACCACAGCAAGCAGCGAAAGCGCCACGACAACATAGCTATGCTTTAGCGAAAAATGCGTCATTTTCCCTTTCCACCGTTACTTTTCCCTCCTTTGCCGGAGACTGGAACAGCTACCTTGCCCAAAGGCATCACGGCGAGGCCGTTGGCGAGCTTGGCCCATCCCAGAAAAGCACTCACCACAACCTCGTCTCCCACCTTCAAATCGCCCGACACCGCCGCCTTCGTCTCGTTGTTCGACAACACCTTCACGGGAATCTGAACAAGCTTGCCGCCACGAACCACAAACACAAAACTGCCATCCCCACCGCTATTATCTATGTTCACCGCGCCGGAGGGGACTATCAGGACATCCCCCAAAACCTTGTTGTCAAGGTAAGCCAGAACATATTGACCACTGACGAACCGAGCCGACTCAGTCTTCGGAATCACCGCCTCCACACGGACCATTTTATCCGATCCCACGGAGGGATATATCTTAGTTATGGGAACCACCACGGGGCTCGAGGATGTGATAACATCCAATTTGTCCCCAACTTTGACCGAACGCATATCCACCTGCGGCACCTGGACCTGTAGTTTCAACTGAGTCTGGAACTCCACCACCATCAGTTGCTTCCCGGGAACCGCCAAATCGCCCGGGTCCACCGGAACCTCGCACACGACGCAGTCGAACGGCGCCCTTATCTTCGCATAGCTCAAATTGGTCTCAGCCAAACTCAACGCCCCCTCCGCCGCCGCCAATTCCGCCAACAGTGTCTTGCCGCGCTGTAACGCAACCTTATAGCGTCCAGTAGCCTCGTTCAACTGCTCCGTAGATGTCTCCAACTGCTTCGCCGGCACAATATCCTGGTCGTGCAAAACCCTGTCGCGCGCCATCTGTTTCTGCCAATAGTCCACAGAAGCTTTAAGGGACTGCGTATTGACCTTGTTGGCGGCGATTTGGGTCTTCACATTCTCGATTCGGGCTTTGGCTACAGCTACAGCCTGCTTTAGATTCCGGTCGTCCAGATTTATCAACGCGCCTCCAGCGGAAACCTTCTCCCCCTCCCGGTGGAGTATTTTCGTTATCTCCGAGGTTATACGGGCGGAAACATTTGCGGTCGTAAAAGGAACCATTATCCCGACATACCTTTTAGGCGCCACGAATTCGCCCCGCGTCACCTTGGCGATCGCCACTGGAACCGGACGCCCGCCCAAGGCCTTGGCTTGCGCCAGTTGCCTCTTGCGGCGAACCACCGCCGCCACGGCGACCGCCACCAACACAACCACCACTATCGCCACCTTAACGCCGCGTTTCATACAACCTCCAAATTCTCAATCGCCCAAAACACGATGGCGCCTAAAACAAACCGAAAAACAAAAAACACCATCTCATCCAAGTAGTTCCGCCGCCTTTTCCGCGATTTCCGCGACGGCGTCCTCGTTAACATCCGTCTTCCCCTTCTCGAACCCGCAATCAGTAACCCGCAAAGTCGCGAATTCCGCGAACCCGGCGTTCTCCAGCGAGCGCTTCACGCAGTCCATCGGACAACCATCAAGCGCCAACACCTTATCTGCCGAACGCGTAGTTTCCAAAATAAAATCCACCTTCCCGCCAATTCCCGCCATACAGAACATCTTGCCCGTACCGTCAGCGGTCATTTTCCTCGCCGCCCTGTCGGACAACTCCCCCACATCCGCCGCGCCGCTGCAAGCGAAGATCAATTTCAATCCATCCTTGCCGGAACATTCGCATCCAGTACCCATTATCAACCTCCTCGTTGTCCACAAAATCAAACAGCCACATCTTTAGTTATTCGCACAACACGCACATAAAGTGACACCCCGCCACAAAATCCGCGCGGCCTACGCTTTGTAAATCAAATACAATCCCGTAACCACCACCAACACGGCGCAGGCTCGCTTCAGGTAAACCGCGCCCTTCGACTCCTCGTTCCAGTCCAAATATCTCTGAATCCACTCCGTAAACGTCCCGGCGAACACAATCACCGCGCAATGCCCCACTCCGTAGAATAGCAACAACGCCACTCCATAGGCCATGTCCGTCACGGCCTCTTTCACCACTATCGCCAGCATCGGCGCCATATACGCGAAAGTGCACGGCCCTATCGCCACTCCGAAAACAAGCCCCAAAACCAATGCCGCCAAAAGCCCTTTCCGCTCCATCTTGACTCGCCCGGGACCGCTCCAAGGCATCGGAAACACATCCAGCAAATGGAGCCCGACAAGGAGAAAAATCCCCGCCACAAAATAACTTGTCCAAGAACCCAAATCCCCGAGCATATGCCCGGTCGCCGCGGTGGCTACCCCAATCACCGCTATCGTCGCTAAAATCCCCCCGGCGAAAAGCGTCGCCAATACGAACGCGCGCCTCGTCGTCATCTCCTCCTGATCGTTTATGAACCCCACGATCAAGGGGATGCTCGACAAGTGGCACGGGCTGAGCAGAATACTCAACACCCCCCACACGAACGCCGCGGCGAACGCGATAACCGCGGTCTTTTTCAAATCCGCCGCCAAACCTCCGAAAAGATTCGACAACCAGCCGGCGTCGCTAGTGGTGGCATCCCCGCCAGCCTTCTCCGGAACCCCCTCCCCCGCTCCATCGACAGAGGCCTCCGTCGACTGCCCCAAATCCACGCCAAGCTCGCGCCATTTGGCGACAATCTCCTCCTCGGGGAAGAAACCCTCGTGCCGAAACACCTCATTCCCGGATGCGTCGAGAAATATCTGCGTGGGAATCAGCTTGATCTTGTATTTGAACCCCACATCGCGGTTCTGGGTGACATCCACGAACTCCACTCTCAACCGCTTCGAGTATTTCTCCCGCAAAGAATCCAGCACACTCTCCATCATCTTGCAGGGCACGCAAGTTGTGGACCCGAGCTCGAGCATCGTGGGCAACCCCGCCGCGGACCTCGCGGATTCTGCGGATCCAGCGGATTTCGCAGCCGCCTCACCACCACCGGCGGCACCGTCGGCACCAGTAAACTTCAACGCCACTACAGCGACAGTCAACGCCGCGACAACCGCGGTTATAATGGCCTTGCCTTTAGTCATACATCTCCTCGATGGCGCCACTCACTTGATCAATTCCAGCATCTCATTAAGATTCTTCCGAACATATTCCACAAACTTCCCGTTGTCGCCGAGAAGCTTCCACACCGCGTCGAGCACCTTGACCTTGACCTCTTTGCCGTCCTTCACCGCGACCAAAACGGGGATCTTCGCCTCCGATTTGTATTTTTTCAGGAATCCGGCGTTCTCCTTTTCGTCCACATTCAGCGACTTGAAGGTTATTTTCCCCTTCTCCACAAGGGCCTTGTAGATCGGCTTCACCTCTATCTCGGTCCCGTTCTTCAGATTCGCCCCCTTCCCGCCGAATACCGCCGCCTTCAAAAGGTTCTCTATCGTGTTGCACGACATACACCGAAACGTGTTGTGGGGATAGTAAACATCAACCCGACTCTTCGCCGGAGCCACCGCGGCCTCATCGGCGGCGACATCAAAACAGCAGAGCCCCGCCATCAATGTCATCAGCGCCATCAATTTCATTTCGCCAATCTCCTTTTTTTGAAAAAACTTCCGCCGCGAATTCCGCGGACGACACTCACCCTAAAAGTCCATATATGATCTTGCCGGCCACAAGCAAAACCACCACTCCGAACGCCCTCTTCAACTTGCCTTTGTCCGTCTTAAGCGATATCCGGCTACCTATCGTCCCGGCCACAACCGCCACGACCGCCAGCATAGCGCCGGTTTTCCAGTCCACATGCCCGTTGGAGGCGTGCCCGAGCAGTCCGCACAAAGCCGTCACCGCCACCATCACCGTGGACGTCGCCACCGCCACGCCCATCGGCACCCCGCACAACAACACCATTATCGGCAACTTTATTATCCCTCCGGTTATCCCGAGCATCCCCGATAGGACTCCTATAAACGCAGTGGCGGTCAACACCAACGGCAGGTTGACCGTGTACTCGTCGCCGTTGAACGTGCGATGCCAATACCAGAATCCCCGCTTCCTCTCGCCAGAGACATCCAAATTTCTCCGCTTTATCATCAAAATTCCCGCCACTATCAGGATTCCGGCCAAAATACCGCGGAGAACGTGCTCCGACACCATGGCGCTGAAATAGCCACCCACAAAAGCCATGATGTCCGTCGGCGGGTCTATCACCAACGCCAATTTCCAATCCACCATGTTCTTCTTCGAAAAGGTGAACAACGCCGCCAATGACGTGGCGAGAATCAGGCAGAGGCTTATCCCAGGCGCCGTCTCCATAGTGTACCCGGCGAGAAGCAATACGGGGACATAGAGTATCCCCCCTCCCATTCCCAGCATCGAGAATATGAGGGAGACTACAAAAAACACCCCGGCCAATATCAAAATCTTCTCCATGCGTGGAATTCTCTCCTATCATGTTTCGCCAATTTGCCCGAATACGGCTTAATCGCTTTGAGACGATTCCTTGTCAAAACGTTTGATCAAAGATTGAATGTCTCCAATACAACACGAACCCTTCGGGTTTTTAGTTTTACAGGAGCACAGTCCTTGTCCAGAGGCCTCCTTTACTCGCCTCAAAATATCCGCCCGCTCGGATGCGGAGGCGTTTCGCAAATCACCAACCGTGACTTGAAAGCAGTAGCAGACGTAGCAATCGTCGTCGTCAGAATGCTTGGCGAACACCTTCTCTTTCACGTCCTCTTCATCAATCAACATTCCACTTTGGGTCGAAAAGTAGACAGTTGGAGAATCCGGGGCATCATCGTAAAAAAACTTGTCGTTCGGCTTCAGTTCCCACAGAGGGAATTTCACCATCGACTTCACCGTTCCCGTATCCACGGCCGGGTTTCCACATCCCGGACAGATGTTGTCCAAAGAAAGTTCCTTCTCGTTGCAACAAGAACTCTCACTCATTTTAGAACCTCCTACCACGTTTGGATTGTCCAAGAAATCAGCATCCTGGAGGTGACTCCAGCATTCCGCCGATAGCGAATAGGACGCGGTCAAGACTAATCGTCCGATCCCACCTAACGACACGCCCCGCACACGCCATCCTTCATCGCGTTCACGAAGGTCAGCTCGCCACACTTGGCGCACGGCTTGGCATCGAAACACCCCTTCCCTTTGGGTAGCTCCACCGTCGTCACCTCGCCAATCTCCAAAAACATCTCCTCGGGCATCGAAAGCACCTTCTCAACCAGCGGATCCGCGATTTCCGCGGGAACATCCTGCGGCGCTACTCCTTCGCTCCGAAGCTTCACGAACGGCGATTTCTCAAGCAAGTTCTTGAAAAACTCGTCTTTCAGCCTCACTCGGACCGCCCGCCCAGTGGCCGCTTCCACAAGTGTGAACGCCATCTTATTGTAGTATTTCTTCTCGATGTTCGATTTGCCGTAGGTGCAACCAGTGGCGACCATCATGCCGTCGAGAAAACACCCCGCCGCATGGCCTTTGCCCGTTTCGGAAATCAGATACAATTCCTTGTCCGGAGCCCTATCCACGCCAAGAACCCTCATCGCCGCCGCCGCGGCGCGGATACCCAATGGCATCGCCGGACATTTGTGCCCATGAAATTTCATCCCTACTTCTACCAACTCATTCAATGCGGACATCTCGAACCTCCTTATTTTGTTGATTGTTTGGAAAGATTTCCGCATTATTACGAAATCATCTCCTTTATCTCTTCCACCGTGGGGACCTTTCCGGCAACCTTCACATCGCCATCCACCGCTAATGCAGGCGTCACCATCACGCCGAACTTCATTATGTCGTTGATGGCGCTTACCTTTTCGATCTCGTAATCGACACCAAGCTCCGCCGCCGCCTCCTCCGCGTTCTCCATCAACAACGCGCATTTGGGACAACCCGTCCCCAAAATCTGAATCTTCATCGCCATTCCTCCTTCTCGACTATTCGGCCCTCGCCGCGGAATCAAACCACCCGCGGGTTCTCAAACAAAACCTTACCAACCCCAGCATCACCGGGACCTCTATCAACACCCCGACCACCGTGGCTAACGCCGCCCCGGACGACAACCCGAACAGCATCACCGCCGTGGCTATCGCCACCTCGAAATGGTTCGACGCGCCGATCATAGCGGCAGGCGCCGCGTCCTCGTAGGACAACCTCAACACCTTGGCGGCCACGTATCCCACTCCGAAAATCAACACAGTCTGAACAAACAAAGGCACCGATATGTAGACTATCGTCATCGGGTTCGATATAATCACCTCGCCCTTGAAGCTGAACAGCAAAACCAGGGTCAATAGCAACGCGGCTATTGTCAGAGGTGTCAACACGTGGAGAAACTTCTCCTCGAACCATTCCCTCCCCTTCCAAGCGACAATCCATTTTCGGGAGAGATACCCGCAGACCAAGGGCAAAGCCACATAGATCGCAACGGATAACAGCAACGCCTGCCAAGGAATCGGCAGACGCCCCACGCCAAGCAGAAAGCCGCCAAGAACCCCATACAGCAGGAGCATCGTCAACGAGTTGATCGCCACCATTACCAGCGTCAAACCATCGTTCCCGCGGGCCAGGTATCCCCACACAAGCACCATAGCCGTGCAGGGCGCTATCCCAAGCAAGATGCAACCCGCGAAATAGCTCCTCCACAAAGGAATCCGCAGCATCTTCACGCCTTCCCGCAACACGACCACGCCAGCGCCATGATGCTCTCCAACCGGCAAATCCAAACCAAAGGGCATCTTCACGAAATCCACTGCGTCAACGCCTATCAAACCGCGAAACACCATCCCTAGAAAAAACACCGCAATGGCATACATAGTGAAAGGTTTAACGCACCAATTCACAAAAAGCGTCAGAAAAACCGGTTTGCCACTCTTCCCAGCCTTCAAGGCCGAGGCGAAGTCTATCTTGACCATAATCGGATACATCATGAAAAAGAGGCAAATCGCAATGGGAATCGAAACCACCGGCGCCCCGTTGACATTTATCGACAACGAATCCAAATACTTCGCCACATCAGGCGCGGCCTTGCCGAGCAACACCCCGCCAATAATACACAGAGCCACCCACAACGTCAGAAAACGCTCGAAAACGCTCGTCATCCTCCGCTTTTCTAGATTTCCGTTCGATTCGGACATAACCTTCTCTCCCGGCGTCAATGCCCGGTGTCAATCAGCTCCAACGATTCCGGCAGCCCTTCCACAAACCTCTTTATCTCGTCCCGGACACGGCGATAGCAGTCCAGTTGCTCCTCCTCGGAACCGCCACTTTCCGCGACTTCCGCGGCGAGTCTTGGCGGATCCTCGAAGCCAGCGTGGACCATGCGGCAACCGCCGGTGAAAACCGGACAACTCTCGCGGGCGTTGTCGCACACCGTCACAACCACATCGAACTTCTCGTCCGCGAATTCCGCGACATTCTTCGATCTACGCCCCGAGATATCGACTCCGGCCTCCGCCATAACCTTCACGGCGCTAGGGTTCATCCCATGCGTCTCGACTCCGGCGGAAAACGCCTCGATCTCGTCGCCTTTCAAATGCCGCGTCCAGCCTTCCGCCATCTGGCTCCGGCAAGAATTGCCAGTGCATAGAAACAGCACCCGCAACTTCCTTCCTTCAACGTTCCCGGACATCAAACCATCCTCCGTCATCGACAAAAACACCAAACTCGAAATGAGAAATCCTAAACAAATTCAAAATGCGAATGACTCAAATCAGAAATAATACGGCAAAAATGCTCGAAAAATCCGTTTTGAAACATTTGAATTTTGAAAATTCGAATTTGTTTCGAATTTCGGATTTCTCATTTCGAGTTTCAGAACCTCCTAAAACAGACCTAACACAATCATACTCAAACACTTGCCAACTATTCAGCAAGCCCTCGTTTATGTCCCCTTCCCGCCGATTACGGAAAAACCGCACCGAAAACCATCCCGCTGATGGTCGCCATCACCACCACCAACGACACATACGCCACCGTCTTTTTAGTTCCCATCACCTGCCGGATGACAAGCATGTTCGGCAAACTCAACGCGGGTCCCGCGAGCAACAACGCCAACGCCGGCCCCTTCCCCATCCCGTTCGCCATCAATCCCTGCAGTATCGGCACCTCCGTCAACGTGGCGAAATACATAAACGCCCCCGCGACCGACGCGAACAAATTCGCCCCCAAAGAATTCCCTCCAACCATGCCGGATATCCAATGCGAGGGAATCATCCCCTCGTGGTCGGGACGCCCTAGCAAAAATCCGGCGACAACAACACCGATCAGCAACAGCGGCAATATCATCTTGGCGTACCACCACGACTCCCCAAGCCACTCCCCGGTCTCCCCCTTCGTCGTCGCCAATATCAGCGACAACAAAACAACGCCCGCCAACACCAAACCCATCGGCGGCACTCCTAAAAACGCTAAAATCCCGACCAACACCGCGGAAACCGCGACCTTCCACCAAGACACCTCGAACCACAACACCAAAGACACGCCCAAAACCGCCGCGGAAGCCGCTGTCAGCCACCACTTCACCTCCCATATCGAACGCCACAATCCAGCGTCCCCGGAGGCCGGCTTCGCGAAGTTCGCGAACACAAGCACGGCGACCATCGACGCGAAATACACAGCCGTCTGCCAAAGCTTCCGGGGCTTCTCGTCGTCGGGAATGAACAACTTCGCGTCATCGTCGTCCTTTTCCTCGCCCCTGAATATCAAACTCATCAACAAGCCAATGACCACGCTGAAGACTATCGCGCCAATCGCCCGGGCCACCCCAATCTCCATCCCCAGAATCCGAGCCGTCATTATTATCGCCAACACATTTATCGCCGGACCGGAATAGAGAAACGCCACCGCCGGCCCCAAACCAGCGCCGCGTTTGTATATCCCCGAAAACAACGGCAGGACCGTGCAGGAGCACACCGCCAGGATCGTTCCGGAAACCGCCGCCACGCCATACGCCAACACCTTGTTCGCCTTGTCCCCGAGATACTTGATCACAGCGCCCTGGCTAATGAATATCCCCACCGCTCCGGCTATGAAAAACGCGGGAACCAAACACAGCAACACATGCTCCCGCGCATACCACTTCACTAGATGGAGCGCCTCCATAATCGCATTGTCGAAGCGCTCCTTCCCCACAGGCAGATAGTAGCAACCCGCGAAAACCGCGGCCATCACCACTAGCATCAACAACTCGCGCTTTTTACCGCCGCTACCCTGCTCCATATTCCCGCATCTCCGCTTTTAAACATTTTCCCATAACGCCAAACATTTAGGAACGGGGTCGGGACCAGCACTTCCGACTTCAGTCGAAGTGTGGGACTGACCCCAAGCATCCCAAATCAGACCTCGCACGCCGTGTCCACGCAGTCCATAAAGCGCAGAAGACATGGCGCCTTGAGTCTGTAAAACACCTTTTTTCCCTCGCGCCTATCCGCCAGAACACCCGCGTCCTTCAGCACGGTCAGGTGCTTCGACACCGTCGAGAAGTCGGCTCCGACAAGATCAACCAGCTCGCAGACGCAACGCTCGCCCTTCGCCAGCTCCTCCACTATGAGCAACCGGCTGGTATGACCCAGCGCCTTGAATACCGCGGCCTTCGCCTCTAACCTGGAATCAACCATCAAAACACCTCGCTAAGCATGATTGGCGGCCACCAGCCACCAGCATCTCATTTGGCAAAATAACCAAACATCGCGAAATGTCAAGCCCCTAAAGCGAAAAAAAGGAGGAAATGCCGGCACCCCCCCCCTTTGAAAAAGCTATCCAGCCATTTATCTTATTTCTTATTGCATCGCATCGATACTATCGATAATGTCGATATTATCGGGTCTTAAGATTTTTTATTAGGGACAGGTTAATAATCCACAGCGAACATGCCGAGGCGTTCGGATTTCGAGCATTTAAATTTTGTAAAATTAGAATTTGTTTCGGATTTAGAATTTCTTATTTCGGTTTTCCGAACCTGTTCGAGGATACTTGCATGGATATTTGGGTAGACGCGGACGCGTGTCCGGTGATGATAAAGGAGATTTTGTTCAGGGCCGCCAATCGTACCGGCGTGTCTCTGACACTTGTAGCCAATCAACACATGCGGGTGCCTCAAGCGGAAAACATCAAATTTCTCCTTGTTGGCTCGGGGTTCGATGTCGCCGACGAGGAGATCGTAAAACTCGTCGAACCCGGCGATCTCGTGATTACCGCTGACATCCCGTTAGCCGCCGAAGTCATAAAAAAAGGCTGTCTAGCGCTAAGCCCCCGTGGCGAAATGCATACCAAAGACAATATCGCTTCGCGATTGGCCCTCCGCGATTTCATGGCGAATCTCAGAGCCAGCGGCGAAGACACCCCGGGCCCTCCCCCCATGACGACCAGAAACAAGCAAGATTTCGCCAACCAACTCGATAGGGTTTTACTGAAAAAGTCGGAAACGTGCCGATGATTAGGCGACGAGCCGACGGCGTATAGGCATACTCCGAGGCAAAGTCAACGAGATCAGCGGTGCGTTTCCGGCTTTCGCGGAATTGGCAAGCGCCTCAACTCGTTAGTCGGCTCCAAGGTTTTTGGGATTATGCACCCCAGCGAAGCGAAGGGTGCCTTCAAGCCACACGAACGTGTGCTCCCAAAACCTTGGAGATGACACCCTTAAAAACACATTTAACCCAATGACAATAAAGCACTTGACAATTATTCAGTGAGCCCTAGATAAATGGCTGGCTAGAAGAGAAAATACTTCCTCCAAAAATTAATAGAATTTAATCCTCCCTTAAAACTTCCTTCATCCACTCCTGTTAAACTTCATCCCGTTGTCGGGCGCTCCATGCGCTGGGTCGGGACCCCTTCCGCAAAGCCGGAACGGTGCCTGCGGCACGGAAGGGTCCTACCCGAGGAACGACGGGTCTGAGTATCAGTCAAAGTGCGGAACTGACCCCAGAGACATCACAACAGGCCCTATTTAGGGCAGGAGGATTGGAATCATGATGCTGAAAGAAAAAATGATAAAGGACGGGGAATCGTTGTTCAGGTGGAGAAGCTACCTGCCCCTGCTTCTCGGCTCGATATTCCTAGTGGCTATGTACCGCTACAGGCTCCCAGGGGGCGACGAGACGACGGACAAGCTATGGGAGGGGGTCTGCCTGCTTGTATCCTCGCTCGGGGTGTTGGTTCGAGTCCTGACCGCGGGACATGCGCCCCGGAGAACATCGGGACGCAACACGCGGAAGCAGGTGGCGGAGCGACTCAACACAACGGGCATGTATTCGATTACTCGCCACCCGCTTTACCTAGGGAATTACCTCATCATGCTTGGCGTGTCGCTTTTCCCTTTCCAGTGGTGGCTACCCGTAATCTGCTCGCTGGCGTTCTGGATATACTATGAACGGATAATGATGGCCGAAGAGGAATTCCTATCCAAGAAATTCGGTGCGGCTTATTCCAAATGGGCGGAAGAAACGCCCGCCTTCATCCCGGCAATCTGGAAATGGCGCCCCGGTGAACTCCCCTTCTCGCTGAGAACCGTCCTCAAACGGGAATATAACAGCGTCTTCGCTATCATAGTGGCTTTCGCCGCGTTGGAATTCATCGGAAACGCCATCGCATACGAAGAATTGGTCTTGGACATCGCATGGTGCGCCCTGCTCGTCGCCAGCTTCCTCGCTTGGACCACCCTTCGGTTCGCCAAAAAACACACGAGCTTGCTCAAAGTTCCAGAAAGATGAACTCATCTCGACATCAAACAAGGAGAAACAACAATGGAAGACATTATGAAGTCGTTATGCTGTGGGCTTGGAGCGACCGCCCCCAAAATAGAGGATAGCAAAATGGAAGCCAGCAAGATTAAAAACCGGTTCGACCGGAAGGAAGCATCTAGCAAATACTGTCGGCTGACAGGCACCGGAGTGGACAAACGCGAAAAACGCATCGTGAAACGCCTTCTAGAAACGGTAGACGGGGATATCGTGGCAAGATCAATTCTCGACATGCCCTGCGGCACGGGAAGGATGTTCCCCTTTCTAAGCGACTTGGGATTCGATGTCTATTCCGCCGACTCATCGCCATTCATGGTGGAGCAAGCGAAGGAAAACTTGGCGGCCTTGGGCATGAGAGTGAACCCCGCGAAATTCGCGGTCGCCGACGCATTCAAGACGGATTTCGACGATGGACAATTCGACATTGTCCTATGCAACCGCCTCTTGCACCACTTCTCTTCCCCGGAAAGCCGGCAGGCAATCCTCAAGGAACTACGGCGGATCGCCAAACACTTCGTAATCGTATCTTTTTTCCACAACGCATCTTGGGACGCCATGACGTTTTGGATGAAACATTTCTTCCGAGGCACCGCTCCCACAGATCGCATTCCCCAAAAACTCACCACTCTAAAACAGGATATCGACGCGGCGGGGTTGGAGTTGATTGAAGTGAAACATCCGCGGAAATTCATTTCCAAACAGTGCTACCTGCTGTTACGTCCAAAGCGGAACACCTGAATGACCGGTGAAAGAACGCCATAGCCGTCCCCCTGTCCCCCTGTCCGGTTTAAACACTGGGCAATTATTCAGTGGGCCTTTTTTTACAATAAAAATTAACGAAAAGTTAGAATTACTGGCATTGGAGAGATATATTGCCTCAGGCAAGCGAATGCTGACACTGTTATTCCAATTCAAATAGCCCATCAAACATTACCCAAATATAATTTTCGGGTAATCCATTGGCAATAAAAGTAAAATATGGTGGTTCAAACTAATTACTAATTCTAAATAAAAAGCGGGATTAATAAAACATGAAGATATTGCTTATTGAGGATGATAAAAAGAGTGCGGACTTTATCGTTAAAGGCTTAAAACAAGCCGGATATGTCGTGGATTATTCATGTGACGGCGCAGATGGGCTGTTATCTGCAGTAACAAGAACTTTTGATGCTATAATCCTCGATCTTATGCTACCAACAGTGGATGGGCTCTCCATCCTTGAACAAATTCGAGGAAAACATATCGATACTCCTGTGATTATCTTAAGCGCTAAAGGCAGCGTTGATGACAAGATAAAAGGATTGCAAGGAGGGGGTGATGACTATTTGGCCAAGCCATTCGCATTTTCAGAGCTCCTGGCGCGCCTGCAAGCTTTGATACGAAGATCCAATGCTGCTTCTGAACCCACAGAGTTGGTTGTGGGAGAGTTGAAGATAGATTTGCTAAGCAGAAAGGTTTTCCGTGGTAATACAAAAATCGATCTCCAGCCGCTCGAATTCAATCTCTTGGAATATTTGATGCGTCATACCGGAAAAGTTGTGTCAAAAACAATGATTATGGAAAATGTATGGGAATACAATTTCGATCCGCAGACCAATATCGTAGAAGCAAGAATCTGTAAGTTAAGAGATAAAATAGACAAACCCTTTGCTTCCGCATTGATTCATACCGTGCGAGGCTTCGGATATGTCCTGGAATAGCAAATGCAAATATAATTTTTTCAGAACTGTAAAGTTCAGGATAACCTCCCTCTTTATTCTTCTCTTTTCCACAGTTTTTTTTCTTCTCTTTCTTATATCGTATCGTCTGCTGAAAAACAGTATCACGCAGAGTGTTGACGAACGCCTTGCACACTCTCTGAGCCGCCTTGAGGAACGCTGTTTGGTTGCCGACGACAAGGCATACCATTCCGTTGAAGGCAAAGTTCCAGAAAAACTCTTATTAAGAGCCGAAAATTGTATTACAGGACTAAAGATAAAACAGGTTAAAACAGAAGTAATCAACAAGAGTAATTATTATGTTTTCCTTGGCACTACCGACAAAATGATTTATGCAATAATGATAGGAGTAGACGGGGTTCTTTACCGCATTAATGGAACTTTCCTGGCACCTAAAATTAAATTTATGGAAAATGAATTTGAAAATGAGGCAAGTTTCTACGGAACTGACAGAATATATTTCTTGATGATAAAACCTGGAGGTGGTATTGCAACCAGTTCAGACCTGGAGACATGGGGAGACATTAAAAATGCTCCATTTCCCTATGAGGTTACCGGAAAAACACTCACTTTTAATTTTTCAACCCCATACCAAACATTCCCCGTCCGCATCCTGAACATACGACTTCCTGATGGATATATTCTTCAGGCGGGATATAAACTCAACGAAGAAAAGAAGTTTTTGAATCGGATAATTTCAATATTCACCATTGCCTTTCTCATTGTGCTCCTCATCAGTATATTGCTTAGTTGGCTTATTTCTTCAAAGGCAATGCATGGTGTTCGGCGCATTTCCGAAATCGCCTGCGATATCGGGGAAAATGATCTCTCAACACGCATTCACATAGGTGATGAAGGCGCAGAAATATGCGAACTTGGCAACTCTTTCAATGAGATGCTTTCAAGAATCGAATTACTTGTTACAGAAATGAAAGAGGTGTCGGACAATATTGCCCACGATTTACGCACTCCGCTGACGAGAATCAGAGGAATTCTCGAAACAACCATTCGGGAGAACAGCAGCCTGGAAGATTATAGGACGATGTGCGGAGATATTATGGAAGAAACGGATAGGCTACTTGCGATTATAAACACCATGCTTGAAATAACTCAAACCGATTCAGGAATAATCACAATAAAGAAAGAGCCGTTTGACATAAATGATACTTTGAAAAAAGCCTTTGCCCTGTTTTTTCCGCTTGCGGCAAAGAAAAATATTAATTTCAAGCTGAAACCTACAGAAACGCCATTGATTTTTCATGGCGACATTTCGCGCTTCCAGAGAATAATCGCTAATTTACTTGATAATGCAATTAAATATACAGACTTCAATGGAGAGATTGCTCTTGCTGTGGACAAAAAAGAGCGTTCAATTATTATCACCATCAGCGACAACGGCTGCGGCATTTCCGAAAAAGATCAGCTGTCTGTTTTTGAACGCTTTTTCCGTTGCGACACAAGTCGCTCACTTCCAGGCAACGGCCTGGGACTGAGCCTAGCCGCAGCTCTTGTAAAAGCTCACGGCGGTTCTATCTCACTTAAAAGTGAGTTGCGCGAAGGCACGACAGTCACCCTGATATTTCCGTCGGACAATAAAAACAGGCAATATTACCAAAAAATAATCTTGCGATAATATTCTGGCAATAAACACCCTGTAAATTCTCTCTTCTTAAGGTGGTTTATTTTATTAACCGGGATTCCGCCCAATATGCGGAATCTCAAACGAAAAGGAGGACGTTATGAGTAAAATCATGATCGCAGCGTTGGCCATGGTTCTTTGCGCAGGGGTCTCACTAGCAAAAGATGGGGAAATCGCAATTTCAAAGGTCCCGGAAGTTGTGAAAAACACTGTAATCAAAGTATTCCCAGCCATTCAGCTCAAAAAGGCAGAGATTGAGACGAAGAACGGCAAACTTATTTATGAAATCAAAGGAGTCGCCAACGGGAAAACTTACGAGTTTAAAATCAATAAGAAGGGTGAGCTTCTTAAGATGAAACTCGAAAAAGACGATGACGATAAAGATGGAGTTAAGGATGACAAAGACGACGACCATGATAAGGCTGAAAATGAAGAGAGGGACGACGACGATGGCAACAACGCTGAAAATGACGAGGAAGACGACGATTAGTTAGATCTCTTTATTGCGAAGCAATCAAACGAATAACCGGTGGCGTCAGCAATGGCGAAACCGGTTTTTTATTGTATAGGAAGGAACGGGATAATAAAAACTTAAATATTAAAGAAGTTTCATTTTTATTTATAAATCATTTAATTCGCCTCTGGCATACTGGAGGCTGTTGAAGTTTTTTTGTGATGAAATTTAACAGAAGGACAGAATGATGGATATGGGAGAAAGATGCCTTGCGGATAGACAGGCGTTGCTATTGCTATTAATATTCTGCATGATAATTTTTGTGTCGACACTGGGAA
>WFSE01000146.1 GCA_015486135.1 Lentisphaeria bacterium
CAATCCCGCCCCCTTTTCGCGCTTTCCGCGGTTCCATCTTTGTCCCCGTCCACCCAGCCCCCCAATAATCCAAAGCGGCGTAGGACCGCCACACTCCAAAGAGCCTACGGCTCAAATGCGCTTTGCGCGATTTTATTCCTCGCGAAGACGCAAAGAACGCGGAGATTCTTTCTTTTTCCCCACAACATGCCGGTTCCGCGTGCGGAAGCGGCATCCAAGGGCCTGTCTTTCCGCAAAGCCCGCCAGGGTTCGCAGAGCGAACGGAAGGATGAGCTTCGTGCTCTCTAGCGAAGCGGGTGGTGAATTTTTTGGATATCCAGGGGCCCAAGCATCCGTGTTTATCCGTGTTTACTCGTGGTTCAAGGCCACTATGAACCTGTCCCTAAACTCTGTTTTTGACGGACTTGACAAGCTCGTCGATACTGTTATATAGTGAATTCACATAATGCGTTGTGGGCGCGCCGGGAACTCAGCGGCTTGTTTGCGGTGTTTGTCCTAAAGCTAACGGGAGGCGAACCATGGATTTGTGGCATTCCGCTGAAATGGAAGGGGAACTGCTTCTAATTGGAATCGTAGCGATTGTGGCGGCGTTTATCTACTACAAGTTGGACAAGATGATGCAGTTGCAGGAGAGGACCAACGAGCTTCTCGAGAAGATTGTCGACGGGAAAAGTGGTGGTGAAGAAGAAGCTAAAGGAGAAGACAAATGAAGTATCGCAGTCCATGGAGGAGAATTTTGAGGGCCTTGGCTGGCGAGTCGGGCGCTACGTTCATCGAGTATGCGATGCTCGCCGGGTTGGTGGCGATTGTGGTGGCGATCGCGGTGGCTGTTTTCGGCAAAAGGATAAAGCAGGTGTTCTCCAATACGGCGTCTCAAACCGAGAAAATAGAATCCGGTGTTAAAAACGCCAATATACAAGGGGCGTTTGGCGACGATTGAAATAGTGCGTTTGTGCGGGAGGAGAGTATATCTCGCGCATATTGCCCGAGACCAGGTGTGATCATGACGAGATACCACAAAGCGTTAAGCAGAATCTTTGGTGATTCCGGGGCGACATTTCTCGAATATGCCATGCTGTGCGCACTGGTGGGAATAGTCGTCTCGATCGCCGTGGCGTCACTCGGCAAGAACCTCAAAAAGCTGTTTTCGACGATTTCGGGGAAGGTCGAGAACGTGAATAGCCAGATGAGTGGCAACAACTGATCGCCGCTCGCTTCCGGTTTGGCGGTCCGGTATTCCAGAGCGGTATCCGTTCCGTATGCCGTGGTCCGGTCTAGGGCTTGCTGAAAAAGCCGGAAACGTTCCGAGCCCCCATTGTTGGCGGAAGCACTAAACCCCTTCGCAGAGGTTTAACCAAATGAAGATAAAGCGCTTGGTTGCGGGTTCGATTCCATATCGGGGACTGTTCTAATGACTTTGAGGAAAATAAGAGCCCGTTTGTGTTCCGATGGGGCTTCCGTCTTCATGGAGTACACGTTGCTTTTCGCGCTTTTCGCGATAGTGGTCTGCGCGCCTTTGTTGCCCGGCGGGCCGGCGTACGTGTTCCTACGCAAAGAGCTTCTTCTCCGGATTATCCTTATATCGGCCCCGTTTTTCTGAGGTGTTGGATGCGCGAAGCTCTTTATATACTTTTACCGCCTTTGTTTGTTATCGCCGGATTCACGGAGGTTCGGGAGCGGAGAATTCCGAACTGGCTTACGCTGTCATGCATGGCGTGCGGCTTGCTGGGGAGTCTGGCTATCGGTGGAGGAGATGGATTGAAGGCGTCTTTCCTGGGCTTGTTGGTGGGTGGCGGAATTTTTCTTCCTTTCTGTTTGGCTGGCGCTCTTGGCGGTGGGGATTTCAAAATGATGGGGGCGGTGGGCGCCGTGGTCGGATATCCTTTGGTTTTATGGGTGCTTTACTACACTGTGCTTAGTGGCGGCGTGTTGGCGCTGGTTTACGCTATATGGACGGGGCGTTTGTTGAAGACCTTGGCCAATGTGGCGAAAATATTGATAGGGAAGAGGCCCGAGGAACGCGGCGGCTTGCGGAATACCCCGACTTTGCCTTTCGGGTTGGCTATAGCCGCCGGGACGATTTGGATGGTGGTCGCTAAAAACATGGGCCTATGAGTAGGGCTCTTGGGGCTCTGGAGTAGCGGTGGAATGACGCGTAAATGGCGGAACAATATCAGGAAGAACGACCTCCCCGTGTTCCGGAGGATGGTTCGCAGGATACGCGGTGACAGGGCGCCGGTGTTTTTGGAGTTCGCTTTCGCCTTGCCCCTGTTGATGGTGCTGTCCCTGTTCATCATCGAGTTGTGCATGTTTTGGGACACTGAGGTCATGGCGAACCATGCGGCGTTCGCGGTTGCGAGAATCGCGAAGGTCAACGTAAACAACGGCAGGAAAGGGTTGGATATCGTCAACCCCTACCAGGACATGACCTTGTCGTCTGGAACGTACAAGGCCGACAAGCTGGTAACCGCCATGTTTATGATGCCATGCACGTTCGCGTGGATGGGAACGCCGGACAACGGCTCGAAAGTGGATTTCCGCGACTATTTCACGATAAACAAGCCTCTTTTCAACGTCACCGTGGACAACGATACGAACGTGATGGTCAAATTGATGGCGGATATCCTTAAAAAGCTGCTCGACAGTTTCGACACGAAGCTTCGGGATTATTTGAACAACAAATTGCGGGGATTGGTCGACGATATTTTCGGCGGGCAATTTGTCGGCGAGATGAATGCTCGATTCAATATGGCGATGCAACGGGTGCGAATGGACGGCACCGTCGTCACGCGGATAACGCAGGCCGGCGGTTCTTTGGCGTATCCCACGGGGGAGCATCCATCCGACCCGTACTACAATCCGCACGTGGTTCAAGTGGCGATAAACTATCCTCTTCACAAGGGCGCATGGCTCTATGCGCCTTTCGCGTATTGGAAGAGCGGAAGCTCCAGCGCCGGCAACGACGGATCGAGGACTCCGGTCGCCTGTGGACGTTACGCCATGCTGGTGGAGCCGGGCAAGCCCTATTTGTTCGAGCTGAAGGCCACCGACAGCGGCGATCCCGACATAGATCCCAACAAGTGGAAGAAGAGAGGGGAAAAGAAAGCGGCCAAAGTAGTCAACGACACTTCAAACATCATCGACAAATGGGAAAAGGCCGTCAAGCACCGGGTCGCTTTGCAGAAACGCTATGGTGGGTTTAAAAAGGCGTCCAAACACAAGAGTTTCACGGATGCGATCCGGAAGGAGAGGGAACTTTGGAGCAAGGTTAAACGCGGAGTAAACAGGTTCATGGACATTCTTTACAAACCACCGAAGTCCGGGGGGTTGTGTGGCGACAAAAGCCAAAATTTCAGTTTCACTTGCGGCTCGGAAACGCCTTTCACCAAGTGCGCCCGCTCCGAATGCGGGAAATTGAGATATTGCGATAAAGTGGCCGGGAAAATCAAACGCGTCGCCGACAAATATGGTTTGTACAAAGGAAAGAAGCCGAAGTTGATTCATTACGTATCCAAGAGCGACGCGCGTCCCGGATATCACCCCCGCATATCCGGCGAGGCGATAGACTGCCCGTGGGAGAATTTCTGCAAACCGTATTGATGGCATAAGGGAAGGGATGGGATACTGAGGATGGTGGTGAGCGAGTCTAGAGGATGGTGTGCCGGGGCCTTCTCGTTGGAAGGGCCGCGGCGGCGCTTGGCCGGATTGCCGGGCGACGAGCGCGGAGTGGTCTTTTACTACACGGCCATCATAATGTTTTTCATCCTCACCCTGTTGACGATTATCTACGACGTGTCGCAGGTGTCGGAGCAGAAAATGCGGGCGCAGGCCGCCGCGGATGCCGCGGCTTTGGAGATGGCCGTGTGGCAGGCGCGGGGGATGAATATGGTGCAGAACATCAACGACGAGATATATGATTTGGACGTGGTGTTCGCTGCGCTGTACGGGGTGGCTGGAGGAATGACCATTATCGGCGAGGCGTTTATTGCTCTCGCCGAGATTCCTTATATAGGCGAGATTTTCGAGGCCATTGGGGAGGCCATAGAGGCGGCGGCGGCTATTATCGCCGATATCGCGTATTACGGCCATAAACTCATGGTGACCTATTTCCTCGATCCCCTGCGGAAAGTCTATATGTACGGTTCGATGGCCTTGGGCTACCTAAGCGCCAATAACGTCGCCTATGAGAACGGAGCGGACAGGATTATTCCGTCCATCTCCTATGGCGGAAGCTCCGGAGGTATTTTCGGCAAGATATTCTCTTTCATCGTGAAGCAGGTGAATCGCCTCACCGGCCAGTTCGTGGCTCTCGGAATCCCGACATCGCCGTACGCCGCCCTCTACCTCCCGCTCGAGGCGAAAAAGCCGGACCGCTTGCCATTGAACACCAAAGATCCCGAGGGTGCCGCCGGCGCGGCTTTCCTCGTCCTTCTGGACGCGTTATGCACCAACGAGGATTTCGAGGAGATGTGCGCGGACTTCCAGGAGACTTGGAAAGACGCTCCCCTAGTCTCCAGAGACCCGGACCAGCTTAAAATTCCACCGATGATATGGATTGTCCATAAAAGCAACGACCTGACATTCTTCTCGAAATATTTCCTGGGTGGTGGTGATTCGAAAGACAGGGAATTCCCCGTTATAGCCTACGCCGTCGGCCAGGCCATGGGGGGGAATGTGACGGAGAGGTCCAGCGAGGATAATCCTTACCGCCCGATCGGGAAAGGCGTGGCGGCGGACGCTTTTCTTGTTCCGATGAATACGTTGGAGTTCTCTAGAAGTGTTTCGGCATTGGGGGTAACTTTGGAGTTCTCATTCCAGGATTATGTGGACAAACTTTTCGCGCATTGACGCGCGACGGGAGCGGGATGTTCGAATGAAAGGTCGCGGAAAAGAGATTGGCGTTTTAAGGAGGGATCGCGGAGCGATTTTTCTCGAAACGGCGTTCGTCATGCCGATTTTCATGATATTGCTATGCCTGTGCGTGGATATCCCGAGGATTCTGGTGGCGAAGCAGCGCCTAGCCGGAGCTGGAAGGATGGTGGCGGAATTCCGCGCCAGGAACAATGGGGACGCGACCGTGTCCGCGGGGCAGTTGCGCGACTTCTTTTTTGACGACATGCCTAATGGCGCTATCAAATTGACGATTGAGAACGTGCCCGACAGGCATCCGTTCGTTTCCGGCATGGTGGACTCGCTGAACAAATGGATGGAGAAGTATCTTGGAGGATTTATAACCGGTGTCATAAAATTTTTGGGGAACCTGATAACGCTGGGTAATTTGGAGCCTTACATTGTGAACGTTTTCTTGAGCGACAAATTCTATTCCGGGCAGGTTTCGGCCGATATGCCCACATTGCTGCCCAAGGAGTTCTACCAGGATTTCGCCGGGGATGGAGTATCCTCCAATGTGGCGGTGCCGCACGCCACATTCATGTCGGGATGCGATTCGTGCACCAACAATGGCAAGTCGTTTATTCAGGATATAGTGGCGATACTGGAGAAATATTTATGATGCCAAATCCAAATGCGGTGGAGCATATAATTGTTTGTCAATTGGAGATTTTCTGTGACGGACAACGTGGAAAATACCGAGCGGATTGAGGGCGCGGGGGAAACGCCTGGCACCGAGCGCGTTGGCGTGGTGAAACGCCTCGTCAGGGTGTTCCTGTGCTCGGCGTTGGTGACGGCTGGGGTGATGATGGGCTTGACGCACTACAAGACTGTATCGGACAAGAACAAAAGAGCCGCCTACAAAGCGCCGTCATCGGGAGGATACGCCGAACCCCACCGTTCCAGTAGCGGTGTTCCGGCTCGCAAGAAGTTGGTCGTGAACGGGGTCGAATTCGAGATAAAACGCGATTACACGTCGGAGTCCCCGGATGTCGCCCGGGAGAGTTTCACCGCTCGGAAAGCCGGGCTTGGCTGGGAGCGGGCGAATGTCGCGGCTTTCGCGTCGGCGTTGAAGCTGCCTTCCGCTATGAATCTGGCGAACTCCCCGTTGGTGTATTTCGCCAGACCCGACCACATGATAACCGGCGCTTTGTTTCTAAAGTATGGATCCGGAACGCAAATTACGACTGTTACGTTCGATCCCGAGGGACTGAAGGCCGGGGCGCATGTTCCCTCGGAGACGATTCCCCCGGCATACCTCGCCGTAATGGGCGCGCGTCCGGTCGTGGCGTGCATGGGGGGCGATGCCGGAGCTGGCAACGGTTTGTTCGTGTGTGACGCTCCGGGAGTCTCCAGCGACGAGATGGAGAAGACTGTCCGAGATAAGTTGGCGGCCAACGGATGGATCGAGGAGGTTGGCGGGGGCGCTTTGGCCGCTCCGCCGACACCGGAGCGCTCCGGCAAGGTAATTGTCGCGCGGAAAGGCGGCGCGGCATGCAATATAGTGATTTCGGAAAGGGATAACGGCGCTGTCGCAGCGTATCGATTTTCCCATATGAAACGGATAATTCCAACAGAAGGAGAATAGCATGGAGAGGAGCAAAAAAAATGTTATCCCGTTCGTCGTGGCGGTTTTACTGGGAATCGTCTCCGTGGTTACGGTTAATCAGTATGTGAACTCCAAAACGGCCTCCGCGACCGTGCGCCAAGTGGGGGTTGTGGTGGCGAAGACGCCGATACACGCCGGCAGCGTTATCACGATGGAGCAACTAGCGACGAAGCGGATTCCGGTGACGGCGTTGTCGGAGGTGAATATATCGGTGCCTCTGGGCGACACTCCCCGCGAGGTCAAGGAGCGGACCGGCAAGATGGCGATGGTGGCCGGGCGTATGGCTATGAGAACTATCCCCGCGGGGGATCCTATCCTATGGGTCGACATCAGGAAACCGGAGTTGTCGAGACTCGCGGACAAGCTTCCCGGCGATCGCCGAGCGGTGACGATTCCAGTCGACTCCTTGAGCGGAGTGGGCTACAACATCCTGCCAGGCGACAGGGTGGATATAATAGCCACTTCCCGAACCAGTTGCGGCGGGAGCGGCGCGTTGGCCTCCGCGGCGGTGGGAGCCCCCAACGCCAGGAAAGCCGGCCCTTCCACCTACCTGCTCATGCAGAACGTGCTTGTGTTGGCTATCGCACAGAATTTCAACACCTACGTCAACTTGGAAACCCGGAAAATGACGTTTTCTAACATCACTTTGGAAGTTACAATCGAGGAGGCGTTGATGTTGACCCACGCCCGTGGCCAAGCGACACTGTCATGCGTCTTGAGGGCGCCCGGGTCTATGGATAGAATCAGTTCCAGCTCGCCCGCCAAAGTGGATTGCGAGATGTTGAAAAACGGATATATCGCGAAACTCGACAAAGAGCGCGAGCGATTCTCCGAGGAACGATACAAAAAAGCCTCTTCCTCCGTCGCCACCCGAAAAGCCTCCCAGGGTGTCGTCGACGGTAAAAAAGAGGAGGACAAAAAGGGGAGTGCCGAAAAATGAACAACAGACTGGTGGCGGTTTTGGCGTTATGCCTTCTTTGCGGTCCGCTTTACGGCGTAGATGCTATGATCCGCAAAATAGAGGTCAAAGAGGGCGCTAAAAAAATGGTTTCGCTGCAAAGGGCGAAGCCGAGTCTCGTGGAGGACTCCAATGTCGCCAAGCTTGTGTCGGCCGGGAATGGCGGCGACTACTATGTCGAGGGGCTTTCCATCGGAAAAACAAGCGTGGTATGCCGGAAACCCGACGGCGCCCAGGAGATATTGGAAATCACGGTGGTCCCGAGATATTGGAGCACCCTCCAATTTCTTTTTGAAAACAACCCGAACATCTCGCTGGCGGTCACGGATGGCCATGTGATTATTTCCGGACAAGTCCTCCAGAATTCCCTGATGGAAAAGGTGAACAAAGCGGTGGACCTTGACAAGAAGCGGATAATCAATAACGTCACTTTATCCCACACCGATTTGCTCAAACGGATAGACTCCTACTTGAGAGCGGAAAAATTTGACGGGGTGAAAACGGAGGTCATGGACCGCACGGTTTACCTCTCCGGAAAGGTATTCGACAAGGCGAAGCGGGATAAGTTGCTTTCAGTCCTCCTATCCTATGCCAAACCAGCGGGATTCAGCCTGAATTCCTCCGGGGTCATCTTGAGCGGTAGCCAGCTAACCGTGGAAGTCCGATTTGTCAGCGTGGACAAGGGCAAGAACGATAATATGGGACTCTCGACGGATGAAATAAAGTATTCTATGCAATTCGCTCCCTCGGCATCGCATTCCTATGACAGTTCGAACAATCCCAATGTTGTCAAAAAGGCCGCTTACGGAGGCGATGCGACCGTCACAAACTCCGGGACGTTCAATATCCAAAAAATACGGAATGCTATGAAAATCCTTTTCGACAGCAGGCTGGCCACTCGGAGCGGGGAGACGGCCAAATTGCAGCGGGGAGGCACGGTATACGAGAAAATCGAGGGCGTACAAGCTGTGGACCTCCGGGAGATCAATTACGGATTCATGGTCAATGTCACCCCCACCATGGTCAATGCAAAAACGATTACGGCCGATGTGGACATACAAGTCAGCGAGCCAACCAACCGCAACCCGCTTACGATAGCCAAATACAATATGACCGCGAAATATACGGTGTCGCCTGGCGAGGTGATTCTAATCAACAAAATGAACGCCATTAACGATACTGTTGCGAAACAGGGGATTCCCGTCCTTTCCGATATCCCTTTTGTCGGGAGCATTTTCGATAACAACTCGGCGAACACGAGCAACGCCAACATTATCCTGCTGCTGAGGATAACCCTCCCGGAGGAGGAGGCCAAGCGCGAGGCGGCCATGAAGGCGCTCGAGAAATTCAACGAAGCGCAGCAAACGCCGACTTCGGCGGGGAGTTTCGTGGAAGAAGCTGTCGATTCCCTGATCGAAGAGGGTGCCGAGGATGCCAAGGACTTGGAGAAGGCTGGCGAGAAGACCGCGGGAGCGCTAGAGGAGTTATGAGTTCTATTTCCGTATATCGGGGCAAAGACCAACTCGCCACTTTCAAGGCGGAGGAGAATCGCGTCTATTCCATAGGCGGAGGAAGTGACTGCGATCTCCGCGTGGATTTTTCCGGTGGAAAGAAGGGAAGTGCCGCCGGTCCGCGCGTTCTTCTTTCCTTCGCCGCGGGGACGTGGTGGATTGAGGACGCCGACGGGGGCGGAGGTGTTCTTGTCGAGGGCAGACCAATTCTGAAGGAGGCCGTCTCGGCACCCGTTAAGGTCGAGGTTGGCGGAGTATCCTTGGTGATAGGCGGCCGGGAGGCGCTGGGGCGGAACCGCGAGTTGTCGGCGATGAAGGACGAGATATACCGGGGGGTGTTGGACGAACTCAACTTGATCGGGGCGGAACAGGAGCATATCTCCGACGAGGAGCTGGAAAGGAGGGCGTTGACGGTCCTCCGGAGCCTGTTGGCGTCGCATCCGGACGCGTCTAGATTCGAACCCGCCGAACTGCGCGGAGTGCAGGAGGAGATAATACAGGATCTTCTCCATTTGGGTCCCATTGAGCCGTTGCTGTCCGATGACGATATAACGGAGATCATGGTGTTGGACTACCAACGTATATATGTTGAGCGAAAGGGTAAAATACAGCTGACGGAAAGGGTGTTTAGGAGCCCGGAGCATCTCTTGACCGTTATCGAGAGGATCGTGGCGCCGTTGGGCAGGAGAATCGACGAGTCCTCACCATTGGTCGACGCCCGCTTGCCGGATGGATCCCGAGTGAACGCCGTCATCCCTCCGATTGTGCCGTACGGCGCGGCGCTCACTATCCGCAAATTCGGCAAAGATGTCTTCACCATAGAGCGGCTGTTGGAATATGGAAGCATGACCATGGAGATGGCGTTGTTCCTGGAAAAATGCGTGGCGGGACGGAAAAATATCGTGGTTAGCGGAGGAACGGGTAGCGGAAAAACAAGCCTGCTCAACGCGATATCGCTCTTTATCGGCAACCACGAACGGATAGTTACCATCGAGGATTCTTTGGAGCTGAAGTTGCAACAGGATCACGTGGTGCGGATGGAGGCGCGTCCGCCCAACGCCGAGGGAAGAGGCGAGATCACTATCCGGCGTCTGGTCAAAAACTCCCTGAGGATGAGGCCCGACAGAATCGTGATCGGGGAATGCCGCGGGGGAGAGGCTCTCGACATGCTTCAGGCGATGAACACCGGTCACGACGGCTCGCTCACCACCGTGCACGCCAATTCCCCGAAGGACGCTATCTCCCGTTTGGAGACATTGGTGCTTATGGCCGGGATGGATCTTCCGCTTTCGGCCATCCAGAACCAAATTTGTTCCGCCGTGAACCTTATCGTCCAAACCGCCCGGCTCTCCGATGGAACTAGGAAAGTCGTAAGCATTACGGAGATAGTTGGTCTGGAGAACGGAGAGCCGATATTGAACGAGATATTCACATTCGCCCGGGAGGGGATAGACATCAAGCATGGCGGAAAGGTGCTGGGACATCACGAGCCTGTGGCCAAGCCAACCTTTTTCGAGGAATTCCTCAAGTGCGGCATAGCGCTGGAAGAGGGGTGGTTCAAATGATTCAGATCTGGATAACTGTGTCGGTTTTCGCCAGTGCGGTGGCCTTGGGCTACTTCCTGGTGTCCGTCTTCGTTTCCAGTCCCCGTATCAGGGAGCGGGCGCTCTCTATCGTCGGCGCTTATAACGACGTGAATATCTCCATCGTCATTCCGCCGGAACGCTTGTATCTCATGATCGTGCTTTCGGTCGCCTTGATGTTTATGCTCGGTATGCTGCTCGCCGCGGGGAATATCGTCGGCGGGGTGATATTGGGGACGGTCCTAGCGGTTCCAGGCTTATTCATCCCCTCCATGGGGGTGACCTACGCTGTCAACAAGCGAATGGAGAGGATTCACGAGGAGTTGCCGGGCGCTTTGGATATATTGAGCAGCGCCATGTCCGCGGGACTGACGCTGAACCAGGCTATATCCAGGAATTTGGATAAAATCCCCGCCACAATCGCCTCGGAGTTCAAAATAATCGACACCGAATGCAGACTGGGAGCGTCCCTTGTTGACGCCATGAAGCATTGGGCGGACAGGGTCCCCTTGATGGATGTCCGATTGACCGCCATCGCTACCGAGTTGGCGTTGAGGCGCGGCGGAGACCTCCCCGGAACCTACAGAAAGCTCTCCTCCACTATCCGCGAAAGGGCCATGTTCCAAAAAGAGGTGAGGACATTGACCACGGAGGGGCGCATGCAAGCGGTGGTGATGACTCTACTCCCATTCGTTATTCTGGTGATTATGACCCTTGTCAGGCGGAGTGAGATGTTGCAATTCCTAACTTCGTCCGTGGGGATCGGCGCCATTTGCGTAGTGGTGTTGATGCAGATTGTCGCGTATCTCTGGATAAAGAAGATGATAACCATAAATGTTTGAGGGAAATATGGCTTCGGAGACCCTTTACATGCTGTTGATCCAGATATCCACAGGGGGGGCGGCCGCGCTTCTCGCGTTCGTCGCGGCGGACAGGTATTTCAGAACGGTTGATTGGGACGACTCCCATGGTAGTTCCCCGGGAAAGCTCGCCGCGCTTCTCGCGCCTCTCCGGGATTTCCTCTCGCTAAAAGCGCGAGCGGCCGGTTCCATGCGCCAGCAAGCCGCCGATTACGACAGGATGATAACGGAGGCGGGAGGATTCGCCGGGTTGGACGGATACGGGGTGATGGCGGCGAAAGCCGCCCTGCCGATCCTTCTATTCATATTTGCCATGTTCTCCGGCGCGATGGCTGGAATTGACTTGGGGATAACCGCGTTGTGCGCCATATTTTTCATGATATGCTCGTACCTTTATCCGGACTCCTTGCTGAAAGCGAAGGCGGCGCGGCGCAAGGCCTTGTTCATGAAGCAATTGCCGGACGGATTGGACATTCTCAAGGTCGCCGCCGATTCGGGACTCGATTTCTACTCCTCCGTGAGTTATCTGGTCGATATCTACATTCCGGGGCCGGTCCGCGAGGAAATGCGGATTTTCACTCGGGAGTTGAAGCTTGGCGTGCCGATGGCCACGGCCTTGACCAACATCGCCGGCAGAGTCAATGTCCCGGAAGCGTCGATGGTCTTCGTCTCGTTGGCGCAGGCGTTGGAAATGGGAACGAGTATTGTGGAGATGCTGGATTCAGCCACTAGGGATATGCGGGGAAAACGCTTGTTGGACGCCGAGTCCGAGGCCCAGAAAGCCGTGGTGAAGATGACTTTCCCTTTGCTGCTGCTTATACTGCCAGGGATATTCATCGTTTTACTGGCGCCAGTGTTGAGACCCATGTTGCAGGTGTTCCAAAGTTTCGGTCAATGACGGTAAAAATAGGTGTCTTTTATGGCGGAGAAGAGTAAAAGCGGTTCTATGTTGGTTCAGCAAGTGGTCGCCTTGATCCTGTTGGTTATGGTTGGCTTGGCGTTGTATTTCTATCTGAAAGGCACCGACGCTAAACACTCGAGCCGCGGCAAGGTTGTCCAGCTATCCTCGGATTACTGCTATCTGCTCCGGCCCCCGGGGTGGTCCGGAGGGCTGGAGGGCGATGTGTTCATTCTTAGAAATCCCAAAAGGGACTTTGTTATACTATTTAGTAATTTGGCGTCGCGGGCCTTCTACTTCACTCCTTTGAACAAGGATAAGGCGGCCATCAAGGAGCTCCTCGGGAATTTCGCGCAAGGCGTCGGAATCAAGTTGAGGAATCTGGATTTGCCGAGCGTGGATACGGTCGAGTTCAATTTCGCCTTTCCCGCCCTCAGGGTGCTTGTCAAGACCGATGACTACCACGGGAGAGCCTTGATCTTCTATTCCCACAATGTCCGGTTCCTGTATCTGGCCTTGTGGCGGAACGGGACTCCCTACAACGAGCATATCGCTGGAAGCTTTATGTCTTATGTGACGCTGAAGCCGCCTTTCGACGAGCCCGTATACAAGCGCCCGGTGATAAATTCAGCCAACAACAAAAATACGGTCGAACTGGTCAAGGAAGCCGGAATCCACGCCGATATGGCCAGATATCTCTGGGCCAACGCCAAGGACCCCGGCAACGTCTTGAGAGCCATCGAGTCGTTGCAACAGGCGATGCGTCTTCTAGCGGAGTCGGGCGTGGGCGCGACTTTCGCGAAAAAATACGAGGATATCATAAACATATACGAGAAATGCCGCGCGTTCCGCAAGGCGAAGATAGATCGCATGAAAAGCGAGATAATCCAACTCTCGGCGATGGGCGATAAAAAAGCGGCCGCGGAAATCGCGAAGGAGCTTATGGGCGTGGCGTCTCTCGATAGCGAGGCGAAAATCAGAATGTGGGCCAAAAAACAGTATCATCTCCTCTCTCCTCCGCGTTAGCGCAGGGCTGGCAGAAGTGGAGACAAGGAGGTTACGGAGCGGATTATGCCGATATTCACCATATTTGACGCGGACGACAATATCTTGAAACGGTTTTCTCCCGATGATGACGCGTTGGGCGATTCCGTATCCGTGGGGCGTTCCGGTAAATGCGCCGTTTCTCTGGCGGAATTCGGAGATGTCGTCGGCGCCGTCGAGGATATCCATTTCGCTATCGTTAGGGAGGGCGCCCGGTGGCGCTTGAAAAATCCCGGCAACGAACTGCGGACTCCGGCTGGGAGGAAAATAGTGGATGTCGAGGTCTCGGACGGATTGGAGGTGCTGTTTGGCGATTGCAGGATGGTTGCCAGATGCGCGGGCGACTCGGGGGAATATGACTTGGCGTGGCGGAACGCCGAGGGCGGGACGGAGAGGGCGCCCCTATTTCCTGGAAGAAACGTCGTGGGGTCGGCGGCCGTCTGCGATGTCGTAATAGGCCTTCCCGCCGTTCCTCCGGAATGCGCTACGATAACCTGTTCCGGAAAGGTATTCTATGTGGACCCCGTCTTGTCCGGGGAGCGGGGCCAGAATAAGGCCTCGTTTAAATCTTTCGCCGTCGCGGCCAACAGGGTTTTCAATATTGGAGGCGTTTCTGTTAAAATCGTTTCCCGCGACATCCCCGATTCCGAGGTGTCTTTCTCCGAATCAAGCCTGAATTGGAAACTCGTCAACTTCCTTTTGGGGATTATTCTTATCGGTTTGCTGGCGGCGCTTGCCTTCAACGCCATTAGAAAGGGGGACATCGGGAAATCGACTGGGATGCCCGGCGGAAAACCCGCCTTGCTTGCCGACATCAAGAAGAACGTGGAGGCCGGAGATGCGGAAAAAGCGCTCGCCGCCCTCTCCAGGTTCGGTAATCTTTTGCGGGACGATGCCAGAAAAGAGCTGAAAAACGCGCTGACACTGGAATTCCTCGCTATGCGGAGCTTGTATTCGTATTCCGCCAAAGCCGACAACGACACCCTCGAGACGCTGGAAGTTCCCTACATGAGATTCGTGTGTTCCCCGGAGGGCAACACGTTGCCCATAAAGACGAATATCGAATATTGGAATGACGCTTTGGTGAAAATTGCCGCGGATAAGGAGAAAATAACGCGTGACGCCCAACCCGTTCTAGCCAAGTTCGGAATATCCTCGGGATTTCTCGCTCGGTACTCCAAAACCCGCGAAAAGATAAAACAGCTGATTGAGACATACAAGGAGTCGCTCCAAGTGTCGAACGACTGGAGGACCAGGCGCTGGAACGAGCTTGCGTCCCTACTACGCGCCGATTTGAAGGGCAGCAAGTTGAACTACAACAAGGCGACAATAGCGTATGTCGAGGAGATTGTGCGAATCGCGGATTTCGCGGGGGCGCTGGACGCGGCGAGAGAGGAGTTCGCTCGATCATCCTTTCATTCCTACGATTATGCCAAGGCGGACGACCAGTTGAAGGCGTTCACAAAAACCGTCGGTACTTTCAAAAAGGATTTCCCGCCGCAATACCGACAGTTCGACTCCGAAATAAAGGAATTCAAAAAAGATGTGGATAATCTCCGGGCGTTGAAAGCCGCTTTGGCGCGGTGGAGGAAAAACATGGAGAGCCTGGAAGCGTTCTCGAAACTGGCAAAAATCCTCCTCGATTGCGGGAACTCCGACTCGAAAGCGGCTATCGTCCACAAGGCGGTTAAATCGGTGAGAACCGAAATCGACAGATTTATAGTCGAGTCCGTTGACGAAATCAAGGCGGAACCAGACAAGACCCTTTTGGCGAAATGCGACAACCTCGCCAACTTTATCGTCGCTATGGGCGATTATTCCTCCGAAATAGCTTCAAAACTGCGGCGGCTACGCGGCTCCATCGAAAGAAAAATACAACACAAGTGCGATATCCTTTACGAGGTCTTTCTGGAGGCGAGAAGCCACGGCGACCTCGACGCCATGCGGCGGGCTTTGAACAATGTCGTCGCCACCGCCCCGGATGGCTCGAAATACCACACCTGGGCAAGCCGGGAACTAAAACGCCTCTAAACAGGGGCTACTGAAAAAGCCGAGAACGCACCAATCCCGCCCCCTTTTCGCGTTTTCCGCGGTTTCCCCTTCCGCCTCTCTTGCCTCTTCGCGTTCGTCCCCTTGTCCACCCAGCCCCCTTGGTGTCGTCCATAGTCCCTCTAGTTTCTTCCCGGCCGCGGATTCCGCGCTTATTTTCCCAAAACCGCTTGACTTTCCAGTAATGTTTACTAATATAGTAGATAAAGTTAAGCCGCCAACCTGGAAGGCGAGGCGGCGGGTTCGGAAATCTTCGGAAGCGGAGAGAAGGAGAAGAAGGAATGAAAACGTTGTTGATGGGGTTGTTGATGCTGGGCTCCTTGTCGTTGGTGGCGGGTCCCGCTTGTTGCGGAGGAGGCGCCGCGAAAGGCGCGGCTTCCGCGAAAAACGCGAAACCGCAAACCCTTTGTCCGGTTACGGGCGAGAAAATAGACAAAAGCTTGTATGCGGATGTCAAAGGATACCGCGTTTATGTCTGTTGCAAGGGTTGCATAGCGAAGGTGAAGGCCGATCCCGACAAGTATCTGGCGAAGATAAAGGCGGATGGCGAGACACCGGCGAAGTCCCCGTTGTGTCCGAAATGCGGCGAGGTCAAAGGCTCCGCCAAATGTTGCGACCCGAAAGCCGCTAAATGTCCCTCATGCGGAAAAATAAAGGGTTCGCCCGGATGCTGCAAATAGGGCTCACTGAATAATTGGCAAGTGTCTCAAGTCGGTAATCGGATCCAAGGGTTTTGGGAGTCTGCGACCAAGCGGAGCGAGGGGAGCCTTCAAAACACACGAACGTGTGCTGCCAAAACCTTGGAGACGACACCACTAAAAACAGATATAACCCAATAATTATTAAGCGCTTGCCAATTATTCAGTGAGCCCTA
>WFSE01000147.1 GCA_015486135.1 Lentisphaeria bacterium
ACAAAGTTCTCTTTTTTCCTCGCAAAGACGCAGAGAACGCAGAGTTTATCTTTTCTTCCACACAAACATGCCGGTTCCGCGGAGCGGAAGCGGCATCTTCGTGCTCTCTGTGAGCTTCGTGGTTAGAAAAATCTTAAAATACTCGCCTGCCACCGTCGGCGTTGGCAATGTGCGCAGCCTGTTTCTGTGCCCACCTGGCTGTCTATTTAAAGACTTCTTTTTTAACCACAGAGAGCACGAAGCTCACGAAGTTTTTCCATCTCCGCGGACGGAGATGAAAAAGGCTTGTGCGGAAGAACTTTTAGCGGATTCACGGATTTCCCCTCCGCGTTCTCCGCGTCTTTGCGAGGCAATCTCTTTGTCCCCTCCGCGATTTCCGCGGTAGGATATCTGGGGTCAGTTCCGCACTTTGACTAAAGTCAGAAGTGCTGGTCCCGACCCCACTGTCGCCAGCACGATTTCCGCGGCGGCGCCACCGCGGACGGAGTTTCCAATCATGATTTCGGAGGCGGAACGGAGTTCTTCGAGGGAGACGCTTTTTTCCGCCGCGCCGAGCTTTTCGATCATTTCCTGCCGCCAGAGGCCGGGGAGCAGCCCGTCGGAGAGGGGCGGGGTGCGCCATTCGCCGTCGATTTTGACGAAGACGTTGGATATCGCGCCTTCCGCGAGACGCCCATGTTCGTTGATGAATATGATTTCATCTAATCCGGCTTCGATAGACTTTTTGAACGCCTCGTCGTAGAATTTCCGGTTTGTGGTTTTGTGTCTGAGGAAGAGTGGCGGGATGGCGTTTTCGGGGCGAACCGCCAGGAGGATTTTCGCCGGGTTACGGGGCCATCCCGGCCTGTCGAGAGGGACGGCTTGGGCGTGGCATTCGCCGTCGGCGTCCATCAGTAATCGTATTCTTGCGAATTCCGCGGAGGATGGGAGTGAGGCGATCGCCGATTCAATCGCGGAAATCGCGGCCGCCTCGTTCCATTTTCTGTCGAAATATCTTTGAGTGGCCGCCAGACGGCGTTTCCGGCGCTCGGAAAAGGTGTCGCTGGCGTTTCCTCCGTGCCATAGCATCGTTTCTATCGTTTCGAATTCGGGCAGGGGACGGGCTATGGCGAATTTGGATTTGAGCAACGCCTCGCGCCATTCGCCCATGGGGTCGGAGTCCGCCACGATCCCTCCGCCCACTCCGATTTTCGTTTTTCTGTTTGTTATTTCCAGTGTTCTGATGGCGACGTTGAAGAGGAAATCGCCTCCCGGGGCGACGCAGCCGACGCAGCCGGTGTAGACGCCTCTCGGAGAGGGTTCGAGATCGGCGATAATTTCCATCGCGCGGATTTTCGGCGCTCCAGTGATGGAGGCCGGGGGGAATAGGGCGTCCATGCAGTCGAGCAGCGATACGTCGGGGCGTGTTTCGCCGGAGACGACGCTGGTCATTTGGAATACCGATGTGTATTTTTCGACGCGGAAGATAGCGTCCGGCTTGATGGAGCCCGGCTCGCATATCCGGCCCAAGTCGTTGCGCGCCATATCGAGGATCATGAGGTTTTCCGCGCGGTTTTTGGAGTCCGCGGCGAGCGCGGCCGCGATTTCCGCGTCTTCCGCCTCGTCGAGGCCGCGGGGCGCGGTGCCTTTCATGGGGGCTGTGCGCAGGATTTGTCCGTGGCGTTCGAGAAAAAGCTCCGGGGATATGGAGACTATTTGGGTCTCGCCGGTGTCGATGAACGCCGCGTATGGCGCGGGATGCGCTGAGATGGTGTCGAGGAAGGCGTCCCAAGGGGGGATTGCCGCTTCCGCATGGCAACGGAAGGTCAAATTGGCTTGGTATATGTCCCCTTCGAAGATGTGTTTTTTAGCGGTTTCGACGGCCGCGATATGCGCGGCGGCGGCGATTTCCGGTTTTGGTGGCGCGGCGAGCGCGGTGGCGGCGGACGTTCCGTTATCCGGGAACTGGAATGGGGAAGGGGGCGAGTCGTAAACCGCAAACCATGCGAGAGGGGATTCCCCGGAGGGAGTTTTCACCTTGAACGCAGGGTCGAACGCCGGGGACGCCTCGTAGGATATGAATCCCGCCGCCCAAGCGCCGGACTCGGCGGCCTTCTCGATTTTTTTTAGAAGTTCGCGGACATCGCGTGGAGTCCAAGCGACTAGAATGTCCGAAGGATTTTCGAATACGCCCCATCGGGTGTCGCCGCCAAGTTCATCGCCCGGCAGTCTGCACACGGCGGTTCCGAAGGTTTCTCGGTCGGGGGATTTCATCGCTGGTTCCATGTTTGCGGCGTGGCCCTATTCCAGAAGGAATTCGAGGTCTTCGTAGGAGAGGTCTTTTAGTGTTGTCGTCGGTCTGTCGTCAACGAGCGCCTTGAAGAGGCGTCGTTTTTTCTCTTGAAGGTCGAGTATTTTGGTTTCGATAGAGTTTTCCACTACCAGCTTCATGCAATGGACGTCTTTTGTCTGACCTATGCGGTGAGTTCTGTCGGTGGCTTGGTTTTCGGCCGCCGGATTCCACCAAGGGTCGTATATTATGACTCTGTCGGCCGAGACGAGGTTGAATCCCACGCCTCCCACTTTCAAGCTTAGGAGGAAGACTGGAGCGCCGTTTTCAGAATTGAAATTGTTCACGATGTCCTGTCGGGCTTTCGTTTTTCCGTCGATTCTAGCGAATGGGATACCCTGCGAATCGAGCCATTTGTCGAATATGTCCAGGAAGGAAGTGAATTGGCTGAAGACGAGGGTTTTGTGGCCGCCGTCGACACATTCCAAGAGAAGTTCTTTGAGTAGGTCGGTTTTAGCCGAGTCGACATTTTCTCCAGCGTTTCCCGGGAGGAGCGCGGGGTGGCAGCAAAGTTGGCGCAGGCGGGTGAGATTGGCGAGGATTTCGAATCGCGATTTGGATTTGCCCCCGCGTAGTTCGCAGAGTCTTTCGAGTCCGTTTTTCCGTTCTTTCTCGTAGAGCAGGGTTTGTTCGGGTGTCATGTGGCACGGAACTATTTGCGCGGTTTTCGCGGGGAGGTCGGGTTCGACTTCGCATTTGCGTCTCCGCATGATGAATGGAGCGGTTCTGGCGGCCAGGTCTTGTTTTGCTTCGGGCTGTTCCAGGATATTGGCGTAGCGTTTTTTAAAAGAGTTGAGATTGCCCAGTGCGCCTGGATGTAGGAAATCGAAAATGGACCATAGTTCCTCGGGGCGGTTTTCGAGGGGTGTGCCTGTTAGGACGATTTTTTGTCTCGCTCGGAGTGATTTCGCGGTTTTGGCATTTGTGGTCGAGGCGTTTTTGATGTGCTGCGCTTCGTCCAGGGCCAGGAGGTCGAACTCGATTTTAGCGAGTTTTTTGGCTTTTCGGGCCGCCATGGCGTATGAGGAGATGATTAGGGTTCCGTCCGGAGGGACCTTGGTTTTATCCCATTCGGCGCCTGTTTTCAGAGGGAGGCGTTTCAGGTCCGGGGCGAATTTCTCCAATTCCATGTTCCAGTTATCGATCAAGCTGCTGGGGCATAGGATCATGGAGGGGCCATTGAGCTTGCCGTCGTCGGCTAGCGAGCATGCGAGGGCGATGGTCTGGATGGTTTTTCCCAAGCCCATTTCATCGGCCAGGATTACGTTGAGGCCCTTGTCGAACATTTTTCTGGACCATTCCACCGCTTCGGCTTGATACGGGCGGAGGACTCCCTTGAATGACTTTGGGGGTGCCCATTCCGAGGTTGGGCTGGGCGATCGCGAGGTTCGCGGGGATGGGGCCCCAGTGCCGATGAACGGGGCTTGGGCCTCGCTGGCGAGCGCTAATTTTTCCCTCCAATACCCCGCGGCGCCTGTTGGAATCAATATCATGTCGGGAATGGTTTTGTGTTTGGATGTGAAATCGGCCGTGTCCAAAACGAATTCACTCAAGCGTTTTGGAATTTGGAAGAATGCTTTATCCTTTATTATGTAACTGGCACCGCTTTTGACGCGTTGGAGTATTTCCTTCCAGGACAAGGCTGGTATTGGGATTCCGAAGGCGGGGATGAATCCGATGCGTATGGCTAGGAAATCTTTTCCGCTTTCCCGCTCTATCTCCTGGGCTTCGCATAGCAGGGGAGGGATTCTGTTTCCTCCATGGGCTATGGAGGCGAATTCCGCGGAGAACGATTTTTCGGGGTCTTGGAACCACTGTCTAGCCAAGGTGTCGAGAAAGGTTCCCGCCGCCTCCGCGCCCTCCAGATCGAATGTCCCTCCGCTTTTTTTAGCGAATCCCGCGGCGAGCAGTTCGGCGGTGAATCTTTTTTCGGCCGCGGTGTCGCGTTTCCATGGGTGTTCTTTGGAGAATTTGATGTTGGATCCGGCGGGATTGACGAGGTTGTTTCCGTATATGAATTTCAGGGAGACGGTTATTCCTCCCGAGTCGTTGGGGGATGCGTCGTAGATGGGGGAACAATGTTTGCGTCTGATATCCGTCGGTAGTTTGGCGTTCACTGTTTCTAGTTCCGCTAGAGCTGTCTCCTGTTCCGGGGATAGCTTGTCGGCGATTGACCCCGCTACGACGGCGTTGCGTAGGAGGGCCAGGTCCGTGGTGGCTGGCACCCACCAGTAGTCGTTGGCGATTCCCACCCAGAGGCCGGAGCGTCCCAGGACCATCGAGGCGTTTTTCAAAGGAAGAAGTCCTTTGGAGGTTGCCAATCCCGGACGCGCGGGCGCGCCGTTCCTCCCTTTTGCTAGGATGATTGATGCCGGTTCGCTATACACGTGGACGGTGGCGATATCGCGCGCCGAGCGCGCTTTCCCTTTGCCTTTCTCCCGGAGTGTGACGCGCTCGAAACCCGCTAGGCAATGCATGAACTCCGCCATGGTTTCCGCGGAGAGGTCCAGGAACATTCCGTCCGGTTCCGCGTTGATCGCTAGGAAGCGGATGATTTGTCTTTCCTGAGGGGAGAAGTCGTTGGTCCGCGTCGATGCTCCCACTCCACCGTGGAAATGCAGTTGCCTGAGATTACCCAGGTTGCCGGAATATTCCTTCGACGGGGTGGATAGCGACACCTCCAGTCGGCATCGTTCCCATTTGCTTGGTGCGTGCGGTGGGGCGTTCAGTATGCCTACCGCTAGTTCCGCGTCGCCAGTTTTCCGGCGCCCGCGTTCCGGTTTGCCGGTCAATCCACCGTAGGCCGGAGATGGTGTGTGTGGGAGGTGTCGCGGCGCGTGGAGAGAGAGGAGGAAGACCGCGGCGGCTACCCGGGTTTTTGTGGTGGAATCCATATCGTGGATTTGGGTTTTCGGATCCTCGGAGAAATCCACCTGGAGACGCGTCCCGTCGGTTTTGGGAGTTGAGAACACGGCGGACAGTCTTCCGGTGTCGTCCAAATGGGCGAACAACAGACCACCGCGACGGGCCAACGCCGTTCCTTTCGAACGGGTTGTCTCGTCAATGGCGTCCCACAGCTTTTTCAATGCGACAACCTTTGGCATCGTTCCAACCTTGGTGGCTTGTTGCTGTGCTCATTACCACCTACACGGCGTTCCGCTCCGGGGGGGGCGCCGATCACACGAATCGCGAACCCACAGTATATCACGTTTTTTATCATCGCGCAATTGCAGGCGATTTTTTATTAGTGTTTTTTGGCGATTTTGCTAAAAATGTTTTATTTGCTCTTGATTTTGTCGGAAATGTTGATATTGTTGATTATAGCGACAGTGTGGTGTGGGTCGAAGAGGAGGTGAGTCATGGAAGCGGAATGGAGGAATCATGGTTCGGGGAGTGGTTTTTCGGAAGAGGTTGAAGAGAGCTATCGCTATGCTCCGACGTTCGAGGAACTGATGGCGGCCAGGAAACTCACCGTGGAGGATCTCAAGGAGCATATTTCCGGTCCGGTTCTTTCGGTTATTGTGCACGTTGTCATTTTGGCGATATTGAGCACGGTGATAGTGTTCCGCCCTCCGGACGAGGGAACGGAGATAGAGGTGAAAGAGATTATAGTTAAAGTCAAGCCTCTGGAAAAGAAGATAGAGCCTCCTAAGCCGGAGGACCCGAAACCGGAAGATACGGATATGGATGTGGAGCGTCCTGCCGACGTGACGGAGAGCGACGTTGTCGCGCCGGAGGAGGAAATTGTGACGGACTCTGTTGTTCAGGACGTGACGGTTCCCAATATCCTCAACGTTTGCCCCTCGGATTCCTCGCTTCGCATGCCCGCCCTTTACGGTGGACGTACCACTGGTGGCAGGAGGGATGGGTTAGTTGCCCATGGTGGTTCCAGGCATACGGAGCGGGGCGTGATTAAAGGTTTGCTTTGGCTTAAGGACCATCAGAACAGCGACGGATCCTGGGGCGAGGCCCGACCCGACGACCATCCCGCGTTGACGGGATTGGCGTTGCTCGCGTTCCTGGCGCACGGTGAGACTCCAAGTTCCGCCGAGTTTGGCCAAACCGTTCTGAAAGGTATAAAGAAG
>WFSE01000148.1 GCA_015486135.1 Lentisphaeria bacterium
AGGGGTGGAGAAAGCAAATCGCCAAGGTGAAGCCCGCCGAGATGATTGTAAGAATCCTGGTCATACGCCGACCTCTTTCGCCGCGAGACTCCGGGATGGTGGTCCTGATCTCTGTAAAATCTAGTATAGGGCCTCCTGAATAATTGGCAAGTGATTTGTTCGCATCGGGTGAAATCCTTTTTGATGGTGTCGTACGGGGAGGGCGTATCGCGGAACTGGCGCGTTGCCGGGTTTTTCGGTAGGCCTTGGGGCGGTTTGACATGGAGCGTTCGCACTCCATTGTTCAATAGGGCTTTAATTGGGGTGTGAGACAAATGTCCGACGGGCTTAAAAACGGATTGAGAATAGCGTTTGTAGCGGGTTTGAGCAATGCCAAACTTTTGCAGAAGCTCGCTCCGCTGGCATCTCTTCAGGAGGTGGAGTCGATAGACGTGTTTCGACGCCGTCCTCCGACATCCCTGCCAGAAAAGGCGCGTTGGCGCGCCATCCCCGGGGTTTTTCGTTGGAGTGGAATCGCCTCCGAGGCGTGGCGAGCGGTTATTTTAGCGGGAGGTTGTGGCGGTTACGATTTGGTCGTGGGGTGTTTTCAGCGTTGGCATGGCGTGTGGGCTTGGCTGTCTGGAGGTTTTGCCGGGAAGCCCGTGGTGCAGCTTGTTGTTACCTCGGTGGATTGGAATTTGGAGCGGTCCTTGTGCGCCAAGGCGATGTTGGCGGCGACGGCGTGCGGGGTCCGCGGACCCTCGGCCGAGCGCGCTCTCCGCGCCGCTGGATTCAAGGGAGCCATTGAGGTGATCCATAATCCCTATGACGCTCCGCCGTTTCCCTCCGCTCCACCGGGTGAGATGAAATACGACATTATCGCCGTCGCGGATTTCGCTAGGGAGAAGGATTACCCTTGGATGCTGGAGGTTTTAGCGGCGTTGCGAGCGAGGCGCCCGGAATTCAAGGCGCTGTTGTGCGGGAGGGGATTGGAAGTGGGCCTCGCAGGATTGGCCCGGCGTCTTGGTGTCGGGGGGCATGTCGAGTTCGCTGGACATCTTACGGTGGACTCTCTCCACGAGGCTTATAGTCGATCCCGGTGTTTCCTTTCCACTTCCCGTGCGGAGGGGCTTCCTCAATCGGCGGTCGAGGCGCTTTCTTTTGGCCTGCCATGCGCGATGTCGGATGTTGGCGATTGCCGCTGGCTGGTGGAGGGGGATGGCTTGGCGGGACGCGTTGTTCGGCACGGCGACACTGAGGCGATGGCGTCCGCTGTGGACGAGTTGGTTGGCGCGAGTTACGCGGCCCCCGTGGCGGCGAGACAGGCGGCCAGGGGGCGGTTCGATGTTTTGGCGCGGGATTTCTCGCTGGACGAGATCGCCAAACGATGGCGTGTTTTGATTTCGGGGGCGCTTGAAAAACAAGGCGGCTAGGCGAGTTTGATATCGAGCGTATGATGGGAATAACGCGCTTGCCAATTATTCAGCGGGCCCTAAAGGAGAGAGTTTGGATATGGAGTGGAGATGTGTGAGTTCGGGGCGATGGCTCCGGTTGATGAAGGCGGAATGGAGCGACGAGAGCGGGAAGGTTCGTTCCTGGGAGATGGTAAAGCGCGTGGAGAGCCGAGGAGCCGCCATGATTGTGGCTACGCTGAAGTCTTCCGGGCGGTTTGTGCTGGCGAGGCAGTTCCGTCCTCCGGTCGGAGGGTTTTCCGTTGAATTTCCCGCGGGGCTGGTGGACGAGGGGGAGACCCCGGAGCGGACCGCGGTCCGCGAGTTGCGCGAGGAGACCGGGTATACTGGCGAGGTCGTGAATACCCGTCCGACGGCGTTCAGTTCGCCGGGAATGACATCGGAGACGGTGACCCTCGTCGAGATGGTGGTTGACGACGAGGCGTCCGAAAATGCCTTTCTTGAAACCGATTTCGATGATGGCGAGCATGTCGAGACGATATTCGCGCCGCGCGATGGTCTGCTGGATTTTCTGAACACTCGAATGTCCATTGGGGACGCGGTGGACGCTAAATTGCTCTCTTTCGCTGTGGCGCTGGAATTTAGCAGGAAGGAGTCGGTCGGCGTGTCGAAGTTTGGAGGTGGGGCATGAGCGGGGGTAAAT
>WFSE01000149.1 GCA_015486135.1 Lentisphaeria bacterium
CCTTCCCCTTCCCGCGCCGCTTCCGGAACCATAGCCCTTTCCTCCACTATTATTACACTGGTTTAGGATAGAACGAAGCATCTGCTGCGCGGTTTGCCGCATAGCGCCACCGAGCCCGGAACCGCCTCCGGCTCCACCACCGGAGCCGCCCGATCCATTTCCGAACATTTCACCTCTGCACATACGGCAGAACGCATTACCAGCGGTAGTCTTTTTATCGATAGCCCTCTTCATCATCTCGAGAGCTTTATCGCCATACATATACGCATTGTTTCCGTACTGTTCCGCGGCATTTTCCGAGCTCTTCAACAGCTTTTCCGGAATCCTGTAGATCTCAAGTTTATCCAGGAAAGAAAGGGCATCCTCTTTTATCCGCTTATACTTAGGCGGCAATCCACGCGCGGCGGCTCTGATGTCGTCTTTCAACTTTGTGAGTTGTTGAGCCATCTTTTTCTCCCGCTCTCCAAGTCGGCTGAGCATTGCGCTCGCGCCGGAGTCATTTCCGAGTTTAAATCTGCTCAACCTGCGCACAATCTCTTCCTGGTCCTTAACCATTGCCGTATAGCGTCCAGCAGTCTGCATAAGTTTTACAATCGCCTCAAGCTCTCCCACCTGGCGAATCATCGCATTCACCTTTTTCTCCCCCTTATTAAATGCCGCGATCATCGCGTCGGTTTTAGAAATCAGAGATTTTCGTGAATCACCGCTGCTCATTGAGCCAAGAATATCCTCGTTATTTTTTGTTTGATTATAGAGCTCTTTGAAGACTTTACGCTGCGCCTTCTCCATCTCATATATCGGAAAATCCTCAGCGAGTTTCGCAAGAAGTTTCGCCGCTTTTTTATTGGTTTCTTTAAGTGCGCCAAGCTTCTTTTTAAACATTTCCGCAGAGCGATTCTCCTTTTCGAGTTCCTTTCTGAAATCAATTAGCCGCTTTTTCAATTCTCGGAATGCATCTTTCATTGCCGCATAGCGTCTAAATATGGCCTGGACCTTTATCCGCATCCTCAGTATATCTGCATAATCCTCTTTTGAGATAATTTGAATTTTTATAACCCCGGAAGCGGAAAGCCCCATCAGTGAGGGATTGAAATCCGCGGCTTCCGCATAAATCTCCATCACCTCGCCGGGCTGCACTCCAAGTTCCGCAAGGTCAAACTCCTGAGTAAATGCGTAATTCTTTGAAATAATTGCCGGCCCGAGGTGCTTCGTCCTGTCGCGGTATCCAATTATATTACGGATAAAATCAACACGCTTAAGCCCGTAATCGTCGGATGCATAGCCCTTAACAGTGAATTTCGCGTCCGTTGTCGCAAGAAAGAAGGAGTCGGGTTCGGAAATTTCAATTTCCGGCAGTTTATCCTTCAGAAGAAGCTGCTTGAAGTCAAGTGGTTTTTCAGATTCTGTACCACGCACATCTTTAATCTTCACAGATATTTCAGCTTTACCCTCGGCCTTCCAAGTGAATGCAAGTGAATTTTTACCGGATTTTTCAGCCTTGACAACCTTATGATTTCTATTTATATCTGTAATCACCATATCACCGGTGCTCAGAGGACGGTTACTTGTTATCTTCAGAGTTACCTCGGATCCCTTCAAAACCCTAAGGGAGCTTCTGCCGAGGATAAAGTTTTTTGTCGGCATATTTGTATATGCCGGCGGTTTGACTTTAAGCTGCGCAAGAGATATGCGCGGCACCATTCTCAACTCCACCTTGTGCCATTTACTGCGACTCCGGCCGACGGAAAAACAGAACTCAACCGGGGAGGTAAGCTTCTCAATACGCTGAACATATCTCTTTTCTCCGTCCTTGAAGCAGGCAGCTGAATTAATACTGCCCCCCTCTCGTATCCGGAGAAAAACAGTATCTTTTACAGGGGCCCCGCTTATCTCCGCGGACAACTCAACGCTTCCACCGTAAATTACGAATGGCGCCTCGGGAGAGAGCTGATAAACAAACCTACTGTATGGTGGAATATCTTCTGAAGGGTGAAAAATTCTGCTAATAACAACCCCGCTTATCCGGTGCGGAATGCCAAGCAGAAGAGCTATGAAAAACAGCTGGATTGCGAAAATCGCAACTCTACTTTTAAACTCACGTTTTGGGAAAATATCTATCGAGGATAATTTGTCCATCTGCTCATTGGAATCCGCAAGAAGTTTTTTGACAAGAAAACACCCCATATCAGAAATTTTCGACTTTGATTTTATATCATCCAGGAGCTCAAGCGTACTTAAAACCGAGTTTCTTGTTCCCGGAAGGACCCTGTCGACCGTTTTCGCGATTTCCTCGAGAGATATTCTGAGGACAGCAGATATACGGATAAGGAAAAAGATAAGGAGAGTCGCAGCGCCAACGGTATTTATTACTTTCAGCTTGAAGGGACTGAATGCGAGAAAATAGTCTAAAAACACATAGAGAGTCAGAAGAATACCCGCGAGGCCAAGCATACGTATAAATTCGCAGAGAGCAAGAACCGCCGCCCTGCTGCGCCTCAACTGACGCAATTTTCTAAAGAATTTTTTCGTGTTATTTTCCATCTATTAAAGCATCCCGTTCCGTCTTCTCAAATACCACTCCACAGAAAAGCAGAGAAGCAGAGAGATCAAGAGCCACCACCTATTCCAGGTAGAGTGCCATTTTTTTTCTGCATCAAGTTCCGACTCACTCTGTTTTTCCGGCATGGAGAGCCTGTCGATTATCTCAGACGCGGAAAGAAGACCTCCCCCGCTCTCTTCTGCCAGTTTTTTTAAATTTTCTCTGTCCGCACTTAGATTATCACTCTCTTTCGGAGGTGACTTAACCTCGAGGGTAGCGAATACACCGTTAATCTTTTTACCCGGGATTTCGAGTAACACTCTGTATTTACCCGGATTGGAGAGAGAAAACACGCCATTCCAACCTCGTCCTGATGGCAGGGGGGATGGCAAAACTCTCTTTTCCGCGACACCATCTCCGATAATCCTCAGTACGGGCTTGAGGTTTCGATTGAATTTTTCGCGGGTATTGATAAATGCAACCACCTCTTCGCCGGGAAGAACAGATGTTCTGTTAATGTGTAATGAATAGTTGCGGTTCGGCAGAAAGTCGGAAAATTTGACGGACCAGAAAACCAGCTGAGTCCAGAATTTTCTATAGAAATCTCCCACATCACCTTTCAGAGGGAAAAAGTCCCACTTCCAAAGACCTTCGCTATTAACAGCGACAACAACCCCCTTCCCTATTTTCCTACTGATAAGAACGGGAATATCAAGCTTGTTCTGTTCACTCTTCCCAATCATCAACACCTCGGAGAAACTTTTCAACTCCGGACATCTTGACGCACGCTCCACCAGCGGGAGATCCTGCCATATCTCCGCATTCTCTGGAGGCAGCATCTCCCCGAAAAGTCCGTAGTTCCGGCCCGCGTCCGTCGGGCGCCACCTGAATTCGTCGCTTAAAGTTTCTCCCCAATACACAGGCTCAAGTGATTCGAGTCCGTTCCAGTTCCCAGAGTATGGTTTTCCGCGTGCGAAAAGAACGGCTCCGCCAAAATCCCTGATATACCGCCTAAGCAATGCAATCCGCCTGTCGTTGAGGAAGAATTCAGCGCCCTTCCCAAAAATAACAAGATTGTACTGTGCGAGCTTTTCAAGTGTCTCCGGAAAGATAACAGTCGCGGACTCCTTCTCATTTTTCTGATCTTCACTAACACTGAAAAAACGAGTTGGGGAGAGTCTGTATATACCGGTAAAGCTTATATTGTTGTTATCCCTCATTACTTGCGAGAGGAATTTACTGTCCCAGAAGGGGCGTCCCTCCACCATAAGAATCTTGAGTTTTTCATCAAGCACAGTTGCGAAAATCGCAATTCGGTTATTTCCCGTTATTTTTTCGCCTTTGACAACAGAAGTCTCAATGTAGAGTTCATGATAGCCGGGCTTTATGAGTTTCAGAGAAAATACAAGAGATACAGTTGAGTTGTTTCGAACTTCCGCGTTCCGCGAAGATAGAACTTTCCCTCGTTCATCAACTACCCTTACTTCAGTTTTAATATTTCCAAGATTACTGTTCTTCAACTGCACGGCAATATTCTGAGACTGACCTTTGAATAAAGTGAAACGGGTATGATTAAGCTTTAGGGAGAGGTCTTTATCGGCAATCTCCCCCCCGAGCAAGAGACCGTAAATCGGTATATTTTCCGCTCGTGCGAGAATCGCAAAATTATCATTGTGGTTTTCAACCGTCTCGCGGCCGTCTGAAATCACCACAATCCCTTTTAATTTCTGAGCGGAACCGTGATATTTGCCCAAAAGCTCCGAACCGGACTGCCTGATCTCAGTAGCCACTCCATCAGGCACTATCTTCATAAGTTCATCCTCGGAATTCAGAGGAGATCCAATATGATCGGCAAACGGATAAATCTTTACGTCTTCAATCTCTTTCAGTAGTTTTGATGCAATCTTTCTTCCGGTAGAGAACCGTGACTCCGAACCAACATCTTCAACCCGCATACTCTCTGTTGCATCAAGCATAACAGCCCACTCTGAACTCTGCTGCTCTCTCTTGACCTTCCAGGTGCCGGGATCAAATGCAATAACAGTCAAAATCAGCAACGCGGCAACCCGCAAGGCAGTCATCAGAATCCTCACCCCCTTGGGAGCAAGCCCCGACGAACGCCATGAAAGATATCCTCCAAGCACTGTTATAGCACCTAGAAAAATCAATATATACTCTATTGGAAAAAGAGGATTCATAATTTTTTATCTACTTCTCTCGTATTAATTTTTCTTATCTTTTCACTCTTGGACGCTCCCAACCTGCCTGGAGACATCGACTCTTTCCGACCACAACATCACAACTCCTTCACACAGCGCAATAAGCAGAGCAAACGCAAGCAGATAGGGCCAAAGCATAACACCTTTGTGGATACTATTAACTGAACCGACTCCGGATACAACCGATGTACCATGCGCCCTCAATTCCGATTTAGACATACATCTCATATCAGATTCAGACACTGGAAAATTCACAACACTTTTTGAAATCGTTTCTCCAGTAACGCTCCAAGTGTATATCCCTGTCTCTATCGCCGGTGGCGAGACAAGAGACAAGGGGGCCGTCCCAGCATCACCCGTATGCTTACCCGCTGGCACAACATCTATCTTCAGTGGCAGAATCTTACCTTCCGGACTTTTTAAGGTTATGTCTTTTGGAGACACTGCGAAATCCGCAGTTGCCACAAGGGGCTCTCCGGGGATATAATCCGCGAGATACGCAATATCACCGACGTTAAAGCGACTGGCGAGTACTATCTCCGCAAGAAGCGGAAGGAATTGAACACGTCCGGCGAAATTACTGTATTTGAGATCAAGGGGGATATTCCAGATATAGAACTGGTTACGATTGTCCGCGTTCCCTCTGATAAGAGCCGGCACAGAGTCGCTGTATGCTATTAAAGTTTTCCCGTTATCAAAGATATTTCCCGGAAGATGAACCCGCTTACGCTGATAACCGCCGACCGGGTCTCCATATTCACCATCCGCGAAAATCGCGAAAATCTTATCTTTTGCATCCGTTATTTTCAGTCTGAACGGCTTGGTTTTTTCAGCATTGTCAGTAGATAGAGGGCCCGACAACGACTCGTTGAAGTGTGCGGGACTGAATATTTTGAGTTTCTGAATATCAAGCCCCGGCGCGGGAGCACATATAACAACAGTCCCGCTGTTGATAATATCCTTTATCTTTTCCGCAGAACTGCCGTCCCAACCGGAAAGAAACAGAAAATCAAAATGGTCGTCGGCAGTGACAGTGTCGAGAGAGAGAGTTTTCACATCGATCCAGGGAAGAGTAATCAAAGCACGCCTCCAAGTTGCCCCGGGCTCATGAGAGAATTCAGCAACTGCTGTCTTGAGGTTTTTTGCCACCTTCAAAACTCCCCACCTGGAGTTATCTTCGGGAAAATTATCCTCTCCGATAGAAAATTTATAGGAGAAGATACCGGGCTTACGCACCCCGGGCAACCCCTCGCCCGAAAAAGCATGAGGGTTCAGCCTGCTCTCACGTTTCAATTCATCTCCACTCATCCTGAACTGCTGAGACACGCTACCCCAGGCCGGAATAAGAATAGAGGAACTTTCACGCATCTCACCCGCCTGAAAATAAAGGGCTATACGACGCGGGTCAGGGGAGAAGTTGCTGATCTCGCAGTTGAATGCCACCTCCTCTCCGAGCAGAGGCAAAAGAGGTGCCGCGGAAACCTTTGTAATTGCCTGATTATCGGCATTATTACTGCCTGCCTCTACAAATGTCACCGCTACATCATCCGGGATATCAAGCGGGATTGACTCCCTCCATTGAGTAGCCTGAAAATCGGAGATAATGCATATTTCATTCACCCCGTCCCCGGCTTTTTCAAGCATATCCAGAGTTTTTCTGATAGTAGCTCTCACATTTCCAGGCTGGTTTGATACGCGCGCCTTTCGGAGTTCCGAGGTAAGATAGTTGAAATTTGAACCGAGCAAGGGGAAGAGAGCTTCCGGACGGGATTTAAGATAGATGATATTCGCACTGTCCCCCGAAGAAAGCCCGCGGATAATTCCAGCAGCCTCCGCACAGGCGGATGCAAATCTGGTCTGACCGCCTTCAATATACCCCATAGACGAAGACGCATCTACAATTATCACAACATTTTTCTTCTGCTGCAGACCGGCAAGCCTACTGTCGGAAAAGAAAAGCGGTTGTAGGAACATCAGAATAATTGCTGAAAAAAGCAGAGTCCGCAGAATAAGAAGAATGATATCCTGTGGCTTTCGGACACGCTTTGTCTGCTTGACAATCAGATTGAGGAATCTGTTGGAACTGAATTCGTAGAGCGGAGGCTTAGCCCGCGAAAAGAGATGCAGTAGCAGAGGGAGGGCTGTAAGAATTAACAAAGGCACTAGGAGCGTATTTAAAAAGATAATACTCATTTCACCAACCGGTCAAAAAGCTTGTAGTAGTGGGTATCCGTCCTCGCAGTCATATATTCAATCTGACGCCTGACTGACATCTTCCTAATGGTCGCGATATGCTCGGATACAGCCTGATTATAACGCTTTTTCACACTGTCAGCGTGGACGGTCAAACGGGATTCCGTCTCCATATCCACAAAGAGGTTCAGCCCTTTCGGTTTGAGATGTATTTCCGCGGGATCGAGAATATGAAAAAGATAAACCTTGAATCCTTTATGAAGATACGGGCTGAGTGCCGCGAAAATCGCACCCGGGTCATCAAAGAAGTCTGAAATAACGACGATAGAGCCCTTTCTCTTCATTAACGGCACCGATCTCTTCAGAGCCGTTGATAGCGAGGTTCTATTGCCCGGTGTATTAGCCTCCAATACATGCATGAGATTATGCAGATGGGCCGATGTGCTACCAAGGGGGTGAAAAGAGCGTATTTTATCGTCAAATAGCTGCAGAGAGACCAAATTATTGCTTTTTGTTACGAGATAACAGAGGGCGGCAGCAAAAAATGATGAGTATTCGAGCTTTGTAACGGGGGAACCGAATCCCATTGAAGCGCTGCTGTCAAGAAGAATATAACAGGAGGTATTGGTCTCCTGCTCAAAGGTTCTGATAAAATAACGTTCAGTTCTGGCAAAGACCTTCCAGTCAAGAGCCGCGGGATCATCACCAGGCACGTATGACCTGTAATCACGAAACTCGGAAGAAACACCTTGCTGATGTGATTGATGGCGTCCAGCAAGATAGCCCTCAACTACATATTTCGGTGCAAATTCATAGCTGGAAAGCTTACGAATATCCTCCGGCTTGAGATATTTAAAGCGGGAATTGCTCAAACCATCACCCCATATTCGCGATGATATGCGCTATAATATCTTCAACATTGACACCCTCGCCGGTAGCGTTGTAGTTGGGAATGATACGATGCCTCAGAACCGGCATAGAAACTCTCTTTACGTCGTCAATGGATATCATGGGGTTTCCTTCGAGCAAAGCAAGCGATTTTGCCGCTCTTGTCAGATTCTGCGAAGCTCGCGGCCCGGCTCCCCACGCCACATAGTTGCGTACATATTCGGATGATGCATCAGAGTCCGGCCTCGATGAATGGACAAGCTTCAGAATATAGTCCAGAACATGGCCTGGAACCGGGATCTCCGTTGCCAGTTTCTGGAGTTCAATAACATCTGAAGAAGAGGCGATCTCTTTCGGCTCATACTCATCATTCGCCGTAGTTTTCAGCACAATATCACGCTCTTCATCCATTGCGGGATAGTCGATTTTCAAACTGAAGAAAAATCTATCCAACTGGGCTTCCGGAAGAGGATAGGTTCCCTCATGTTCAATCGGATTCTGAGTTGCGAAAACAAGAAACGGGTCATCGAGCTCCAGTGTCTTACCCGCTACAGAAACCTGTCGTTCCTGCATCGCCTCCAACAGTGCGGACTGGGTCTTCGGAGGTGTTCTGTTAATTTCGTCAGCAAGAATCAGATTGGCAAACACAGGCCCACGCGCAAATTCAAAATTCCTTGTTCCATCTCCCGCATCCTGCAAAATTTCACATCCAAGAATATCCGAAGGCATCATGTCCGGAGTAAACTGTATTCTGTTGAACGAAAGTCCCAAGATCTGGCCAAACGTGCTGACAAGAAGAGTTTTTGCCAATCCCGGCACTCCGACAATAAGGCAATGGCCTCTACTAAGGAGCGCGACAAGAATCTCCTCGATAACTTGATGCTGCCCGACAACGACTTTGGATATTTCCTGTTTTATTGCCTCTATTTTTTCCCTGCCGTCCGCCCATGCCTCTTCATTGCCGGCTTTATCTGCTTCCTTCATTCCGCTTCTCCTTGAAAATATACCCCTCCCGCAAACAGTGAATTCAGTTTTCCCGCCTCAAAAAGTTTAACTTTTTCACGGAAATTCTCCTGCTTTCTCGAGTAGAAATCTTTTGATTCATCCATAATTTCCTCTTCCATATCACCGAAAAGATCGTCATCCTCGTTATTCGACACCTTCTTGGAGGCTGCTTTCTCTTCCTCCAAAGGCCAGTATGCGCGCGTATTGAATGCTCCGAGAACTTTCAAAAGCCCGGAAAGCAAGATTTTCGTATCACTCTTTTTGAGCTCCCTAGGTAATTTATCTTCGGGAATCTCATTTATAAAAATAGAGACACCCTCAAGGGCGGGCCTGCGATATATACGACAGTAGACTTTCTTACCCTTTTTCAGGGCGTCAAGGGAAAAAAGACGCAACTCCTCCACCATCGCCCAGGACAGCGGTTTTTCCGCGAATTTCGCAAATTTTTTCGCACCCGGCATAGATGTCTCAACCCGCACCACCTTATTTGCAATCTTCGCAAGTTCTCTGTTCAGTTTACCATCTTTGTCAAGACCACGTTTCAAAAATATAAGTTCTTCCAAGGAAAGGGAGTTTACGCACTTCTTCTTATCCTGCGAATTCCGCACTTTCTCAACCACACTCTTGACTTTCGCATCACGCTCTTTTTCCGATAAATTATCGAAAACAGGTATTTTCGAAAGTTTACTATCCGAAACACCTTCAAGTTTTTTCAATATACGCAACCTGAGGAATTCACGTATTTTATCCCCGGCGGCAAGAAGCGAAGAGGGGAAATCCTCCATCCCATAGATAGCAGCATAATAACCTGACGCCACCTGCCCTATAGTAGTCGGGGCACTCTCTTTAAATTCTCCGAAGACACTAGTGTTCTGGAGAAGCTTCTTCCACAGCTCTCTATTTTTAGCCGGATCCGGGGTCTTCCGCCCACGGCATCTTACGGCCATCCGCATAAGGGAATCAAAAAGTTCATTCCTTTTCTTTTCAGCGGCGGACACCGCTGCCTTCAGAACAAAAGCAAGCTTCTCATCTACTGTTTTGTCACTCATATTCAAACGCCCAACAAGAAGCCCGCTAAGCTTTGGGGTAAGCTCTTTTTTGCCACTCAACACATCATTAAAAATATCTTCGACACTCTCATCGGATGTCATACCTTTCAGACTTTCTATAGTCTCAAGAATCTGCCTCTTCTTCCATTCGTCCATACCGCCATCACTGTCGCTGTTCTCGTCAACAAACATCTCATCTGTTGCACCGTCCGAGTTCTTCTTCTTTTTTTCACTTTTGGGTTTCGTTTTCTGCTCTTTTGCCTCTTTCCGAATATCTCCGTCGGGATCAATCATTGCGATATATTTTTCTGCAAACGCTCTCGCCTCTTTTCCGCGCCTTCCAGCATAAAGAATAGCAAGGTGATCCTTGAATCTTGAATTTGAACCGTTCCTGTCCCCCTCTTCCAGCAAAAACTTTTCAATCAGCTTGTACTCGGATTTAACTTTACGATTAAGCAAATACAACACGGCACTCGACTTCTGCCCTCTACTCCCCTCGCTCATATATGTTTCCGCAAGTTCAACAGCACTCTTCCCCTTGTTCTCGTTATACCATTTCCGGCATACCTCTATAAAGTCATCTGTATCATCCTCCGCGCTTATCCGGGTAATTTCATTCCCGTTACTGTCAGTTTCAATCTCCTTCAAAACAACAGGGTCAAGCATTGCCCTAGCGAACTCTCCAAGAGTCACAGGACGATTTAATCTCATAAATATCTGCTCGGCACTCGGTGTACCGGATGATGAATTTGAGTAAAAAGTTGTCGTCGAAAATCTGGAAAAATCCCCCTTATCCGCGGGAATAAGAGTTTTATTGCCGAGAAGCTTGATAAGCAGAGGAACAGCATTCATCCCCTCTCCAGCAAGTCTTGATATAGGAGAATCATCTTCGTCCTCTCCATCTTCCACTTCGGGCTTTTCCGGATTATTCAAAATCCAAAGTCCCTCGGGTAGTGGTCCAACTTTTCCAGAAACAATTTTATCGATGACAGCCGCATCTTCTTGGCTTACCTTCAGATTTTTTAGTTCCGCAATATTTTTTTTGCGATCCGCAAGCCTTTGCTCAAGTAGCTTTATCCCGGGACCATTCTTCCATCCCCTCTTGTAAAGGCTTAGAATATCCGCGACATCCTCAGCGTACTTTTCCCAATCATGATTTCCCCTGAAGACAGCATACGCCACACCATATTTTGCGTCAGCCAATGCGTTAAGAGCCTGAAGAATCACAATCCTCTTACCCTTGCCCGCATCAAAAAGCACAGCGGCAAGTTCGTTCGCCTCTTTTTTCAGACCTTTCTGGTTAAGGTGTGCCGCAAAAAGAAGCCAAATTCCAAGAGAGTCCTTACCCCAGAAATAGTCATTCTGCATCTCCTTGCGGATATGCTCCGTTATATTCTTCGCATCTTTCTTAAGATTAGCCTTTTTCCAGTCGCCGGCAAGCCTGCCTCCAGTCACGTCACGAAAAGTAATAGTCACCCTGTTCGACTTTTTCTCCTTATTCTTTTTAGCCTTTTCCTGCAGCTTTTTTGTCAGCTCATCGGCGAGTTTCCGTTGATTATAAACAGTGGCAACCGCTCCCTGGTTTAGAACAATTTCAGCTTTCCCTAATTTTTTATCTTCAGAAAGCAGCCAAGCGTTACCCTCCACTTTTGCCCGATACCTGAACACATCATGAAAAAAGACAGTCGTTGAATACATGTCAAGCCTGATGTATTCGGCATCTTTCACATTCGGCAACCCGAACTTCGCTAATTTCGCAAATCCTTCGCTGAAATCCGGCACATCGCTTTCAGGCGCAGAATTTTCTTTCCTGGCCGTTTGCTTTTTTTCAGCCTGAAGACCATTGACAACCAAGAATAACCCCAAAAAGATAAAAAGCAGAGGAATCTTATACTTTTTCATCACTTTTTAAACTCCACCGTGATTTCAGACTTAGTCTCTCTCTCTATTCCCTTGACATTCTCCTTGGCTATAATTGCCTCAATAACTTTGGGGGATTTACTGTTAGCAATTATGGTGCACGTTTTGTCGTCTTCAAGTATTGTTCCGAAATCAAGCGAGAGTAGAGTGCAGCGTCCCTTCTTTTTGGGATTCTTATATGTCGCATTGGATTTCACAACTTCTCCCTCTACCTGGAGAGCAATGCTGATGGACATATCCCCATACATCTTCCTGATAACCTCTTCCCTGGTAGCCTCGTTGCCTGTAAGTCCAAACATAGCCCCCTGCGGCCCCGCAAGCTGAGCCTTCTCCTGCTCAGAGAGCGGAGTTGACGCAGGCAACTCCTTGGTATCGCTCTCTTCTGGTATCTTCATTTTAGGGATAGTAACCTGCAGCTTGGCAACGTCACCTTTGGTAAACTTGAAAGATACAGACTCATCACCTGGCGTTTGAGCCCCAACTTTGGGTGCAGGTGAAACAAGTTTATTGAGGTCAAGTTTCACGTCTTCTATGTTTTTGAATCTATATACAACTATAAAACCGCGCCCGCTTGATGTTTTAATCTTTTTAGCTTTTACATATTCAATATCGGTCCCAAATACTTTCGCCTGTTCCTCGAATTGCTTTTCGTTGAATAACGGATCCTCTATCTTACTGGTGTCCATTCCGTTCTTCTCAAACTGCGCACGCTGCGCCGCCACCTGCTTGTCTACCATGTCAACAATATTTTTCTGATAAACCGCACTTACAAGAATAGTCCCCGACCCATCCGGCTTAACTTTTACGAGAATTTTCTGTTTGACACATCCACTCATTACGACTGCCACAGTCGCGGCCAGAAGGATAGACACGACATTCCCGAAGCCGAAACTCTTGTTCATCTTACTTCCCTTTGTTTGTTGTCTTGTATATACCCATGGTTTCCGAGGGGCAAACCAATGCGATTCAACTCCGAATATTTTGAATTTCGTACGCCTACAAAATACCCCATCACCAATAGTCAAGGATAAACAGTAAAATAACGCAACGACATTCACCCACTCCGGCAATCTCCCTAACACATCATATATCAACAAGATAAGCTGATGACTCCAGTGGTCCTCGGTAGCCTAGTATATAACGCGTTATAGCAATATCCAACATTCTCTCTTATTTTTTTGACAAAATCATTCCGCCTTGCACGCGGCATGGAATAAATTCAACCTCGAATGCAAACGCTCGATGCCCAGGGTGATTGCGGAAAGCGTCTTGGCAAGGAAGATTGAGGGTAGGCTGGAGATGGAGCGGACCGCCGATTCACTCCGCTGGCTAACACCTCCGGAGAAAGGTGGAAAATGCGTTGCGCGGCGCGGCGCGCGGGAGTATAGTCCCCGCTTGCCGAAAAATGGAACGGGGCCTGGGTGCCGCGGCGGATGTTTTAAGAAGGAAAAAACTTATGAAAGTGGTAGTGGCTTATTCCGGGGGGTTGGACACGTCGATCATCCTGAAATGGGTGAAGGAGACTTACAACGCCGATGTCATAGCGTTTTGCGCGGATGTCGGGCAGGAGGAGGAGCTAGACGGGCTGGAGGAGAAAGCGCTCTCGACCGGAGCGTCGAAATGCTACATCAAAGACCTCCAAGCCGAGTTCGCTAAAGATTTTATCTTCCCGATGTTCCAGGCCAACGCCATTTACGAGGGGACATACCTCCTCGGCACCTCTATAGCCCGGCCCTTGATCGCCAAGCATCTGGTGGAGATAGCCGACGCGGAAGGCGCGGACGCGATATGCCACGGCGCCACAGGCAAGGGCAACGACCAGGTACGCTTCGAACTGACGGCATACGCCCTCAAACCCGAAATCCAAGTTATATCGCCTTGGAGGGAGTGGAATTTCAAGTCGCGCGCCGACTTGATAGCCTATGCGGAAAGCCACGGAATCCCGGTCCCGGTCACGGCGGAAAAACCTTACAGCATGGACAGAAACATGCTCCACATAAGTTTCGAGGGGGGCATCCTCGAAGATCCCTGGGCGGCGCCCCCGGAAGACTTGGGCGTAATGACCAAACCGCTCCACGAAACCCCCGACGATCCGGAAACCCTGGAGGTATCCTTCCAAGACGGCATACCCGTAAAGGTGAACGATAAGGAACTGCCACCGGAAGGGATAATGAAAACATTAAACACCATCGCCGGCAGACATGGTGTCGGCAGAGTCGACATGGTGGAAAACCGTTTCGTCGGCATGAAATCACGCGGGGTTTACGAGACTCCCGGGGGAACGGTTCTGCATATCGCCCACAGGGCTATCGAAAGTATCACAATGGACCGCGAGGTAATGCGCATCCGTGACGGGCTGATCCCGGAATATGCTCGGCTCGTTTACAACGGTTTTTGGTTCGCCCCCGAGAGGCGCATGTTGCAGGCGGCGATCACCGAGAGTCAGAAAAACGTCACGGGAGATGTCAGGCTCAAGCTCTTCAAAGGTGGCTGTCATGTAGAGGGCAGACGCTCTCCCTTCAGCCTCTACGACCCCGAAATAGCCACGTTCGACGAGGACGACGTCTACAACCAAGCCGACGCCGAAGGCTTCATCAAGCTCAACGCATTGCGGTTGCGAGTGCTGGCGTCCAAACGGGGCGCCGACTGGAGCTGACTTAACACTGGGAGGAACACCCCGTTGCTATACTTTTTGGCCGATTTCGAGAAAATATGGGGGCCGTTGCGTCTCTTCAAATTCGTCACGTTCCGCGCCGGAGGGGCGGCATTTACCGCATTCATGCTGGCCTTGCTCCTAGGACCACTGACGGTGAAATTGCTCAAACGCGCCGGCGCGGTGGCGCCATCCCGGCTAGCGGGGCTTGTCGCTGATGAACTCGTTGACAAGGACAAAGACAATATCCCCTGCATGGGGGGAGTTCTAATAATTTTCTCCGTCGCAGTCTCGGCCCTGCTATGGGGACGGCTCGACAGCTTTCTAATACAGGTGTTTTTAACGACGCTTTTGGCGTTGGGCGGCCTGGGCTTTCTGGACGATTACGTCAAGGTCCACCACTCCGACAGCGGGGGCATATCGGCGAAAACCAAACTGATCATGCAGTCCGCTGTGGCACTTTGCGCAGTGTTCTTCATTTTCAGCTCGCCCGAAGCCGGGATATACATGCACCAAGTGTGGTTGCCGTTTATCAAAGACCCGGTAATCACCGGCACTGCGGGCGCGGTATGCGCGATAGCACTGGGCTCGCTCGCCGTTGTTGGCACATCCAACGCAGTCAATCTTACCGACGGCAAGGATGGATTGGCGGTGGGATGCTCGATTTTCGCGGCATTGGCATATGCGGCTTTCGCATATTTCAGCGGACACCGCGTCTTCGCATCCTACCTTGACGTTCCATTTATTGTCGGCGCCGGGGAAGTGGGGGTCTTCGCCGCCGCCCTAGCGGGAGCGTGCATCGGGTTCCTCTGGCACAACTGCTATCCAGCGTCGATGTTCATGGGAGATACCGGAAGCTTGGCGCTCGGAGGCACGATCGGGCTCATCGCCGTTCTAGTGAGGCAGGAGCTGACATTGATTCTGGTTGGCGGGGTGTTCTTCGTGGAAGCCGTCTCGGTAATCCTCCAAGTGGCGTATTTCAAGGCCACCGGGGGAAAACGGATTTTCCTTTGCGCCCCCATACACCACCATTTCATAGCCAAGGGCTGGACCGAGACGCAGGTCGTGGTCCGTTTTTGGATTATCGCCGGCGTATGCGCCCTCGCCGCCATCGCCACGTTGAAAATACGGTGATCGGAGCCCGCGCGAATATTGAAATCACGTCGAAACAAAGTAGGGTTGAAGTGCGCCATACCTCTCGCGCTGTGGCGGACAAACCGGAGAACGCATAGATTATGATCGGGAAAAAAACGATACTGGTGGCTGGAGGCGGAGGTTTTTTGGGCTCCCACCTCTGCGAACGTCTTCTGGACGATGGCGCCGATGTGATATGCCTGGATAACTTCTACACCGGCTCCAAGGATAATATAAGGCATCTCCTTCCAAATCCGGGCTTCGAGTTGATGCGGCACGATATAACTTGGCCGCTCTACGTGGAGGTCGACGCCATATACAACCTGGCGTGTCCGGCATCCCCGATCCACTACCAACACGATCCGATTCAGACGACAAAAACAAGCGTCATGGGAGCGATAAACCTGCTCGGCATGGCGAAACGGCTCCGCATTCCGATATTCCAGGCGTCCACGTCGGAGGTCTACGGCGACCCCTCCGTCCATCCCCAGCCCGAATCGTATTGGGGCAACGTCAATCCCATCGGCATTAGAAGTTGCTACGACGAGGGCAAACGCTGCGCCGAAACCCTCTTTTTCGACTACCACCGGCAACTCGGAGTCGAGGTGAAAGTGGCGAGGATATTCAACACATACGGCCCGAGAATGCATCCGAACGACGGCCGCGTCGTAAGCAATTTCATCGTCCAAGCGCTGAAAAACGAGGACATAACCATCTACGGCGACGGGTCGCAGACGCGGAGCTTCTGCTATGTCAACGACCTTATCGATGGAATCATCCGCCTGATGAACACCCCGCCGGACGTTACCGGCCCCGTGAATTTGGGAAATCCGCAGGAGTTCACGATACTGGAATTGGCCGAAAGAATTCTGGAAGTCACTGGCTCCTCGTCGAAAATAACGCGCAAACCGCTTCCGCAAGACGATCCCGCAAGGCGCAGGCCCGACATATCGGAAGCCGCCAAGCTTCTCGAATGGACCCCCAAAGTGCCATTGGAAGAAGGGCTCGGAAAAACAATAGACTACTTCAACAAAACGCTCTCGAAAAAATGAGCATCGCATCCGAAACCTTTCTGGAACTGGCCGATCGCTTCGGCACCCCATTGTACGTTTACGATGGCGACCTAGCCGTCCAGCGCTACAACGAACTTTTCGATTTCATCGCCTGGCGTCCCTTGCGAATTCACTATGCTATGAAAGCGAATTACAATCCAATTCTACTGAAATTGCTCCGGGACGCCGGAGCTTCGATAGACGCGGTCAGCCCCGCGGAAGTCGCGCTGGCGCTGGGATTGGGATTCGACAAAAACGAGATAATCTACACGGCGAACAACATGACCGATGCGGAAGTCGCGGAGGTAATGGACACCGGTGTCCTTTTCAATATCGGCTCGCTATCCAGACTGGAAAAATTCGCCAACGCCTATCCCGGCTCGAAAATATGCCTCCGTTTCAATCCCGACGTGGTTGACGGGGAACACAAGCACATAATGACCGGCGGGGACCTGACAAAATTCGGCATGCTGATGTCCGATGCCGACACCGCCGCGGAAATCGCGGCCAACGGTAACCTTACCGTAGTCGGCCTCCACGAGCATACCGGCTCCGGCATCACGCGCGCCGAGTCGGTTTTCCAAAGCATGAAAAACTTGATGTCGCTGGCGACAAGGGACCGTTTCCCCGATTTGGAGTTCCTCGATTTCGGTGGCGGATTCAAAGTTCCCTACAAACCCGACGAAGAACGAATCGACTACACCGCGATGGGCGCGGAAATAACCCGTCTTTTCTCCGAGTTCGCCAACGAATACGGAAAAGACGATTTGGAGATGCGTTTCGAGCCCGGCAAATACATCGTGGCGGAGGCGGGACACCTCCTCACCCGCGTCAACACAATCAAAGACAACAACGGCAGACTCATCGCCGGATGCGATTCGGGATTCCCGCAGCTCATCCGTCCGATACTCTACGACGCCTATCACGAAATATTGAATCTGAGCAATCCCGACGGAACCGTGAAAACATACGATGTATGTGGAAATATATGCGAGAGCGGCGACCGGTTCGCCGAACAAAGGGCGCTTCCGGAAATCCGCGAGGGAGACCTGCTCTCGACCGAGAACGCCGGAGCGTACTGCTACAGCATGGGAAGCGTCTACAATCTGCGTCCGATGCCTCCGGAAGTGGTGGTCAGTGGCGGAAAAACGACCCTGACTAAACCCCGCGTCTCGAATGCGGAAATCGCGAAATCCATTCTAGGAGAATAGATAATGCCACCAGTCCCTTTCACCAAAATGCACGGTTTGGGCAACGACTACATATACTTCGATTGCCTCGACAACCCGACTTTGATCCCAGCCCCCGCGGAAATCGCGAAAAATCTCTCGGATCGGCATTTCGGTATCGGGGGCGATGGTATTGTGCTAATCCTTCCGGACGACGAGGCGGGATTCCGCATGCGCATGTTTAACGCCGACGGTTCGGAGGCGGAGATGTGCGGAAACGCCATCCGGTGCGTCGCTAAACTCCTTTTCGACAAAGGGCGCGTCGATGGCAATTCGGTTGATATCAAAACGGGCGCGGGGATCCTCCACATCGACATACGGCTAGACGACAACGGCGAATTCGCCGCCGCCACGGTGGACATGGGAGAGCCCATATTGGAGCCCGGGAAAATCCCCGTCAAAGCGGACGCCAACCCCGTCGTCAACCTCCCCGTCCCCCTCCCCGACGGCGCCACGCTCCACGCCACGTGCGTCTCCATGGGAAATCCCCACGCCGTGTCTTTCGTCGACGAGATAACGGACGACGACGTTTTGGGGCGCGGGCCGTTGGTGGAAACCCACGAATTTTTCCCCAACCGCATCAACGTCGAATTCGCAAAGGTTATCTCCCGGGACAAGATAGAGCTTCGGGTGTGGGAGCGCGGCGCGGGGGAAACCTTGGCATGCGGCACAGGAGCGTCCGCCACGCTGGTCGCCGCCGTCCTAAACGACCTCGCCGACAGAAAGGCCTCGATACAACTTCCAGGCGGCGCACTGGAGATCGAATGGGCGGATGACAACCACGTTCTCATGACCGGTCCCGCCACGACCGTCTTCGAAGGATCGGTAAAATCAGGGCTCACTGAATAATCTACAAGCCCCCTATGCATAAATGCGAAATGCGCGGATATTCTCCCTCCATCTATCCGGGAATTCGGGGTCTGACCAGAATGGCACTTACTTAAGGGGTTTTTAAGGTCAAACAGACGGTTGAAGGAGGGCTTGAAGATCATCAAATTTCCGGGGTTCTAAAGGGGGCTGCGCCACATAACGGAAAGCACCTGATTCGAGTCTGGATCTTGAGTTTTCAGCCTTCCAAAACGGAGCGGCGAATGCGGTGGGATTATGCTTGGAAATTGCGATGCTCCAAGTTCAGATATTTGGATTTTATTGCCTTAAGTAAGTGCCATTCGGGTCAGACCCCTTTGGAACAAAGAGCAAATATTCATAATCGTTTAAAATAAAAGGATTTATGTTTTTAAAAAGGGTCAGACCCGTTTGGGCATGTAGATTTGCTATGTTCAGCGATAGCTACTTGGTGGTACAGAAAATATAGTCAAGTTGAAACTGGATAATCAAATGAGTTGTTTAATTTCTGTATATTTAAATCAATCCTGAGCAATGTTTCTCTTTATTTGATATGAAGTGGTATCTCTCTGTAAAGTGTTCCAGAGGGTTGTTCCCGCAGAGAATTGGATGTGTTCTAAATGAAATGAAGGAATCAAC
>WFSE01000150.1 GCA_015486135.1 Lentisphaeria bacterium
AAAATGAAACTGACTGTCAGAAAATCCTACGGGTTCAGGTCATTCAAAGTGATAGAAACAGCCCTGTATCATCAACTGGGAGACCTGCCGGAGCCAGAATTTACCCATGATTTCTGGTGACGAGGCTTATTTTCATAGGGTCAAATTCCTTTTTAGCGGTGTCTTCTCCAATGTTTTGGGAGCACACGTTCGTGTGTTTTAAAGGCGCCCGTCGCTCCGCCTTGGGGCAAGCCTCCCAAAAACCTTGGAAACGAGTAAAGTTCTCTGTGCAATTTGAAGCGCTTGCCAATTCCGCAACACACGTTCGTGTGATTTAAGGGTGCCCTTCGCTTCGCTGGGGCACCTATATCCAGCAGGCGCGAAGCGTCCTTCCGCAAAGCCCGAAGAGTTCGCGGAGCGAACGGAAGGACCTAATCATTGCCACGTTTCCGACTTTTTCAGTAAACCCTAGGCTAGGGGGTGCCGAGTAATTGCGGTCTTGTCGGGCTGATTCTCTTAGATGCGGTATTCGAATATTGCCGATTCTGTCATCAAGACCGTGCCGCCTCCGCTCCCTTGAGGCGCACGCATTCGCATGATTTCAATGCGTTCGTCGTTGCTTAGCTGGGGAATCGGAGCTATTGTTAGGGCTTGCTGAGTAGGGAATATTGCTTGACCGGAAGGGGGATTCCTTTCGGCGGTATTTGAGTTATTGTTGCTGTTTCGGAAGCGCGCCTTTCCGCCAAGAGGAAGCGCTTCCGGCTTTTTTAGCGTGGTTTAGCGTGGGAGGATTTCCTGATGCGCTCTAGAATAGTGTTGAGAGGGAGGAATCTAGATCGAATCGAGAAGATTCTGGATGATCTGGATGTGGATGGAATCGTGGACGATTCTCCCGACGTGGTGATAACCCATGGCGGGGACGGCGCGCTCCTAGGGGCGGAATACGAGTTCCCCGGGGTGCCGAAGTTGCCGATACGCGACGCGGAGTCCGGGCCGTTGTGTCCGAAGCATACGTCCAGCGTTGGCCTTGTCGAACGGTTTGTCGCCGGCGAGTTGGACACGGTGACGTTACCCAAGTTGGCGGGGAGCGCCGAAGGCGGGGGGAGCGTGCGTGGAATCAACGACGTGTTTATCCACAATCTGGACCGCGTCGGGGCCCTGCGGTACGATGTGTTTATCAACGACGAGCCCTATGGCCGGGGGATTATTGGCGATGGCGTGGGGGTCGCTACCGTCCATGGGAGCACCGCCTACTATCGTAGTATCACGCATAGCGTGTTCAAGATAGGAATAGGGCTGGCGTTTAGCAACAGCATGGAAGCTACCAATCATTTGGTTCTGCCCGATGATTCGGTTGTTTCCGTGAGAATTACCCGGGGGCCGGGGGTGCTTGTGGCCGACAATTCGCCGGACCTTGTGGAGCTTCCCGACGGAACGGAGGTGGTCATTCGACAATCCGGGGAAAAAGCGCTGGTCCTCGGGCTCGACGACTTTATGTGTGTCAAGTGCAGGCGGCTGAGGCATCCGAGGGAATGGTAACCGATACTTCTTGTGGCGAGCGATTGAACGTGGTGTCATGATTGTTGGTGGAACGGAAGCGAGGAAGGTTGAAAAGGTGGTTATGGATGAATTTGAGGAAAAAAACGCGGCGATAGTCTCGCTGGACGGTTATTCGCTATCTGTCGAGGAGATCGTTGCGATTGGGGTTGGCGACAAGCGAGTTGGATTGTCTTCCGATGCGTTGGAGCGTTGCGTGGCGGCCAGGACGTTTTTGGAAGAGGAGATAGGGAAGGGGCGGATAATCTATGGGGTGAACACCTCCTTCGGGCCGATGTGCGGCAAAATCATAAGCGACGCCGAGATGGCGGTATTGCAGAAAAACCTTATCAGGAGCCACGCCGCCGGACTGGGAGAGCCACTGAAGCCCTACATTGCCCTGGCGGTGATGGCGGTTAGACTCAATTCTCTCGTCAAGGGGTTTTCAGGAGTTCGTTTGGAGTTGCTGGAGCGATTGCGGGATTTAATTAACGCGGGTGTCGCGCCAGTGATTCCGGAGTGCGGAAGCGTCGGGGCTTCGGGGGATTTGGTGCATCTGGCGCACATGGCGTTGCTCGTGATAGGCGAGGGGGACGCGTATCTGCGCCAAGGTTCCTCGCGGGAGTGGAAACGAGCGTCCGCCGCGGCCATTCTGGACGAGGTTGGTTTGTCGCCTTTGGATTTGGATTTCAAGGAGGGGATAGGGTTGATGAACGGCACTAGCGCGATGACCGCTATCGGCGCTTTCGCCGTCTTTGGCGCCCGTAAACTTGTCAACCTCGCTTGCGTCAACGCCGCCTTCGCTATGGAGATATTCGGCGGCATCGACGACGCTTTCGACGAGGACCTCCACTCCCTGAAGCCCCATCCTGGTCAGGTCAGGGTGGCGGCAATGGTTAGAAAACTTTACAATGGTTCGAAAAACATAACTCGAAGGGAGGATGTTCACGACCGGATATCCTCGCAACGCGACGACAACGGTCCCGTATTCGAAACCGATGTCAACGTCCAGGACGTTTATTCCATACGTTGCGCGCCTCAAATCCTCGCCCCTGCCGTCGAAGCGGTGGAGTACGCCGCCAAGGTTATCGAAACCGAAGCCAATTCGTCGAACGACAATCCGTTGGTCGTGTCCGAGAGGAAAAAGATAATCCATGGCGGGAATTTCCATGGGCAAAGCGTGGCGTTCGCAATGGACGCGTTGTGTATGGCCGTGTCGGAGATTTGCAACGTTTCGGAGCGCAGAACCAATAAATTGCTTGACAATAAACTTAACGAAGGATTACCCGAACAGCTCGTTGTCGGAACTCCAGGACTGCGGATGGGGTTCATGGGGGCGCAATATCTAGCCACGTCGACCACCGCGGAAAACCGTCAAATGGCCAACCCGGTCGGCACCTTGTCAATCTCCTGCAATTCCTCCAACCAGGATGTTGTCAGCATGGGTACTATCGCCGCGCGGAAGGCCTTCAAGAGTATTTCCAACGCCAAACATGTTCTGACTCTGGAGACGCTGGCGGAACTTCAGTCGCTGTATTTCAGGAATGCGGATGGATTGGGCGTGGGAACCAGCGGGATATATGAGCGGTTGTCCAAGGAGTTCAAACCATACGATGATCAAAGGATATTCCACGAGGATCTAGTCAAATTCCGGAAGATACTATTCTCCAGCCAGTTGCTTGATAACCTCGACGAATACTGCGGTAATCCGTGAGTCTGTGAGTCCGTGAGTCCGTGAGTCTGTGAGTCCGTGAATCCGTGAGTCTGTGGGGCTGCCTGTCCTCCATAGCCCGGAGGGCGACGGAGGATGAGTCCGCTGAAAGTTCTTCCGCGAACCCTAGCGGGCTTTGCGGAAGGGCAGACCCATAAATGGATCTCGAAAGATTTTTGCCTCGCGAAGACGCGGAGGCCTCAGAGAGAGAGGATTAGCCACGAATCTTCACGAATTGCCACGAAAGAGGAATGCTGCTGAGGACACTGACTCTGTGGTTAAAAAAGGACTCACTGAATAATTGGCAAGTGCTTTATTTTCATTGGGTTAACTTCCTTTTTAATGGTGTTGTCTCCAAGGAAATTAGAAGAAATTAGGGACAGGTTCATAGTGGGGTTCTGCCATGTCCCGCTATCCCGTTAGATTTGACAGGACGCTTATCCAGAACTACTTTTCGGAATCCGCAATCATATTCAACCGTTTTACAAGTGTGGTGCGTCAATGAAAGAATCAACTGACCCTATTGATGAAAAAAAGGATATGCCCGAGGGAGCTGATGCCAAAGCTCCCACCTCGGAAGAGAGTAATCCAGTTAAGCCAACGGTAGAAATCCGTCGGAATATTGATGAAAAGAAATCCGGCAAGGGGGGAGGGTGTTTCATTTGGGGCGTTGGGATTTTTCTGTTAACCGCTATTTTGGGGGTGGGGGTTTTCATCGTGGTCCTTTTCTTCGGAATCATCTCCTCTTTGGAGGGCGGTTCCTCCGCTCTTCCCGGGTTCAACCCAGCTCATGCGAAGCTAAAAGAGGAGTTCGTCTCCGGAACCAGCGGGGCGTCCAACAAGATCCTCCTGATTTACGTTAAAGGGGTGATTATGGACTCCGGCAAGCAGTCGTTGTTCAGTAGTGGCATCGCCGATTCCAACTTTATCGCCACGCAGTTGGCGAAGGCGTCCGAGGATAGTAGCGTCAAGGCGATTATTTTGCGCCTCGATACTCCAGGCGGGGAAGTTACGGCCGCCGACATGATATACCATGCGATAATCAAGTACAAGCAGGACACCTCGAACCCCGTGGTGGCATCCATGGGGTCCGTCGCCGCCAGTGGGGGGGTGTATGTGGCGGTGGCGTCCGATTATATCATCGCCAACCGATTGACCACCACGGGCAGCATTGGGGTGATAGCGCAAACCTACAACTACGCCGAACTCCTCAAAAAAATAGGGGTCAAGGCGGAGACTTACACCTCCGGACCGATGAAAGACCTGTTGAACGGTGCTAGGCCCCGGACGCAGGCTGAAATCAAGCTAATGAACGCCTTCATCAAGGAGGTGTACGGAGACTTCGTCAAGGTTGTGGCTTTGGGGAGGCCAGGTATAACGGAGGACGATATCCGCAACACCGTCTTGGGCGATGGTAGATTTTTTTCCGGAAGACAGGCGTTGAAATACAAGTTGGTGGACCAGCTTGGGTACTTGGAGGACGCTGTAGCGAAGGCCGCGTCGATGGCATCGCTGTCGAAGGACGACTACCAGGTGGTGACCTACAAGCAAGCGTACGGCTTGGCCGACCTTCTCGTCGGCATGGAAGGCCCCCGCTCCAAGGTGTCATTGGAGTTGCCCGGGGTCAAGCCCACGTCCCAACTTCCCGGCGACGGAAAGTTCTTCTTCCTCCCCACTCAATGGTGAGTAGGCCGCGCAGGGAATTTTCGTGGTCCTTGGCCAGATGGCGATTATTCCTCTATTGCCATCGGGCTTACTACTTCCACTACCATGCCTCCTGGATGGGGTGGGAAGTTGCCCGAGCGGGGGAAAAGGCCGCATTGGCGTATCAACTTAAAAAGGCGTTGCCAGTACGTGATTTGGCGTTCGAAGTTTTCGTGGAGACAGTGCGCGGTTGGTGGGTGGATGATCGTATGGACACCTGGAAAGGGAAATGTCCGTACGGATTGGTGTCGGAGGCTTTGCGTGTCGGCATTCGTCGTTTGGAAGAGGTTCCCGCGCTTGAGGTGGCGCGCGGCGTCGCTACTCCGGACGAGGCCGCCAAGTGTTTTGCGGTGGAGCTGAAAGAGCTCGCCGCGGATGTCGCGAAGTCTCCTGTGGCCGACATTCTCTCCTCGGTTCAGCCAATCGCCATGGTGGCTCGAGGGCGGCGAGAGCCATTTTTGCTCGATGGGCTGAAAGTCTGGGCCTCTCCGCTCGCAATCTGGCGGGATGACGGCACGGTCAAAGTCCTCAATTTTTTCAGAGGGGATGTCGAGCCTGAGCATGTTGTGCTGAAAAACTCCGTTGACGCGATTTACGCGGAGAAGACCGCGAAAACCGCGATTTCCGGAGTCTCGATCGATTCTATGGGCGTGGTGTTAGGTTCGAATGGCGGAATTGTCGCCGACAGACTTGGCGAGCCCGAAACACGCGCGCTAATCGCGAATTCCGCCAAGGAGATGTTGTCGTTAACGAGTCTCGAAACGGATGTGAGGGAATCGCTCTTCGCCCCCTCCGGCCATCCCGAGAAATGCGACGGATGCAGATTCACGCCCCTTTGCGAAACGACGTTGGGGGAGGGGGCTCCAAACGACTGAGCTACCTTTGCGTTAACCCCGGAGTTTTTTATATGTGTCGACTATGCGTTTCTTCTTCAAGGCCCCGCGGCCGGATTTGCTATCGCTTCATGGCATCGCCGCGGGAGGGGAATTCTTCCCAATGGACCATCACTGGTTTGTCGTGTTTGGAGGTCCATTGACTTTTTTTGTCACGATGGCGGTAGTAGCGTAAAATAATGTTGTCGGTTTGACCTACGTAGGTCGTGTCGGACTCGGGAAAATATAGTAAGACATCGAAAAAATGGGGTGGATGAGGGGATTCGAACCCCCGACCTCCTGGGCCACAACCAGGCGCTCTAACCAACTGAGCTACAACCACCATGTATTTTTAAAAGCTCCGACCTCCCAAGGCCACGCCCACGGCAAGGCGTGAAACTATAACAAGAAAACCGCGTGTCAAGGTGTTTTTGCCATAAAAAAGACAATGGCATATCCTCTAGCCCCTTGCATTCGTCTCGCTTCAATGTAAAATCATCGAGCGAAATATAAATGGCAAATAACAGAAGCCGCAACTGGCGCTTCAGTGGCCAGAAAAGGAGAACTCGATTCGATGTCGAATATTGCTGGAGATGAAAGCCTGCGCTACCATTCGGACCCGGTGCCGGGAAAAATATCTTTATCCTCGACCAAGCCCTGCGCCACCCAAAAAGACCTTTCCCTAGCCTATACCCCAGGAGTAGCAACCCCATGTTTGGAGATCAAAAAAGACCCCGAGAATGTTTGGCGCTACACCTCCAAGGGAAATCTCGTGGCGGTAGTCACGGACGGCACCGCCGTGTTGGGCTTAGGCAATATTGGACCTGCCGCCGGTATGCCTGTCATGGAGGGGAAAGGTGTTCTTTTCAAGCGGTTCGCCGACATTGACGCTATCCCCATATGCTTGGGGGGAGTACGTGGTGCCGATGGAAATACAGATGCGTCGAAGCTGGTGGAAACCATACAAAGACTCGAACCCACATTTGGTGGAATCAATCTCGAGGATGTAGCGGCTCCAGCCTGTTTCGATGTAGAGGCGGCTCTAAAAAAACAGCTTTCCATTCCAGTGTTCCACGATGATCAGCACGGAACGGCGATTATTGCGTTGGCCGCGGTAACCAACGCATTGAAGTTGGTTGGAAAGAAAATCGAAGACGTTAAGGTTGTAGTGAACGGGGCCGGAGCCGCCGGTATCGCCTGTGCGGAAATGTTTGTCTCGGCTGGAGCGAACAGGGCGAATTTCGCTATGTTCGACTCCGAGGGCGCCGTATCCGCGAATAGACCTGGTTTGACTCCCGAGAAGCAACGGTTTGCCGTTGGTGCCAGAGCATCAACCTTGGAGGAGGCGATGAAAGACGCGGATGTGTTTCTTGGCCTCTCCGTGGGGGGATGCGTTTCGAGGGAGATGGTAGCTTCAATGGCCACCGCTCCAATCCTTTTTCCAATGGCCAATCCCACTCCCGAAATTATGCCCGAGGAAGCCGTGGCGGCGGGGGCTGGCGTGGTAGGGACGGGACGGAGCGATTTTCCCAATCAAATCAACAACGTGTTAGGCTTTCCTGGGATATTCCGGGGGGCCTTGGATGTCCGGGCGTCCGATATAAACGAGAATATGAAGCTTGCCGCGTCGATGGCCCTTGCCGAACTGGCATCCGAGAAAATCCCCGCGGACGTTATGAATGTCTTGGCTAATGCCTATCCAGCGGATGCGGCTCGCGGGGTATTCGATGGAAACATTCCATTGAAACATGAATTTATAATTCCCAAACCTTTCGATCCGCGTGTGGTCCCCCGAGTGGCCCGCCGCGTGGCGGAAGCGGCGATGGAGTCCGGTGCCGCCAGAATATCCATCCCCGATTTCGATGCTTACGAGTCTAGCGTGGCAAAACGCGTCGTGGCAACCTCCTAGTCCGGAGACAACAAAGAACATCTACTCCCTCTTGCTTTTTTTTATGGTGGATGTAGATTCCGCCGTCCTTTATTCAAGGGCGTGTAGCTCAGTTGGTTAGAGCGCCACGTTGACATCGTGGAGGTCACAGATTCGAGTTCTGTCACGCCCACCATTTTTCTTCCCTCGCCGTCGATGCAAAGTGTTGATCGCATGCCTAATCATGGCTCGGTAAAGCTATTGGCTGGTTTTGCTTATTTCCACGGTTGCCGTTTCAGGCGGCTTCATAGTCAGACTTTGATTTGGCGAGATGGTGCCACCGCTGATCACCAACCGCATGGCTTCCGCTACTCCCATATCAAGGATTACGCAATCCTCTTTGGGAATAAACAAAAGGAACCCACTGGTGGGATTGGGGGTGGTGGGAAGAAACACACTCAGTAGATGCGTCCCGGTTTTTTCCGAGAGCTCCCAGTTCTCCTCGTTGTCGTTAGTCAAAAAACCAATGGAATAGATGCCCTTGCGCGGGTATTCGAAGAGAACCACTTCCCTGAACATTCCCTTTTTACGGGTGGTGAAGGCATCAATAATGTGTCGGATTGTCGAATAGACCACGTTCAACATGGGGATTTTGAGCATCCAGCGTTCCGCCGCTACAATCGCTCTCTTCCCGATCGCGAATCTCGCACCCCAACCAATCAGGTAAAGAACGCATACCAGGAGAACCAACGACACAAGCCTAATAAGGGTTTCCAGCCCGGGAATATCCTTGTGTTTGAACACATGCCATTGCAAGACAACCCCGGCCCAATCGGTGAGGAGCCTGTACAGGAATGTGGCGATGCCCAAGGTTATGGCGATAGGCATTACCAGGATGAAACCGGCTATGACTCGGTTCCATACGCGTCCCATACCACTACTTTTGCGGATGGGGTCTTGACCAAGCATGGATTCTCCTCTTTTGACACTCCTGCGAATATAACATGCGAGACCAGCATGTCTATTGCCAGGGAGGATTCACGATTTGATTCTATTGATTGAGGTTTTCTGAAAAATCACCAAGTGTTTTATCGCCAAACGTTTCAAGTTCTGGCGGCAATGCGTGTTTCGCGCACGCTCCAGTCTTTCCGTAGCCGCTTTGCCCTATGTAGAATTGCGCCTTGGAGCGTTTAGCATTGGATGGCGGAGAAATCGGGAAGTGAAGTGACGGGAAGGGGGGGGGATGAAGTATTGAATTGCGTGGTATGTAGTGCTAGGTTCCTTGTTCGGTTTCGACGGCTATCGTCGTATGGAAACAAGGATTAGCATTTGAATGACAAAGATAAATTGCTGGAACTAGCCCGGGATGTGTTCGATATAGAGATCGAGGGCTTGGCGAATGTGCGTGACAATCTCGATGGCGGGTTTGTCGAGCTCGTGTCGGCGTGCATCGAGGTTCTCGATGGCGGTGGCAAGCTTGTGCTTTCCGGGGTCGGGAAGAGCGGGCATATCGGGAAAAAAATCGCGGCCACGTTGTCGAGCACCGGCTCCACCGCCGTTTTCATGCATCCCGTCGAGGCGATGCACGGCGATTTGGGATTGCTGAGCGCCAACGACCTTTTGATAACCTTGAGCTACAGTGGCGAGACGGAGGAGCTGCTCCAGGCGTTGCCGTCGGCGAAAAGGCTGAACGCGAAAATCGCGGCTATAACGGCGACACAGGAATCCAGCTTGTCGCGCTGGAGCGATATCGTGGTGGAGATGCCGGTTCCGCGGGAGGCGTGTCCTTTCAACTTGGCTCCGACATCGACCACTACCGCGCTTCTCGCTCTGGGCGACGCGTTGGCGATGACGCTCCTGCGGCTCCGCGGTTTCAGCAAGGACGACTACGGTCGGTTGCATCCTGGTGGTGCGATCGGCAAGGCGGTGACGATGAAGGTCTCCGACATCATGCGTTCCGGCGAGCGGTTGGCCGTTTTGGGCCCGGACGCCAGCGTCAAGGACACCCTTCTAGCCATGACCAAGGCTCGGAGCGGGTCGGCGGTCGTGGTGAACGCCGATGGCGCACCGTTGGGGATTTTCACCGACGGCGATTTCCGGAGGCATGCCGAGAGCGACCTGCAAGTTCTCGACAAGCCCGTTTCGGAAGTGATGACTAGGAATCCGGCCACGTTGTCGGCGGATGACATGGCGGTGGAGGCGTTGAAAATCGTGGAAAGCAAGCATATTGACGATATAATAGTTGTGGATGTGGAGGGGAAGCTTGTTGGACTGGTGGATATACAGGATTTGCCGGGCTTGAAGCTGATGTGATGTTGGAATTGCCCGTGTTTTTTGGGAAAGCGAGCTGTAAATGGGAACTTATTTGGAAATAATGGATACGACGTTGCGCGATGGCGAGCAGACGCCAGGGGTCTCTTTCACCCCCGAGGAGAAGCTTCAAATAGCGCGCGCCCTTTTGGGAAGGCTTGGTGTGGACCGCGTGGAAATTGCGTCGGCGAGGGTATCTGAGGGGGAGGCAGAGGGCGCGACGAGGATAATCAAGTGGGCCGACCAGAACGGCAAGCTCGACCGTATCGAGATATTGGGCTTTGTCGACGGGGGGAAGTCGGTCGACTGGATAGCCAACGTTGGTGGCCAGGTGGTCAATCTCCTGACGAAAGGCTCCGAGAGGCATTGCCGGATGCAACTGGGGAAGACTCCCGAAAGGCATTTCGACGATATCAAGAGGGTGCTCGAACACGCGGAGTCCGCGGGAATCGGGATCAACCTTTATTTGGAGGACTGGTCGGGCGGCGTCGCGGAGAATTTCCAGTATGTGCACGCTATCGTCTCCGCACTGGAATCGTTCGAGATAAGGCGATTCATGTTGCCGGACACCTTGGGAATCCTCAATCCCAGGCAACTTAAAATCTATTTGGAATGGATGTTCGCGGCGTTTCCCAAGCAGCGGTTCGATTTCCATGGCCATAACGACTACGGACTCGGTACCGCTAACTCCCTCCAAGCCGCCATTTCCGGAATAAACGGTATCCACACCACCGTCAACGGTCTTGGTGAACGGGCGGGAAATCCCTCGCTGTGCGAGGTCGTCCCCGCGATAAGAGATATGACCGGACGGAAAATCCGCGTCCGCGAGAGGGAGCTGTCTCGGGTTTCCCTGCTCGTGCGCACCTTTTCGGGTAAGCGCCTCGCGCCAAACGCGCCAATTGTCGGAAGCGACGTCTTCACGCAAACATGCGGAGTCCACGCCGATGGCGACAAAAAAGGCGATCTTTATGCAAATCCGCTTCTGCCGTCCCGGTTTGGCAGAAGGCGAACCTATGCGCTGGGCAAATTGAGCGGTAAGGCGTCTATCGACAAAAACCTCGAAGAGATGGGGGTCGAGCTGGATGCGGAGACCCGCGACCGTGTCTTGCGCGAGGTGATACGTCTCGGCGACAAAAAGAAAAAGCTTACCCAAGCGGACCTTCCCGTGATAATCTCGGATGTCATGCATTCCGGGAAAAGCAAAGTGATGGAATTCACCGACTACGAGATAACCACTCGTAGTGGCGAACTGCCCAAGGCCCGCGTGGCGATGAAATACGCCGGGGAAACACATTCGGCTACCGCCAGCGGCGACGGCGGATACGACGCGTTCATGAAAGCCGTCCGCAAGATTCTCAAGGAGCTTGGGATGAAGGCGCCGAGACTCGTCGGATACGAGGTGCATATACCTCCCGGCGGAAAAACCGACGCGTTGGTCGAGACGACCATATCCTGGAACAACGGGGAAGACCCGGTTTATTCCACCATCGGTGTCGATAGCGACCAAATAGAGGCCGCCATACAAGCCACCGAGAAGATGCTCAACCTCGAGGCGTCCAAGAGCTCTTAAAATCCTCCGGCGGGAGGAGGTTCTAGTGGCGGACTAATGCTCCGATTCCTCGCGGATGCGCGGATAAGCGCCAAGTGATTAATCATTCTGGGGCGGTGATTGCCGGACGGGGGGACGGATGGACAGGGGGACATAAGGTCGCAAGAGTCTTCTTAGGGACAGGTTAATTGTGGTTTTAGTCAAAGTGCGGAACTGACCCTGGGTATTCTAGTAAGATTTACCTCACCACCCGCTTCGCTGGAGACACGGAGGAGTTAAGAACACGGAGATCGTGTGAATTGGCAGGCCGTATCCTGGCCCGCCAAATTCACCCGACGGCTTTGATTGGAGAAAGAAGAGGGGAGATTCTTACCATCTAGGAATTGTAGGGTTTGTAGCTGGGGGAGAGGGTTCACGAAATATACGAAAATCACGAAAGGTTTTTCGCCTTGCGGAGGATTTTCTTTGTGAAAGCCTTTTTCATCTCCGTCCGCGGAGATGAAAAAACTTCGTGAGCTTCGTGCTCTCTGTGGT
>WFSE01000151.1 GCA_015486135.1 Lentisphaeria bacterium
GCCCCCTCAATTTGTCCTTCCAGGTAATTTGTCGGAATAGGTGGAAATGTCAAGTTTTAAATCTTAAAACCAGAAAAATGTATTAAAAAATGATTCTAAGGAAGGTTTTTAACGTCATTACCCATATAGCTACGCTCGAAAAACTAGTTTTTCGGGCTTCTTAAGTGGTCGGACCCCGATTTAGAACCCGATTTAGACCCCGATTTGATTCTTTGCGCGCAAAGAACGAACTATTCGTGTTGATTCGTGAAGATTCGTGGCTAAATTCCCCCCTCTTCCCTCTCTGCGCTCTCCGCGTCTTCGCGAGGCAAAAAAACTTTCGTGCCTTTCGTGTGTTTCGTGGACCTCTCCCATTCGGTATTTCCGATAAGGGGAGGGCCTCACGTTGCCGGTTTGACGACTGGGCCATCGGGGGTGTCTTTGACGGTCCAGCCTAGGGCGAGGAGTTTGTCTCTGATAGCGTCCGCGGCGGCGAAGTCCTTCGCCTTTCTAGCCTCGGCTCGTTGTTCCACGAGGGCCGTCACTTCGTCGGGGATATCGTTGTCCGCGCGTCCACCCGCGGCCGGGACATCCAGCACCGCCAAGATGCGGTCGAATTTGCTGAACATAGCAAGCGCGGCTTCCGCGTCGGAGGACGAGATGCAGTCCATTCGGGTCTGACCAGAATGGCACTTACTTAAGGGGTTTTTAAGGTCAAATGAACGGTTGAAGGTGATTTGGGGATCATTAGATTTTCCGGGACTGGATGGGAAGCTCCGCCGCATGGTGAAAACCATCTGATTCGAGTCTGTATCTTGAGTTTTTCAGCCAGCCAAAACGGAGCTGCAAACGCCATACAAATATGCCCGAGGATTGCGATGCTCCAAGTTCAGATATTTGGATTTTATTCCCTTAAGTAAGTGCCATTCGGGGCAGGCCCCGTAAGCGAAAAGTAGTCCATTCCCATTATAAAGCTTCCAGAGGGAATTTTGACCATCTCACCGCTTTTGTCCTGAGCTCTGATGAGAAATGGGAATATCACCATTGCCAGGATTATGCTTTCAATCCCGCATTTTCTCAGGGCATGAATATTATTTCTTCTTCTTCTCATCCTTTTCTTTCTTCTCCTCTTTTGGAGCGTTGCGAACACAGCGGAAGCCGATAGTGGAACTTTTTTCAATTGGGTTGTCATAATCACGGTAACCGCATGGAGTATCTGCAAAATTGAATCCGCCTCCTCTTAAAATTTTATATTCTCCCTTTTTGGGACCATGAGGGGACTTTACAGGTGATTTTTTGTAATAATTTTCATCATACCAGTCATTGCACCATTCTCTGGCGTTACCCAACATATCGTATAATCCCCATTTATTTGGTTTTTTTGATCCTACAGGTAAAAGCCGCGGCATTGGCTTATTCCAGATAACTCCCTCTTCCTCATAGTAACCCTTTTTATAAAACACATCGTTCCAGGCATCTTTGTCGGGCCAGTAATTTGCGTATTCAATAAGTTTTTTCTTATCATTTCCGAAAAAGTATTTCGTATTGTTACCAGCCCGACAGGCGTATTCCCATTCCGCCTCGGTCGGAAGACGATAACCGTTTTTCGTGAAATCGCATTCCCACGTCTTCTCGTCGTAGCACGGCTCCAATCCTTCCGCTTTGGAGCGAGCGTTACAGTATCTTGCCGCATCGTACCATGCTATATCAATAACTGGATATGTTTTGCCTACTGGAGAAAATGAACGATTAACCTTTTCCGATTTTCTCAAGGCTTCCGTTAATGCAATCCTTTTTTTTGTCGCAGCGGGATTTTTCCCCATCAGCTTCTTGTAGTCCCCCTGCGTCACCTCGTACTTGTCCATATAGAAGGCGCTGATATAAACCTTGTGCTTGGGGGCGCAGTCCTCGTTTTCCAAATCCTCATCGTAGTCCATCCCCATTATAAAGCTTCCAGAGGGAATTTTGACCATCTCGCCTTCTTTCTTTTTGTCCGCCGCCGCTTCGTCATCCGCCGATAATACAACGGCGCGCAACAAAACCATTGAGGCCATCACCAACCCCGCTAGCCTATTCATTTTCCGTATCCTCCTTGTTTTTCGTTGGTGGTTGAAGTATCCAGACCCTACGCTTAGGAATTGGAACCTCGAAATTTGGACCTTTTTTCTTCAGCATATCATAATAATCTTTAACTGTCTCGTGTCTAAATTTATGGGTTAGATTATCTGCGGAATATGTTTTCGCCGTGGATCCGTTTCCTTCTGTTATCACAGTTGACGGATGCAGCATAACCAGTTTCCCATTATTCTTCTTTCCGAGCCATACCTTGTCATTCCACTTGAGCTTAATCCTTTTCCCCTCCGTGAACACTTTCCATCTGTAGCCCAGCGTTCTGTGGTTGGCGTTGGGCCCCCATTTGTATTTCTGTCCTATATTTTCGATCCACTTTTGTTTCTCCCTCAGATTTTTCCAGAGTTTATGGGCGTTTCCCTTTTCCCCTTTATGAGCATGAACAAACGAAGTTGAACACCCCAAAATTAAAGGTTGAGCTTTGTTTTCATCCAAGTAAACTTTCGAATTATCCGAAAGGGTGACTGGATTCGAACTTTTTCCATCCAAGAAATTCGCCACATCCCTCGCGAGGTGGTCCTTGTAGATTTCCACTATCCTGGTGTCTTTCACATATTTGTAGTCCCGCAACCTCAACACAAGCGTGTCTTCAAGCGGCTTGTTCGCCGCATTGACTTTTTTAGGAGGCGCGTGAATGGGCGTCGAGGGACTCGTATCCCCTTCATTCGGGGTGATCGTGCCTCCGACATTGTTTTTGTTCCCGTTATTGTCCGGATTTTTTTTGAAAAACCATTCATAAGGTATGGCCGGAGTTATTCCCCCCCTTATCGCCCTGACACGCTTTTTGTTATTGTCGCCATAGGAAGTGTCAGTGGCCACTCCTTGGTATTCATAGCAATATGGCGCGGTTTTCGTGAAAATCTTGTTGTAATTGCCCCATCCCACATTCTCTTTGTTTCTTGGCATGACTATCTTAATCTCACGAGCGCCAACCTTCACCTCGTCGGCGTAGTCCCAGCCGGCTTTGTCGCCGTCGCCATCGGGGTCGAGCTCGACGCGTACGACGTAGGGCTTTTTCTTGGAGGGCTTCAACGCCTCGACATAGATGATCGCCTCGTTGAACTCGCCAACAAGATTGAAATTAAATATCTTGTCCAGATTCTTGTATTCCACAAGCTTTTTCGTTTTCGAGGAATCGCACGACGGGACGTAGTCGCCGGGCTTCGACGAATCCATAGCGGAATGGTAGTTCCGGGCCACCTTGGCATCTTTCAACCATATGCGGAGCGAGCCATCCAAATCGGCCGGCGATTTGTAGACGAATGGCTTTTGTTCGTTGCCCTCGCCATCGCGGAGCTCCTGGGCCGGGTTGGAATCGTCGTAAACGAAGCGGAGCTTCGCTTTGGAAAGATCGACGGATTTGTGTATCCTGACAACCATCGGGACGAACTTGTCCTTGGCGCTTTTGATGTCGGCATCGGTGTTCTCGTAGCGGTTGAACCCGTCGGCCCAGTCGGGTATCCCGCCATTGACGAATATACCGGGCTTGCCGGGTTTTCCAAGAAGCTTCGCGTCGGCATCGGCGTCGGAGTCGTCGGTGTTGACGCCGATTATTTTGCCCGGGTCCTTCATCTCCACCTTGTCCTGGGCGTCCAGAGCGCCCTGGTCGGAGGTCTTCGAGGAGGTCTTCGGGTAGGCCTTCGGGATGTCGAATCCATCGTTGTTGTCGGAGTCGATGACCAGATCGAGCGGCTGTTTCAAAGCGACCCGCCACGCCGCCGGGCTTCCGCCCTCCTTGCCACCACCCGCCCCCATCAAGCCGGTGGACCTCATTCCAAACCGCGCCGCGGTGGAGGGGCGCTGGACAATCCACTTCAAAGGTATCTCGTTCGGACCTCTTTTCGGGGTTATGTGCCTATAGTCTCCCGGCTCCTCGAACATTATCGCGTAATGACCGTCGCTATCCACGGGAAGGAAATGCCAGCCGATTGGGGGATGTATGGTTTTCCCCTTGATAAAGTCGCTTCCCTCCCTCATGTCCTCCGGAGCGAACACGTCGGCGTCGTCGCGGAGCTTGTAGTGGTCTTTTGGATCCAACGGGTCCTCCACCTTTTGATCCCCTCTAGGGGTCACTACGTTTTTCTTGTCATCATCCCCCGCCCGCGTCGATCCCGGATGGAAAAGCAGGAAAACCGCCGACACCGCGGCGATTGCGAAAATGGCTCGAATTCTCATCGTGAACATCCTCCCTATCGAGTTTTTCCCAAAAGATATAGATACGCGGTTTTAACGCGTCGCTCCTCGTCGTTCATCGGCTTTATGGACTTGACAAGCGCCAAAGCCCCGCCCTTGTCCCCATTGTCCGCCAGAGCCACCGCCAGAGCGGTCTTGGCTTTCAGGACGAACTCCCTGCAGCGCCCGCTCCGGATCAAGCGTTTCAACATCTCCATCCCCTCCGTCCGAATCTTCTCCAGCTTCTCGGACGGCAGCTTCCCGAGGGCGACCGGAGTCGCGGAATTGGCGCCCGCCGCGTAGAGCGCGCGTTCGGCGGTTTTCCCGGAGCGGGCGAGGGCGGCGGCGCGCTTGAAGTGGGATATGGCCTCCAGCCTTTTTCCAGCCATGTGCTCCGCGCATCCGAGCATGTACAGGGAGTAGGCCTCCTGGGTTCTCGGGGGATGTCCAATCTCCCCGGACAATATCCTCCGGTGTATGGCCGCGCTCTCCTTGAAGCGCATGGTGACGTACCGGAAATCCGCCACCAGCGTGGCGAAGCGGAACCTGCCGCCGAAGGATTCCAGCTCCTCCGGGGAGGCGTAGAGGAAGCCGTGTCTGGCTCCCCAGACCAGCCGGTCGTAGTCGCCCCACTCCCCGCGGGCCTCGCAGGCGCGGCCCATGGCGTCGCATCTCCGCATCAGCCTGTAGCGCCGCAACGCCTCCTTGTCGTCTCCATGGTAGAACGCCATGAACCCCGCCATCCGGTGCAGCTTCGCCCTCAACTCCTCCAGATACCAATAGCAGGTGGCGCGGTTCAGCACCATCTCCGGCGCCAGCGGCGCCCGGTCGATGTTCCCCCATACGGGGTCTATCTTGAAAGGCGACGCCGGGGAGCGAGTCACGCCGGACGCCTTGAACGGGACTTTCGGCACGCCGGTTTTCAGCCCCACGGTCTTCAATATGTCGTCCGATTCCTTGAACCACTTGTCCGCCTCGGCCAGCGCCGCGTCGACCATGGCCGGATCGAAAAGGACGTTCATGGCGTGGTCCGCGATCAGGAGCAGCGCCTCGCCGCGGTAGAGCCCGAACTCGTTCTCCGCGACAAAGGTCTTCAGTCGCTTCAGCGCGAGTTCCGCGGCCTTCCTCCCCGTCGGAACCTTCTTTACCTCCGCGAGAAGCGCGGCGTCCAGCGCCAGCGCGTCCTCGATCCTTTTCCTCACGCGCGGGATCATCCGCTTGCCGTCTCGCTTCAGCAACTGTTTTTGCAGCAGCACCGACCTCGCCAGCGAATAAACCTTTTTCCTTACGGCGTCTTTCCCCAGCGCGGAAAGCGCGAGCAGGCACTTCGGCCCGTAACATCCCGCCGCCTCCGCGTACACGGACTTCGTCCGATTTGAAGGCGCCTCCCCGCTACGCTGAGGCGCAGATGTCTGTGTGCTTTTAAGGCGTCCCGGCTTCGCTGGGACGCACACGTTCGTGTGGTTTTCTGGCGCCTCCCCGCTTCGCTGGGACACACGTTCGTGCGATTTACTGGCGTCCCGGCTTCGCTGGGACGCATGCGTAGGGTTCGAAGGTGTCGAGGCGTTCGGGACGGAGAGGGAGTAGTCGTCCTTGGCGAGGTGGGCGTAGAGGACCACCGCCAGCGGGTAGTCCTTAGCGAACTCCGCGCGGCGGGCGTCGCGGTAGGCGACGAACCCCGGACCGTACCGCTCCGCGTCCAGGGCCTTCCTGGCGCGCTCGAGCTTCCAGATGATTATCCTCTCCCAGGCGGCGAGGAGCTTGTCGCCCCCGTACATGGTGAGCTTCTTCATAGCGTCGATCACTTTCAACGCCAGAACGTAGGCGTCGA
>WFSE01000152.1 GCA_015486135.1 Lentisphaeria bacterium
CGGATGGGGTGGTGGCCGTGGCGTTTTCCGCGTTTGTCGCGTTCTTGGGAGTGCCTTTGGGGATTCGGGCTATGGAGTATGCCGCTCCGTTCGCGATGCTCCTTCTTTGCCTCGTGATTAGCGGTGGCGGGAGTGCCTGGGGGGGGCTTCCGCAGGCGTTGCGCGGCTATCGCGTAGTTGTGTTGTCCTATTTTTTGACTGCGCTTTTGGCGCTGGCTTTCCTGGAGTTTCAAGGATATAACTATCGACATGTCGGGGGGATCCGTCCGTTCCGGGATGTCGCCAAATGGAGCGAGGACGCCGGCATTCCCGATGGCGCGGTTTTCGCGAATTTGGTGTGGTCCGACTTTCCTATGCTTTGGCGGGCGAGGCCGGGATTGCGTTACTTGTGGGGATTGGATCCGATGTTCTCATACGCGGCGTTTCCGGGACGTATCGAACGTTTGGAGATGACGCGTTTGGGGAAGGCCAAGCCCACACCGGCGGAACTGGCCGGGATTTTGGGAACACGCTGGGCTTTCGTGAGCGATCGCTACGCGAAATACGCGGATCGCTTGAAAGCCCTTGGTTGTGTGGCTATCTATGAGGGGGACGATGGCTGGGTGTTTGATCTGAACGCCGCTGGAAACGGAGAATGCGATGGGGCTAGATGAGATTGAAGAAAAACGGATGAGCCTGTGGGAGCATCTGGAGGAGCTGAGGTGGACTATTTTCAAGTCTGGCGCCGCGGTTCTCGCGATGACCGCGCTTACTGCGTTTAAGGTAAACGACGTGTTGGCGGTGGTGCTGGCACCTATAGAACGATTGAGGCAAGCCTATCCGAAGGTGAAGCTCGAGCAGGTGCTTGGAAGTCCCTTCGACGGTGTGCTGATAAAGCTGAAGGTGTCGCTTCTTCTTGGTGTCGTGCTGGCGTTTCCCATTGTGATAATGTTTTTCTGGTCGTTCGTGTCTCCGGGACTAAAGCGCAACGAACGTAAGGCGTTTGTGTGGATATGTGGCGCCGGGTCGTTGTTTTTCGCCGCGGGAGTTGTCTGCGGATATCTGATAGTCTATCCGATATTATCCATTATGATGAGGTTCAACATACAGCATGCCGCCAACTTTTGGAGATTGAAGCCGTTTGTAAGCTTCATGTTCTATTGGATGCTTGGCGCCGGGGTGGTGTTCGAGATGCCTTTGGCGATACTGGTCATGGCTAGGGCCGGCATTGTGTCTCCAGCCACGTTGCGCCGGATACGGCCATATTTCCTCATCGGGGCGTTTATAGTGGCGGCCTTTATCACTCCGCCCGATCCCTTGACGATGCTCATGGTCGGGGTGCCGCTGGTGATACTATACGAGATAGGGGTTTTCGCGGCGTCGCTGGCCGCCCCCTCCAGGGACTCCTGAACTTTTATCGGATTAAATCTTCTCAAAAGAGTTCTGAAACTCGAAATCCTAAACCCTAAATTCGAAACAATTTCGAATTTCAAAAAATTTAAATGCTCAAAATCCGAACTTCTAGAGCATTTTTTGCCGTATTAATTTCTGATTTGAGTCATTTGCGTTTTGAATTTGTTTCGGATTTCTCGTTTCGGGTTTAGTGTTTCTGCCGACGACGGAGGCTCGGCGCATTGTCGGCTTTTTCCGCTGGCTCGGCGATGGGTTTATGGTCCCGATGGTGGTTGCGGGGGGGCGTCGGCCGAACCGAATAGGGGCATGAACACGGCGTTGCGCACGACGATGTCAGGCGAGTATATGAGCGATTGGAAGCCTTCTCGCAATTCTTCGATGTTGGCTTCGGCAACCGGGTCTACCGACTTGTCGTAGGATGTCAGGTTGGCCATCCTTAGGAAAATCATGGAGTCGTTGGCCATGTCCGCAGCGAAATTACGCCGAATATAGGGTTTGCTGAAGCCTCCAACCAGGTCGACGTTTTCCGATTTGAGCTCTCCCTGGAAGAGCTCCGGATTGTCGTTGGTTCCGACGATCGGCTCGTCGTCGTTCGTGTACATGCGCTCGTCCCCGCCAGGTCCCCAGGTCTTTATGGGCAAGCCGGCGGTCGTTCCCACATCGTTGGCGGCGTAGCTGTCGGCCTCGCCGCGGCAATCGAGGAGGGTTTCTATGTTTGCTTTGCCGATAGCGAAAGCGAATATTACTCCAAGGAAGACCACCATTATTCCCACGAGCGCAATGGTCATCTCCGCGATCGCCTGGCCTGATTCCCCTTTGCTCATTTTCGTTCCTCTGGCAATTGATAAATCTTCCCTCTTCTCCATTATACAGTGTAATAACGTTTGAGGCAAGCCGTTTATTGCGTTGAGGGGGGGGGCGTCTTCGGCGGGCAAGCGCCTAGAGTGGCGGACGCCGTCCGCTTCGAGCGGAGAGCTTGACACCATTCGAAACAGACTTAGTCTAGTAAGCATAAAGAACTTGGCGATTATTCGGCAGGTCTTGTTCTAGGAGATGTCCCATGACTAGCAAAGATGCGATGAAGGCGGCTTGCGCCGAGTGCGGTGTCAAGGCCGTGGCGGAGTATTTGGGGGTTTCCCCCAGCGCGTTATACAACCAGATGAACGACGAGTCCCGGGTGGACATATTGGCGAGGTTCGTGGAGTTCGTCTCGGCGTGCGGGAACGATATAGCGGTGGAGTGGGCTTGCGCCGAGCTGAACGGGATTTTCGTAAAGAATCCCGATGTTTTAGTGGAGAGGGGGGATGCTGATGTCGCCGGGAGCGTTCCCGAGGCGTTGCGCGAATTTGGCGACGTGATCGGGGAGATTGGGGCGGCGTTGGAAGACGGGCGGGTGACCCCGCAGGAAGCGGAGCGGATAAGGTGCGAGTGGGATTCCCTTAAAATCCTGTTGGAGAAATTCGTCCTTTCGTGCGAGATGGGGTTTTTGGACAAATAGGACCTACTGAATAGTGTTTGCCCCAAGTGCGGAATGGCTTTGAATCTGGGCGCGGGACTGGTTGGAAATGCGTTTTGGCGTGCAATATTACCAACATTATGGACGAGGCAAGGAAAAAATACGTTAAGCTGGAGAGGTTTGTGCCCGATAAACGGCGCTGGCCTGAGCGGACTTTGGAGGCGCCGCCCGTGTGGTGCTCCGTTGATCTGCGCGATGGCAACCAAGCTCTGCCGATTCCCATGAGCCCGGCGAAGAAGCGGAGATACTTCGAAACGCTCCTTGAAATAGGTTTCAAGGAGATTGAGGTCGGATTCCCGTCGGCGTCGCAGGATGACTTCGACTTTACCAGAATGCTGATAGAGGACGACTTGGTGCCGGAGGGGGTCCGCATATCGGTATTGACGCAAGCCCGCGAGCATCTCATCCGGCGAACCGTCGAGGCGCTGGCAGGCGTTCGGGAGGCGATACTCCACTGCTATGTGGCGACATCCGACCTGCATGGACGGATAGTGTTTGGCAGGACCCGCAAAGAAGTCTTGCAGATGGCCGTCGATGGGACGCGGATGTCGCGTGAAGCCATCGAGGATGCTGGATTGAGCGGGAAGATAGCCTACGAGTTCTCCCCCGAGGAGTTTACCGACACCGACTTGGATTTCGCCGTGGAGGTATGCCAAGCGGTGAGAGACGAATGGGGTCCCTCGGAAAAACAAAATTTCATTCTGAATTTGCCCGCTACCGTCGAGCGTCGTCCTCCCAACGAGTACGCCGACATGATAGAGGCGTTCATTGAACGTTATGGTAATTTGGACGGCACGACGATAAGCGTCCACTCCCATAACGACCAGGGGTGCGCAGTCGCCGGAACTGAGTTGTCGCTGCTGGCTGGAGCGGAACGCGTGGAAGGAACTTTGTTCGGGCACGGAGAGAGAACGGGCAACGTCGATTTGGTGACGTTCGCCTTAAACCTGATGTCCCGCGGAATCGATTCAGGGCTGGACTTCTCCAAGTTGCCAGAGATCGCCAAAATGGTTGAGGAGGCGTCGCTGATTCCGATCCATCCCCGCCATCCTTACGCCGGCGATTTGGTGTTCACCGCTTTTTCGGGGTCGCACCAGGATGCCATAAGGAAAGGGGTTGACCGTTTGGACGACTCGGCGGCATTATTTGGTTGTGGTTGGAAAGTTCCCTATTTGCATATCGACCCCGCCGATGTGGGGCGTAAATATGAGCGATTGATCAGAATCAACAGCCAGTCTGGAAAGGGTGGCGCGACTTACATCCTGGAGAAGGAATACGGCTACACCCCCCCGAAAAGGATGTTGCCGGAGATTGGCGCTTTGGCGCAAAAGCTCGCCGACGAGAGCGGGAACGAGATTTCGGCGAAGGAACTTCTCGCCGCTTTCGAGAAGGAGTTTTTCAACCCTCCCGCCAAGCATGTCCTGCGCAAATTCTCCCGGGTCGAACCGAAGAACCCCGACATGGTGGGAGTAGAGATTGTCTTGGACACCGGGGGTGAGCGGGAGACGCTTTCGGGCGAGGGCAACGGGCCGATATCGGCGATGGTCCACGCCTTGCGTGATAGCGAACGCGTCGTGGAGTTCACGCTGGACGACTTTTTCGAGCAGACATTGGGGCATACGGCCGATGCCAAGGCGGCGGCGTTCGTGTCGGTCAAGCGCTCCGGAGACGGCAAAGTTTTCTACGGGGCCGGCACACATGTCAATATAGACAAGGCGGCGGCCAACGCCGTGATGGCGGCGCTAAACAGGGCGTCGATGTGATTCGAGGCCTTTCCCCGTTTCGCGGCGGTAGGGGAGTGCCTTGGCACTATGGCGCCCGATGGCGTTTTTTCTCATGAAAAAATCGATAATCGTTATATTTATAGTGATTCTCGCCGCGCATCTCGCGGCCTTGATGTTTTTCTTGGCATCTGGACCGTCCAGCCCGGAAGAGAAAAAGAGCCCCAAGACGGAAGAACCTCCCGAACTGGTTCCGGAGTCGGTTCCGGAGCCGTCGATTATTCCTTCCGGGGATTCCTTGAATGGCCCTAGGAAGGGGACTCCCAAGCCGTCGGCTAAGCCTAAACGCCGTTTGGCGCCATATTCATTCCAGGGGGCGGTGGTTGGAAAGATTCCCAAGTTGCCGTTTTCCGGCAAGGCCGGTATTCTAGTCGATGTCGATTCCGGCAAGGTGCTGTGGGCGTTCAACGCCAAGAAGCCTGTTCCCATAGCGTCGATGACGAAAATGATGACCGGTCTGTTGGCGTTCGAGGATATCCATTCCGGGAAGGCCTCGCCGAACGCCATGGTGAAGATATCGCGGAAGGCCGCTTCCATAAAAACGGGATGTGTCTGGCTCGATCCGCGCGAAAAGATGTCGCTGGGGAATCTTATCAAGGCTATGATGATAAAAAGCGCGAACGACGCGGCGTATCAAGTGGCGGAGTTCCTCGGCGGAGGGGATGTCGCCGTTTTCGTAAAAAGAATGAACGCCAAGGCCGCGGAGATGGGACTCGAGAAAACCAAGTTTTTCAATCCCAACGGACTGCCTGGAAAGACCGCGTCGTTGGACAATGTGGCGTCCTGCGAGGATATGGCGATGCTGGCGGACGCCCTCTCCCGTATTCCCGAGGCGGTGAAGTTGTCTTCAACTAGAATGACCTTCATACCTCGCACCGTGGGGAAATACAAGAAAACCCAACTGGTCAATACCAATAATCTTGTCAGGAGGAGGTGTCCTGGCGTTTACGGGATGAAAACGGGATATACGCGGCGCGCCGGTTCATGCATCGCCATTGCCTGTCGCCGGAAGGGGAGGGACCTTATCGCCGTCGTAGCCGGGTTCAAGCATGCCTCGGACCGCGATCTCTTCGTGAAAAAACTCCTCGACTGGGGATATAAACGGTGAGTTTTGGACGCAGGACTCAGGACGCAGGACTCAGGTTGGGGGCGCATTTTGGGGTTGCCGCGATTTCCGCGAGAGAATCTCTTATCCTGTTCCTCGCGGAGAAGCAAAGAGTGCAGAGATACCAAATCCTAAACCCGAAACCCTAAATCCGACCTGTCCCGCCGTAGCCTTGGCGAAGGAGGAAACAAAATCCTAATTTTCAAAAATTAAAATGCTCGAACCCCGAACTCATCGGACACGTTTGCCACCTCATTGCGGCCCCATTTTGAATTTCAGTCATTCCTATTTTGAATTTGTTTAGAGTTTCTCATTTCGGGTTTAGTGCTTCCGCCACTACAATCCCCACATTTCCTACATGGTGGGAAATCCCCTCTCAGCGTTCTCCGCGTCTTTGCGAGGCAACATCTTCTGTAAACTGTAACTCTTATTTTTTAGCGATGAAATTGCGGAGGGCTTGGCGCATGGTTATTTGTGTGTCTCGGGCGCGGTTTTCGCGTTTTAGTTTGGCCGCGATTTCCGTGAGGGTGTGGAATCTGCCGCCGCCGCTAGCCAAGTCGTAGCTGGAGAAGGCCACTTTCAGGCGTTTAGGGGAATCCGGTTTCCATTCCGATCCGTTGGCGAGGATTATTTTTGGCGTTCCATCGCGGGCCCGTTTGATTTTTACGCCGCTCCAGTAGAGGGCGGAGCGTTGCTCCTTGGCGCGGTCCTGTTGTTCCTGCCATATCCTCAGGAAGTCTCCTCTTTCTAGATCGAGGACGCAGATTGTGTCCTCGTATGGGAGCGCGGCGAAGATGTCGGCTTCCGACACGTCGCCTTCCAGGACCGCCGCCGCGTCAACCACGCCCGAAAACGCGGCTTCCGCATTGGTCTTCGCCATCATGGCGGTTTGGAAGAGGTTTCCCAATCGCGGTTTTCCCGAGATTTTGCCGTGGACTTTTCCAACGATTTTTTTTGATTCTTGAGTCGTGATTTTCAGCCAGCGTTTGATTTTTGCGGCGGTGTCTGGAGGCATCGCGGAAATCGCGGGTTTTGCGTTTTTAGCGGGGAGAAGTTTGGAGTGTATGTCGGCGACACGGTGTCTGAGGATATCGATATCCGCCATTACCCATCCTAGGGCGATTCCGTGTCCGCCCGGCTCGACGTACCATGTGCGGCTTTTGCCTAGGCGTTCCCCCGGGACGAGTTGGTGGGAGTGTCCGCCTAGGATTAAGTCGATTTGGGGGTAGCGTTCCGCGATTTTCGCGAGGGGCGTGCCGTCCAGTCGGGCCGGGGGGAAACGCCCCTGGTGTATCGCCAGGATGGTCATGTCTGGTTTCGCCTTGGCGACTTCCGGCATCACCTTGTCGAGGGTGTCGAACATGTCCGTTAACGCCACTCCTTCCATGTTGTCGCCCCACAACCATTTGCTGAGGTATGGGGAAGTCATACCGATAACCGCGATTTCCGCGCCGTTTTTCTTGAAGAGCTTCCATGGCGTAACGGGCTTTCCGAGTAAATTGAGGTTCGCCGCGAGAGTCGCGGGGTGGAGTTCGCCGATCACCTCCAAGAGGCGCTTGGGGCCTAGTTCGAAGTCGTGGTTGCCGGGAATCCATGCGTCGTATTTCAATCCGTTCATGATCTCCACCGCCAATTCGCCGCGGCTGAGGATTCCGGCGATGGTGCCGGGAAGGGTGTCGCCGCAATCCACCAAGAGGGTGTTGGACGCGCCTCCCGCTTTTTTCCGTTCCTTGTCTATGAGGTCGGCGAGAAGCAACCAATCGCCCTCTTCCGGGCCGGTGCCAACGTGGGAGTGGAGGTCGGAGGACTCCAAAATCAGGACATGGCGGATGTTTCGCGCGTCTTCCGCGGTGGCCCACGGCCCGGCGGCCGCGGAAATCGCAACTAGCAAGAACGCCGTCAATCGGAGTGTTGTAATAATATCCATAATTCTTCCGAGGGGGTGCTTGTTGTGACGATAGGGGGTGTTCCCGTCGGTTTCAAGCAGGGGCCTACTGAATAATTGGCAAGCACACGCCAAAACCCGAAATAAGAAATCCTAAATCCGAAACAAATTCGAATTTCCAAAAATTTAAATGCTCGAAATCTAGCTCCCCGAGCATTTTTGCCGTATTATTTCTGATTTGAGCCATTCGTATTTTGAATTTTGTTTCGTATTTCTCATTTCGGGCTTCGGATTTCGGTTTTCCTCCATGTTGGCGGATCGGCACGTTTCCGACTTTTTCAGCAGGCCCCAAGTGGGGGTGTGTTTGACATTTGGTGAAAGCCGTTGAAAGTAGAGGTGGAAGTCAAGGAGGATTTACGCGGTGTTGTTGAATGTTTCCAAATTAGCCGTGGGACGGGTGCTGTCCGAGTGGCGTCCCGGATTGTTTTCTTTGAGTGATGGCATCCGGGTTTCAGCGGTGGCGGATGACGTGTCGGGGTATTTCTCCAGCCGTGACGACGCGGGGGGATTTATCGTCCGGCACGGGACGATTTCCGACCTGATGACCGCGCTCGGGGATTTGGTGTCGGGGGTGGAGCGGGATGCCTATGCTCCCGCGTTACGATTCCGCGGAGTTATGCTTGACGCGTCGCGTGGTGGCGTTCCGACGGTTGATTACCTGAAGGGGCGGCTTGTGGGGTTGGCGCTGTTGGGCTTCAACCGTTTTTGCCTCTACACGGAGGATACTTACGAGGTTGACGGCGAGCCATTGATTGGATACAACCGCGGCCGTTATTCCAAGGACGAGTTGAGGGGACTCTCCGTATTCGCCGCGGAGCTCGGGATCGAGATGTTCCCATGTATCCAGACGCTGGGGCATCTGGAGCAGATACTGAAATACGAGCGTTACGCCGATATGCGCGACACCAAACGGGTGCTGAATGTCCGTTTCGACGAGGTTCGCGGATTTGTCGGGAAATTGATAGCGGAGGCGGCCGCGCCTTATGAGTCCCGCTTGATCCATGTAGGGATGGACGAGCCTTGGGGATTGGGGCGTGGGGAGGCTTTCGTGGAGGGTAAGCCGATTGAGCCGCTGGAACTGTATAGCGA
>WFSE01000153.1 GCA_015486135.1 Lentisphaeria bacterium
GCGTGGCGCGGGCCATGGCGCTTGTTTTTTTTGTAGTCGTTTTCAGAGGCGAAGCCACGGCAGAAGGACCGACGCTAAAGCCGTTCGGGATTTTCCGGAATCATGCTGTCTTGCAGTGCGACCGAAGAGTTCCCGTATGGGGCGTGGGTGTTCCCGGTGCGGAAATCTCGGTTTCCTTCGCGGGGCAGATAAAACATACCACGGTCGATGTGGATGGGCACTGGAAGATCGAGCTCGACCCCATGCCGGCGTCCCGGGAGGGGAGGGCGCTCACCATTAAATCTTCCTCCGGCGGGGCTATGAAAGCGGAGGACGTGTTAGTCGGGGAAGTGTGGATATGCGCTGGGCAATCCGATATGGAATGGCCTATGTGCAAATTTCTGGATGCCAAGCGGGAGGAGAAAGTCGCTAAAAATCCTGAAATAAGATTTTTCAAAGTCCCCCATGCCAGCGCTCCGAACCCATTGAACAGTCTTCTTCCAGAGCGCTGGGAGGTTTGCTTGCCTGGTACGGTGGGGCGTTGTTCCGCGATAGCTTATTTCTTTGCCAGGGAGCTGTTGAGGGATGATCCGTCTGTTCCAATAGGTATAGTGGTCATTGCCTGGGGAGGTATGCCACTGGAATCGTGGATGAGTGAGGACACGCTCAAGTCTAGGCCTAAACTTTATGCGGAGATACGGAAAACGCGCGGGGGACTTCTTGCGTCGCATGTTATGGGAATATCCAAGGCTCAGCAAAAGGCGTATGAAAAAGCGCTCGCGAAGTGGAGGGCCGCTGTCGGCTCGGCGGAGGTGTATTCGGACCCTCCAATGAAGCCCGGGGAACTAGCTAACGTTAATCCCGAGCTGGACGATTCGGATTGGGGGAAAATCTCTCTGCCAGGGGCGTGGGAGTCAAAGGGGCTGAAGATTGACGGGGTGGTGTGGTTCCGAAAGACAGTGAATCTTCCATTTGTATGGCAAGGCAAGGAGCTGATATTATCTCTTGGCACCGTGGACGATTTTGACCGGACTTTTTGGAATGGAGTCGAAGTTGGAGCCACGGGCGAGGGTACGCCCGACGCTTGGAGAACGCCCAGACTATACAAGGTGCCGGGCAAGTTGGTAAAAGAGGGCGGGAACGTTATTGCGGTGCGCGTGTTCGATAATTACGGGGGGGGAGGATTCACTGGGGAGAGCCGAGCCATGTTCGTTGTTGTGGACGGCGAAAACGAAACAAGGTTGCCGTTGTCCGGCAAGTGGCGTTTCAGGGTGACTTTGCCTCTTCCCGAAAAACCGCTTTCGCCCTCGGAAAAAAATGCGGGAATGAGCCTCCTGCCATCCGGACTTTTCAACGCCATGCTCCATCCATTGACTCCAATGGCTTTCATGGGGATTGTGTGGTGTCAGGGGGATGTCGATACGCATACGAAGAGTGGGGGGGGGAGACTGTACGGAACGCTTTTCCAAGATATGATAAAATGCTGGAGGAATGCTTGGGGCGTAGGCGATTTCCCTTTTTATTTTGTCCAACTGACAAGCTTAAGAAATTCCCGGGAGAAATCGTTTTTCGATGACGCTTGGGCCGCATTAAGGGAGTTCCAAGCTGCCGCCCTCATGCTTCCCAACACTGGTATGGTGGTTGCGAGCGATATTGGAGAGTTGGATGATCTTATCTCAAAAAACAAGCGGGAAGTAGGTAGGCGTTTGGCGTTGTTGGTTAGGAGGCGCCTCCGCGGCCGCGCCGTTGTGGATTCCGGTCCCATTTTCGAGTCCATGCGGGTGGATGGGAAAGCGATCATAGTGAAATTCAAAAATACGGGGGGTGGGCTCCGGATTGAAGGCGGGAATGTCAAACTCGCGGGATTTGCGGTGGCTGGAGTGAATAAAGAGTTCCACCAGGCCGATGCCGCGATTATCTCAAAAAACGAAGTTGAACTTTCATCGCCGCGAGTGCCGTGGCCAGTAGCGGTGCGCTATGCTTGGCCCATAAACCCGAAAGGCAACCTGATGGGTGGTACGGGATTGCCGACACGCCCTTTCAGGACGGACGAATGGAGCCCCCATTGACAATATTCAGCAAGCCTTAAAAATGCATTAACCCAATGAAAATTAAGCACTTGCCAATTATTCAGTGAGCCCTAGTTGGCTATTCCTATTCCTGGATATTGGCCAAAATATATTTCACCGCGTCTTCCGCGCTATCCACAAGTGTGAATAAATCCAAATCCTCCGGGGAAATCTTATTTTTTTCAAGAAGGGTGTGTTTGAACCAATCGACCACTGGTTCCCAAAAATCGTTGCTGACAAGAACCATTGGAATTGGCTCGATTTTTTCCGTTTGGACAAGTGTTATCGCTTCGAATATCTCATCCATTGTGCCAAATCCCCCTGGAAAGGCTACGACCGCTTTCGAGTATTTAAGAAAATTCACTTTTCTTATGAAAAAGTAACGGAAGTCGATAGTGGTGGTGAGATAGGGGTTTGCCTGTTGTTCCATGGGAAGCTTGATATTCAAGCCGACAGAGGCTCCGTTGGCCTCGAAGGCGCCTTTATTGACGGCTTCCATAATCCCGGGGCCACCTCCGGTTAGGGCGCCAAAGCCGTTTTCAACCAGCAAGCGCCCCATTTTAACGGCTTCTTCGTATTCGGGGTGTTTGGGTTGTGTTCTTGCCGACCCGAAAACGGTTATTAGAGGGCCTTGTTGCGACATGACCTCGAACGATTCGACGAATTCCGCCATGATGCGGAAGATTCTCCAAGGATCTTCCGCGCGTACGTCCCGAAACAACGCCTCGCTATGCTCGAGACATGCTTTAGGAATGTTGTTTTTCTTTTCCATTGAGTTGAAGCCTCCTAAATAATTGCCAAGTACTCCCATCAGGTTAAGCCTGTTTCGAGAGGAGTCAAGGTCTGGCTTTCCTCGCAAACCAGAATTAGGGCGTTCGCAGAATTGGCAAATGCCTCAAATCGCTAGTCAGTTCCAAGGGTTTTGGGAGATTTGCTGCCAAAACCTTGGAGATGACACCGCTAAAAAGGAATTTAACACTATGAAAATAACGCACTTGCCAATTATTCAGTAGGGCCGAATTATTGGTGTGGCTGGAGCCAGTCCCGCCGTGGTTTAGCTGAGGGGATTGACACACGTTTCTAGCTTATTCAGCAAGCTCCGATTGCGCTAAAAATCCTATCGAAGCATATAGGCCGAAACCTTACGTTTTATTTTTGGACAGGTTTTTATGGCTTTTTGCGCATATTGGTACGCTTTCTCGTATTCACCCACCCAGTCGTACAGGATGGCTATTCCGAGAAATTCTTCCGCGGCGTTTTGTTGCATCTCTTCCTTGGTGACGTTGGCGGCGCCATTGGAATGGACTCGTTGATTCGCGTAGAAATTGAAGAACTGCTCGTAGAACGGAATGGCGATATCATCCCATTTGTATCTTTTCCCTCTACGATGTCCTTTGCGGAGGACGAGGAAGTTGGAATTACCCATGGCGATGGTGCCAGTGCGCTTGATGACTTTTCCATCGTCTCTTCTGGAACGTACGAGAATGCCTTTAGGATACGGATTGCGTTCCAGCATCCTAATCACATGTTCCTTAATGTCTTGAATGGTTTTGTAGCGCAATTCCTCTACTTTGCGTCTGTTTTCCGGGAGGGACGCCAAGTGGGCGTCTAGCTCCGCGCCCCGACAGCGGAGGCCGACAAGTTTGGGGCGATTTGGGAAATTTTTTTCTCGGTCCGCAATGAATTCCTCCAAGGTGGATGTGGCCAAATCTTTTGGAGGTAATATACATTTTTTAGCCAGCAACGGTTCCAATCCGTCCATTTTCTTAAAGCCGCCTTCCACCCACTGCTGCCATTTTTTCGCTGCCTGGCCCCAACGAGCCAAGTTAGGGGTGTTGGTGAGGAACTTCGCATTGCCTTGGATATTGTTTATGTAGCAGACGAGGGTGTTTTTATCGAGTTTCTTTGCGTTGGCGAGTTCCACGACAAACATTCCAACGCACGTTTCCATCCACAGGGCGGCATCCTTGCCAGTGGCTTGGAACAATTGGTCCGCTGTTATCGACTTGCTACCGGCGAGATAGTCCAAAGCCAGCCTGGCGGGGGCGTTGTCGTCGCCTGTCAATTTGATTTTCCAGTCCGCTGCTAGTTTTTGGGCGCTGACAATATCATCTTTCAGATAGAGGTCGAGTACGTCTGCCACGGCCTGAAGTCGCTTTTTCCGGTCGTCTACGACGGGGCCGTGTTTCTGTTGTTTTATTCCGTGGCTGGCTATCGTTGGCTCTAGTGTTTTAGGGTCGCCTTGCCCGCGGATCAACCAAGCGTTCCAAGTTGGAACGCGGTTCAACCAAGCTGACGCCCAAGTGTCGGCCTCGCAACCAGACAGGGCATCGCGGTATGCGCGGAAACAGGCGATTAGTGTCTTGGGGGGGGAGTCGTTTGATATCGCAATCAGGAATTTCGCTAGTTTTCCTACCGCTTTCCACTCCTTGTCCGCATCAGCCAATGCCTCGTTGAGGTGCGCTTCGTCGCATTCTCCCGCTAGAAATTCGGCGAGTACCGCTGCGTACGCACATTGCCCCTCGTCTGGAATCGCTCCAGCTAGAATCGAACACTTGTCTTTGGCGTCGTCGCCCCCTTCCAGAAAATAGGAAAAGGCGAGCAGGGCGTACGCCTTGGCGCGCAACTCGATTGGAACGTCGGAATTTCCTGCCAATTCACTGGCTTTGCCTCCGAGATCGGAGGGGTTTCCAGCAGAAATTGCCTTGGCCAATGGCGCCAATTCCGCATCGGCGGACTTCACGGGAAGACACCACCACGACAGCGCCACGGTGGCGACAACGATGAATATTCGTCTCGCGATCATATCCTGATTTTTCCTATTATCTATCCTACAACGCACTCTTCGTTACTCGTACAACAGCATGCGCACATTGTCAATGGGGTGTTTTGTTTTTTTTGTCATTTTTAGCGATTTGCGGGGATCGCATTAGTTTTTCCACGGATTGTGGGGGGATCTTGCCGATGGAAAGCGTATTGTTTTGCAAAGCTAATGAGGCGGCGATTCCCGCTATTTGCCCAGTTGTGGCAGCGGCGGGTATAGAGCGCGCCGCTTCCCATGCGTCGCCGTTTTTCGCCGAGACGCATCTTCCCGCGACGAGGATACCGTCCAAGCGTTCTGGAATCAGCGCTCCCAGTGGCATTTCCCAAACGATGCCGCGCCGTTTCCAGTCTGGAATGAAAGCAACTCGGTCTTGTCGATTTTTCGTGCCGTCCATAGTGGCGAGGCCTTTGATTCTTCTCGTGGTACGTAGTTGTGGTAGGGTGGGTAGCGCCAAGGGGAAGTTGCGGGGAGAGGTGTCTTGAGGTTGTTTTGAGTTTAAATACCGTTGCATGATGAGCCGTCTTGTCTCCCGAGCGGATTCGGAGACGATTTTGCCGTCGATTCCACGCCACGCCGGGATGGAGAAATTGGGTTCGGTGGAGCTGGAATCGGCTCCGAGTCGAACCATTTTAGCGAGGAGTTCCGGAGCGTTCAGGGAGGCGGCCTTGCGAGCCGAGTCGAGGGATGCCTCCAGAAACCACGGCGACAATTCGCTTTGTCCATCAACCATAGCGCATCCGGCGGCTCTCGCGACATCCGCGTCGCCAGTAGCATCCACGATAATTTTGGCCGACAATATTCCATTTCCGCTTTTGTTGAAGGCCTTTACTCCCCGCGTGGTATTGTTTTCGACGATTGTTTCCGTGGCGACTGTGTCGTACCAGACATCCACTCCAGCCTGGTCCAGTATGGATTCCAGGGCCAGCGCGAAAGTCGCGGGGGAGAATTCGGAAGCGAATCGGCATATTTTCCTTTTGGCCTTGGAGTTCTCTTTGTTTTTCTTCCTCCAATTTGGGGGGATGACACCGGGGCCAAGATTCACTGCGGCATTGAAAAACTCCTCCGCGATACCGCCGAGCACCTGGTTGCCTTCACCATCGCAGAGCGGGAGGAACACGTTGACTAGTCCCAGTGTCGCCAGCCCTCCCGGCAGTATGGTTTTTTCAAGGAGAACAACATCCCATCCAGAACGGGCGCATTGCACAGCAGCTGCAATCCCCGCGACACCTCCTCCGACAACGAGGATGTCGGCTACGCGTTCGAAAGCTGGATTAGCGTTTTCTGTTCTATTGTTTTTTCCCGCACTCATCTTTCTCTTCTCCAGACTTGTTTAGCCTTGGCGGTGGACGGGGCGTTGTACGGAGGTGACAGTGCCTTTAGAACATCGCTCATTGACTGAAATCGATCCGACGGGGCTTTCGCCAGCATTCCCGCCAAGGTGTTTTGAACGCCCAACGGCAAGGAGGGTTCCAAGAGAACGGGCGCTATTGGATCGTTGTTTTTTATAGCCGATTTAATTTCATCTAAATTTGTGCCATGGAAAGGTTTAATGCCCGTTATCAGTTCATATGCCACGATGCCTAGCGAGAAGATGTCGGAACGATGGTCTTTGGTTTTTCCATGGTCGAATGCCTCAGGAGCCATATACGCGGGGGACCCGAGCGCATCCAGCATTGTCCGGGAGTTGGATTCCGCGATCTCCGCTACTCCGAAATCGTCAAGTTTTGCGGTCCCGTCGTTGGAGACGAGTATATTCCCGGGTTTCACATCTCTGTGCACTATCCCATGCGAATGGACCGCCTCCAAGGCGGAGGCAACCTGTCTCACAATGGATATTTTCCAGTCCTGGGTTTTCTTTTCCAAGTCCGGAAACGTGTTGAGAGGATATCCCGACACGAATTCCATCACTAGGAATGGAACACCATCGTTGGTGGGGGGGGAAATTCCGTATTCCACTATTTCAACAACATTCGGGTGGTGTATCGATGACAGTATTTGAGCTTCGCGGATGAATCGTTGTATTTCATCGCTGGAATCGTTCCTTCCCGAATCTATTTTCCGGGCAAGTTTCATGGCGAATCGCCGCTTGTCTTTCTCGACAAGTAACACTACTCCCATGCTTCCAGCTCCCAAGGCTCTCACCACGGAGAATCCTGAGATTTTCGAAGCGCTCGGGGCGTTTCCCGAGGGGGTGATATCGCCTTCGGCAATGGAGGGCGAGAAGCCCTCCGTAGCTTCCAAACTCACTGGAGTTATATCCCGCGGGGTTTTGGGGTAGTTGTTTTCCATGTTTTGAGGATTGGAGATGGCTCGGGTATGGCGCCGTACTGAATACAGAGGGACGGCACCACCTTTATTTTATTGGTGCGCGGGGCGGGATTCGAACCCGCACCCCGAAGGACTGGATCCTAAATCCAGCGCGTCTGCCAGTTTCGCCACCCGCGCGGGGGTTGGTGAATATAGCGCGTTTTTCAATTTTTTTCAGCTGTCTTTTTAGATGCTTTTTTCGACGTTTCCGCAGGGGGGGCTTTTGGCCTCGTCTCCTGGATTTTTCCCAGATAGTCGGGCAGGTCCACGCCAGCCATGCTCGCCACGTCGTGCAGCGGGGGCAGGCTTTGCACCATTCCGCTAAGGAAATTGGCGGTGGAGGTTTTGCCGTCTCCTTTTGCTCCATCCCAGACGGTGACCTTGTCGATCTTGATATTTCTTATCGCCTCCGTCTGCAGTTTGACAATCTCCTCGAGCTTCTCGATCATGAGCATTTTCGCCGCCGCGTCGGAGTCGGCGTCGCATGCGGATATAATCTCCTTGAAACCGGTTCCTTTTGCCTTCAGTATTTCGAAATTACCTCGGGCCTGGGCATCCAACTTGGCGAATATCGCGTCGGCTTCCCCTTTCGCTTCGCGGCGTCTTTTTTCGGCCTCCGCCTCGGCGGCGATCTCGACTTCTTGTTTCGAGATGGTGGCGGACACGATCCGCTCCGCGTTTAACCGCTGGCGCTCCATTTCCGCCCTGGCGATTTGAGCTTCTTTCTCGGCGTCATAGTTCGCCTTTTCGATTTGGGCGGCCGCGACACGGTTGGCGGTTTCCGCTTTTCTGTAGGCTTCCGCCTCGGCCTCGGAGCGCGCGGCGTTGGAGTTAGCTATCTCGATAGCGGAGAGGTTTTCCCCTTCCACCGCGGCGGCTTCGGCTTGTTTGACGGCGATACGGCGTTGGCTGTCGGCTTCGGCCTCCCCCTGCTGGGCGACGGCGTCGGCGCTGGCGACGGCTATCCGCTGTTCCTTTTTCGCCTCGGCTTCCCCGGTTTTACCTTTCCGTTCTTCTTCGGCCACGTCGATGGCGGCTTGGTTGATCGCTTCCGCCGCCGCCTTTCTTCCTATCGCCTCTATATAACCCGACTCATCGGTTATGTCGGTGATGTTCACGTTCAGGAGCTGTAGGCCTACCTTGTTGAGTTCCTCTCCGACGTTTTGTTCGACATTGCGCAGGAAGGTCTCTCGGTCGGTGTTGATCTGCTCGATGGTCATGGACGCGATGACCAGTCGCAACTGTCCGAAGATGATGTCCTTGGCGAGTTCGGAGATGGCCTCGGGATGCAGCCCGAACAGACGATTCGCCGCGTTCGCCATTATTTCCGGCTCGGTGCTGATGCCTACGGTGAAGACCGAGGGAACGTTGATGCGGATGTTTTGGAGACACAGCGCGTTGTCAAGATTGACCTCGATCTGAAGCGGTCGTAGGGAAAGGAAACCGTAATCCTGGGTGACAGGAATAATAAACGCCGCGCCGCCGTGTATGCATTTCGACGCTTTGACCCCGCCGGTTTTACCGTATATGACCATTATCCGGTCGGACGGACATCTTTTGTAACGCGCCGCGATGAATAGAATCAAGCTGAAGACGATTATGATAACGGCCACTATCACGCCGATTGTGCCGCCCCCGATACCCACAACACCAATGCTATCCATTTTCGCCTCCTTTTAACCTGCGCTAGTTTATATTTTTTCTACGAGAAACCTTCTCCCGTCTATCCTTTCGACCACTCTCACGGAGGTTCCGCGGGGCAATTCCTCGTCGGCGACCGCGACGATCTCCCTGGAGTTGCCTTTGACATTGACCGTCACTTTGCCTATGTCGCGTCTTCCCGCCGGGATTCTGAGATAAACGGTTCCGAGGCACCCGACATATTCGCCTTCGGTTATGTTGCCGCTATGTTGCAGTTTCATTATGCCGTAGAGGGCCAATGCGGTAAGTAGCATCATGACACCGCCCGCCGCCAAAGCCACTAGAAACGCCGGCAGGCCTTTAGCGCCATGCTCGTACGCTATGACACCGCCCCACCCGAAAAACGCCAGAAACGCGACCATGGAACGGATGGAAAACAGGCGGAAATCCCCCGCTCCCATATCCGTGTGGTCCCCGAACGACATGTCGCCGCCACTATCCACGTCCGCGTCCAGACCTACATCCATGTCGCCGCCTCCGAAGAAGAACGACAGGCACAACTGAATGAAAGCTATGGCCGTTCCGAAGATGGCGAACACCAAGTAGAACTTGTAGTCCCCCATGAGAAATTGCCTGATGGTGTCCAGCATAATTATCGCCCTCGTTTCCCTAGCACACATTATACCCTTCTTCGGATAAAAGCAATGTGTAAAAAGCCGCGGAGCTTACACATCGTCCCAAGGGGGCTATGTGGGGCTTGCTGAAAAAGTCGGAACCGTGCCGACTATTCAGTGAACCCGAAATAAAAAACGGGGAACAGGCGGACACCTGTTCCCCGTCAAGGGGATGTTCGCTATTGGTATTCGCTTAGTACACGAAAAGCAGCTCGCCGTATTTAGGGAGTGGCCAACGCTCGTCGTCCACGAGCTTCTCCAAGCCGTCGCCGGCTTCCCTGAGATTGTTCATGGCGGCAATAGTCTTTACCGAATCCTCTTTGGCCAACGCTTTTTCCAGCTTGTCGGAAGCGGCGCACAAGTTGCCTACGAGCTTGCCGATTTTCTCCAATACAATCTTTTGCTCTTTGATGCCGACCTTGACCCCGATATCTTCGAGCGCCTTGATGTTCGCCGCTATGGCGGACTGTTGATTGATAGCGGCTGGCAGCATCATTGTCATGGCCATTTCGAGGGCTAGATTGCCTTCGATCATGATAGTTGTGGAATAATTCTCCGAGAAGACCTCGTAGCGGGATTCAAGCTCGCGAGCATTTAACACACCGTATTTCTCAAAGAGCTTTTTGGCCTTTGTGGTTTTGAGGGCCTCGATTGCCTCGAGAGTATTGATCAGATTGGGAAGACCTCGTTTGGCGGCTTCCTTCTTCCAGGCGTCGGTGTAGTTGTCGCCGTTGAAGATAACGCGTTTGTGCTTTTTGACGATACCTTGCAGGATTTTCTGCAACGCGCTGTTGAAATCGGCCTTTTTGACCTTTTCGAGGGCGGTGGCGATTTCGTCAAGGGCTTCGGCTACGATAGTGTTCAGGACGATATTAGGGCTTGCGCAGGACTGTGTGGAGCCGACGGCGCGGAATTCGAACTTGTTGCCAGTGAAGGCGAACGGGCTCGTTCTGTTGCGGTCGGTGGCGTCGCGCGGGAGATCCGGGAGGGTGTCAACGCCGATACGCATGACTCCTCCGGACTTCGCAGATTTCGCGGGTCCTTTTTCAAGTTGCTCGATAACGTCCGTCAATTGTTCTCCTAAGAAGATGGAGATGATTGCCGGAGGTGCCTCGTTTGCGCCGAGACGATGGTCGTTGCCAGCGCCGGAGACGGCCGCCCTGAGTAGGTCTGCGTGGGTGTCCACTGCTTTTATGACCGCGCAAAGGAATGTGAGGAATTTGGCGTTCTCGTGGGGATTTTTGCCTGGATCGAGGAGATTTCCGCTAGGCGATCCGAGCGACCAGTTGTTGTGTTTTCCCGAGCCGTTGACGCCAGCGAAGGGTTTCTCGTGTAGGAGACACGCCAATCCGTGGCGGTCCGCTACCTTGCGGAGGGTTTCCATGACGAGCATGTTGTGGTCCACCGCCAAGTTGAGGTCCTCGAAAACAGGTGCGATTTCAAACTGCGCCGGGGACACTTCGTTGTGGCGCGTCTTCGCCGGAATGCCAAGGCGCCAGAGTTCCTGGTCGACATCCGACATGAAATTCAGAACGCGGGTTTTAATCGCTCCAAAATAGTGGTCGTCCAACTGCTGGTGCTTGGGCGGAACGTTGCCGAAGAGGGTCCTGCCGGTCTGCACCAGGTCGGGACGGGCCATGAACAGTTCCTTGTCCACGAGGAAGTATTCCTGCTCGGGGCCGAGGGTTGCCACGACCGTGCCGTCGATTTTCTCGCCGAAGCATTTCAAAACGCGTTTCGCCTGCTCGGACACGGCTTGTATCGAGCGTAGAAGCGGGGTTTTCTTATCGAGGGCCTCGCCGGTGTATGAACAGAAAGCGGTGGGGATGCAAAGCGTGGCTCCTCTGTCGTCGCGTTTTATGAAGGCCGGGCTTGTGGGATCCCACGCGGTGTATCCGCGAGCCTCGAATGTGGCTCTGATGCCTCCGGACGGGAAACTGGAGGCGTCCGGCTCGCCTTGGATGAGGTTTTTGCCGGAGAAATTCATCATAACTCCGCCTTCGGAGTCGGGCTCGATGAAGGAGTCGTGCTTTTCGGCGGTGGAGCCTGTGAGTGGCTGGAACCAATGGGTGTAGTGGCTCGCTCCCTTGCTCACGGCCCAGCGTTTCATCGCGTTTGCGACATCGTCGGCGATGCTATCGTCGATGACGGCACCCTTGCGGATGGTGTCGAGCAATTTTTTGTACACCGGTTTGGGCAGGTAGTCCTTCATGGTTTTGATGTTGAAAACATCTTCGCCGTAAATCTCCGATATGAGCTTATCCCGTCCTGGTCCTTTTGGGGGAGCGGGGCGGCCCGCGACGTTAGAGATGGCCTGTTTTCTGATACTCATGTTCGTTTTCTCCTTATGCTTCCGGAGGCGGTCCGGCACGAACCGGCTCCACGCAGTACGCAATCCCCGGCGATGGCACCGAGGCAAAATGGAATGTAGTCTGATAGACGCGCTCGTCAAATAAAAACGGCGGATTTATCAGGGAAAATACGAGAAGAGATTGCGGCGGCCATTTTTCTCCGACTCCGCCAAGGGGGGCGACTCGAGTAAGGCAATAAGGTTCAGGTCCAGGGTTAAGGCGACGATGTCATCGGTGCGGTTCCGACTTTTTCGGCTAGCCCCAATTAAAATATTGCCAATTCATTCAGGGGGCTCCACATTGGGAGAGCCGCTTTTTCATATCCTTAAAAAGTTATTTGGGACGGGGTTGAGATAAAGTCCGAGGATAGTCAAACTGAATTGTTTGACAAAACTCAGATAACTATTATTAAGTAGGGAAACCAATTATTCAGGAGGGTCTAAATGGGGGGGGCGATTATCTAGCAGGTTCTACTTGCCTTATCCTGGGGATATTCGGGAAAGGGGATTTTTATGGAGGAGTCCGCATTTTTAAAAATAGACCGCGCAACTCGCAGGTTCGGTGCGTTTACGGCTGTGGATGGTGTTGCTATTGAGCAACGGCGCGGAGAGATTCTGGCGCTTCTCGGACCTAATGGTGCCGGGAAAACCACTCTGATAAAAATGATAACCGGCACATTGGTCCCGAATGCCGGAAAGCTGACCTTAAACGGGCATGACTGCTTTTCTGAACGTGATAAATGCATGGCGATAACGGGATACGTCCCCGATGAGCCCAAATTCCCGCCTTATGCGCGTGCTGTTGAGCTACTTGATTTTTATGGTGAAATGCACGGCCTCTCCCCGTCCGAAATAATTGAATATGCTACCCCTTTGGTAAAACGGTTGCGAATGGACGAGGATCTTAACGAGTTTGCCGTCAACTTTTCAAAAGGGATGAAAAAAAAGTTCGCTTTTGTCATGGCAATGTTGCATAATCCCTCTTTCATGGTTTTTGATGAACTGACAAACGGTCTCGACCCCTATGCGACAAGAGAGCTGCATCAGATTATGCGGGATAGAGCGGGAAAAGGCTGTGCTATTCTTTTCAGCACCCATCTTCTTGATCAGGCGGAGCGCATTTGCGATCATCTGGCGATAATGCACAAGGGAAAAATCGTATCTTCGGGAGAATTGGAAAAACTGAAAAAAGAGGGGAGTCTCGAAGAATTGTTCTTCAGGCATACAGGTGAAGCGGTGGAAACAACCGACAAGACCACTGCGGAGAACAGATAGTCCTGCGAACCGCAGGGAAGCAAGGGGTAACTAGAAAGAATGAAAAAACCTCTATCCCTATACAGATTTATTTTAGCCTGGGCGAAACTTCAATTCAGAATAAAGTCCAATCTCTTCGTTCATGCTTTGTCTTTTTTCAAAAAGAAACAGAAAGCGCTGCTTAAGGTTAGACAGCCTTATTTTCATAAGAACACACATGGCATATTTTCATTTTTGTTGTCCGCGTTTTTCTTTTTTCTATATTTTTTCCTATTCTTTAATCTTTCTTTTACGTTTATCCAAAGAATCGACAAAGTGATACCATACGATGTATCTGATACTTTGGAGAAACATTTACCGCCTCTTCCATTTTCTGTCACGACGACACTGGAGGATTTGGAAGAAGAAGTAAACACAAAACTCGCGGCGATGAAGAAGGTTAATAGAAAAGAGGAGCTCAGCCAGGAGTTAAGGAGAGACATACTCTTTAAGTCAATCAAATTAAAAAGGGGCCAAAAAAGCTTTAATTCTCTTTATGAGCGCATGAAATATGACCTAACTGTTCCCGAGCGGTTCGCCATTTCTGCGAGTCTCACCGAAAGAGCGGCTGAAAAAATCATACAAATATATATTGACAAAGGCTATCCTTATCTGAAAGAAAACATGTCCGATTTCGACTTTTTCCCCCGTTTCTTCGGTAGACGCGCTGAAATTTTTATCTTTTGGCTGGGCACGTATTTCCTTATAGTTATGATTGGGCTGGTGATGGCGGAGGGTATCGGAAATAAAAATCCGATTATGCATTCTCCGGAAAACAACCTTGACAGTTATTTTGCCCTTCCCGTTAAACCGTGGGTGTTGTGCTCACTTCCCTTCATACAGCGACTTTTTTTCAATCCGCTTACGCTTTATGTTGCCTTTCCGCCTACGTTTATGGCATCGCTAGCATTGGGCTTTCCGTTTTTCAAATCCCTTGCCGTCGCGGCATGCGCGACTATGGTGTTCGCCATTTCACTTTCTTCGCTTCAGATTGTGTATCAGCTTATCGGACGTTTCAGCAGAAGCAAGCTCATACGTATTTTGTTGGCTTATCTGCAGATTCCGGGATACGCAATTTTATGCATCGCATACGGTATCTTTTTTGTCTACTCCCTGCCACGGAGTTTTATCTCATTGGCAATGTGGAATCCTGGAAAGTATTTGCCAGCAACTCTTATTGTTTCCATATCCCGCACAGGAGCTTACTGGCGTTTATGGGAGGTCATTGTAATTACCGCGGCCTTCCCGCTGCTTGCCTTTCTGTTCATACGTTTTTTCACGCGTAACGGATTGCCATCAATTCCAATGAGGAATTCTTCCGGCGCTGGAAGCAGATATTCCGTAAAGAATAGAGCTTATCTGTTTGCCATTATGAGGGCTTTTCGGGACCGGCAGTACTTCATACAGACTTTTCTTATACCTCCACTGCTTTTTTGCTTTTATTATTATATGTTTCTCATGAATAACCCCCTTGCCCTCTTCTCCAGCGGAAAACTCTCCGCTGATGAAGGTATCCTGCGGAACGGCATGCTTTATCTGACGATTCTATACGCCTCTTCTGTTTTTATTTTCATGGGGTCTCTTTTCAGATTTGTCGCACAGGAACGCGATGCGTTATGGTTTTTTTATACGGCCCCAAAGCCAGTAGAGAAAATCCTCAGAGTTTATATCATATCATGGCTGACGGTGGTGATGATATATTTCATGACCGGCATAATTGTGATGAGCTATCTTTATCCTTTTAATCTTCATCTCATCCTGAAAGCATCCGCGTTTTTCCTCGGTCTGATTCCCATGGCCTTCATCTCTATGGCACTTTCTTTCAGCGCGTATAAAGCACCACAGATGATACAGGATAATCCTTCGCCGTATCCGATTGTCACCTTTCATTTATTGTGGATTGCGTCGCTTTTTGGCGCGGCTATATATTATGGACCTCCAGGAAGTGAATTGACGATGCTGATATTATTCTGCTTTGTCGCAACAGGGCTCTGGAAGGACCTCAATCGCGTGGTGCCGGTTTTTCTTGATCCGGGATTTACAGCAACCCCCAGGCTAACATTGAACAATACTCTCAACTGGGTGCTGTTTTTTTTCTCTTTACGCATTATCATTGACATTATTGCTGGGGTGGCCTCTCAGCCCAATAGCGCTGTAACTGTCGGGACGGTCGTGGCATACGCGATCGCGGGGTGCGTTTCTGTCGGCTTGGCGAGCCTTTGGGGATTCCGAATCAAAGTCCCCTCTCTTTCAAAAAAGCATGATATGTTTTCAGGACTCAGGCTGACTCTTGCTTTTATTGCTATGTTGGCCGCGCTCGCAGCGTTCGCCACATTTTATTTTCCGTTGGTGAAGAACCTCAGTCAACATCTATATTGTCTAAAAATCATAACAAAAACCGATAGAATAATCGTATCGATTTATTTTTGCCTGTTTGCTCCGGTCTTGGAGGAGGTTCTTTTCAGGCGTTTTCTTTTCCGCGCCCTTCTGCAAGACTTCTCTTCCGGCAAAGCCCTGCTTTTCAATGCTTTAATATTCGCATCCATTTCACCAGTAAGCAATTTTCTGCCGCTCTTATGTCTCGGATTATGCTGTGGCTGGATTTACCTGCGCTCAGGCAAACTTTATTCCGCAGTTATGCTCCATTCGCTTTTCAACCTTTATGTGATTTACGCATGCATGTAAGGCCCACTGAATAACTGGCTTATGCTTGGCTCAAGGGTTTTGGGAGCATCTACTTTAGGGCCCGCCAATTGTTCAGCGGCCCTAAGTTCACAGAGGGAGGAAGCCTCCCAGGTGGCGACGGGGGATAGTTCGGGTTCGCTGAATAATTGGCAAGTGCCTTATTGTCATTGGGTTAAATGCCTTTTTAATGGTGTCATCTCCAAACTCTTGGGAGCAGACCTCCCAAAAGCCTTGGAGACGACTAATATTCTCTGCTCAATTTAAGGCACTTGCCAATTCCGTGAAAGACGGAAACGCACCGCCGATCTCGTTGACTTCACCTAGGAGTATGCTTATACGCCTGCGGTTCGTCGCCTAATCAGCGGCACGTTTCCGACTTTTTCAGTAAGCCCTAGTTCGTTCTCGACCATTTTTCACCGACTCCGCTTTCAATAAGACGGACTTGAGGTATGTTTCACCCCTTTCCGCGGCGGAGGAGGAGTTGCAACGCCCGGATATTTGCTCAATTTCGGACATGCGAGTTGGAGAGGATTCCAAAATGTTCAAGCGTAACCGCGACGGACGTCCCGTGGATCAGGGACTGTACAGTTTTGAGAATGAGCGTGACGCGTGTGGCGTTGGGTTGCTCGCCAATATCCACGGCGAGAGGACGCACGACATAATGAGCCGCGGGATAAAGGTGCTACGGCGTCTACTGCATAGAGGCGCTACGGGTGCCGATCCAAACACCGGGGACGGCGCCGGTATCCTTTTTCAAGTTCCGGACGGGTTTTTCAGGTCCGAGGCCGAATTGGACTTCGACTTGCCGTCCCGCGGGGAATACGGAGTGGGGATGGTTTTTTTCCCTAGGGACAACGCGTCCTATGGGCAGTGCGCCGCCATAGTGGAGAAAACGGTGGTTCGGGAAGGTTTTCCCTTTCTAGGGTGGAGGTCCGTTCCCGTGGACGAGAGTGTTCCCGGCGAAGAGGCTCGGGCGACATGTCCGCGTATTTCGCAATTTTTCGTAGGTGTCAAGCCCGGGCTGGATGGAAGCGACGAATTTGAGCGTAGGTTGTTCATCCTCAGGAGAGCGGTTAGCCGGGCGGTGGGCAACGTTTTGGGGGAGTGCGGTTTTTACATTGTCAGTCTTTCGAGCCGGACAATCGTTTACAAGGGACTTCTCATGGCCTCGCAGGTTCCGAGGTTCTATCCCGATTTGGTGAACGAGAAAGTGGTCAGCGCTTTAGCCATAGTCCACCAGCGTTACAGTACGAACACCTTTCCAGTGTGGCCATTGGCGCAACCGTTCCGTTATTTGGCGCACAACGGGGAGATAAACACTCTCCGCGGGAATATCAACCAAATGCGCGGGCGGGAGAAATCGTTGTATTCCGATATTCTCGGAGACGACCTACCGAAAATAATGCCTATAATCCAGGAGAACCAAAGCGATTCCGCGTGTTTGGACAACGCGCTGGAACTCCTCTATTCGGGTGGACGATCCATGGCGCATTCCATGATGATGCTCATGCCTCAAGCGTGGGGCCAGGCGTATCATTTGGGAATGGATCTGCGAAGATTCTACGAGTATCATGCGATGATTATGGAGCCCTGGGACGGTCCGGCGGCAGTGGCGTTTTCAGACGGCAAATCCGTCGGCGCCGCTCTGGATAGGAACGGGCTTAGGCCAGCGAGATACACCATCACCAAGGATGGGTTCATCGTTTTGGCATCGGAAACGGGCGTGTTGGATATTCCACCCGAGAACGTCAGCCGAAAAGGGCGCCTAGGACCGGGGCAGATGATAAACGTGGATATTGAACGTCAGCGCGTGGTTTTCGACAACGAGTTGAAAAGTCAGGTTTCGCGGTGGAAACCGTACAGACGCTGGACCGACGAGAACAAGATATCGCTTCGCGGTCTTTTCGATTCCGTTGTCCCCCCCAGGGTAGACGAAGACACTTTGCTGAAGCGGCAGAAATTGTTTGGCTACACCCGCGAGGACGTGAACATTATCGTCAAAAACATGGCGGCGACTGGTGTGGAGCCGACTGGCTCCATGGGCAACGACGCTACGTTGGCGGTATTGTCGGAAAAACCGCAACTGCTGTATTGCTATTTCAAGCAGCTTTTCGCCCAGGTCACCAATCCACCCATTGATCCGATACGGGAAAAGCTCGTCATGAGTTTGATGACATTCATCGGAAAACAAGGCAATCTCTTGGACGAAACTCCGTCGCACGCGCGGATGGTGAAGTTGAAGACTCCAATTATAACCGACGAGGATTTGGATCGGTTGCGACGCTCCGAGAATCCCGAATTCAAAGCGGTGACGCTTGAAGCCTCTTTCGATCCAGATGCGGGGGGCGCGGGTTTGGAAAAGGCCTTGTCGGATCTCGCGGATTCCGCGGAGCGAGCCGTGGCTGGTGGATGTAGCGTGGTAATTCTGAGCGACAGGGGAATCCCGGAGGGGAAAGCCCCTATTCCGATGCTGTTGGCGGTTTCCACCATTAACCTTCGGCTAACCGATTGCGGTTTACGCACTAGAGCGGGCATAGTGGCCGAGACTGGCGAGGCTCGGGAGGTTATGCATTTTGTTCTTCTTTTCGGTTACGCCGCGACCGCGGTGAATCCGTATTTGGCGTTGGAAACCGTTGTTGACATAGCCGAGAAAAACGACAATGTGGCTCCGGATACCGCCAAGGCGCTGGAAAACTATATCAACGCCCTTTGCAAAGGCATTTTGAAAGTGATGTCCAAAATGGGGATATCCACCTTGCGCAGCTACCGCGGAGCGCAGATATTCGAGGCTATTGGATTGAACGCCGAGTTCACGGAAAAGTATTTCGCTGGAACCCCGTCTAGAATAGAGGGGATAGGGATTGACGAGGTGGCGGCGGAGGTCAAGGCCCGCTACGACGCGGCGCGCGCCCCGAAGCTTCCCGCAATTTTGCCAAGTGGCGGAGCCTACCGGTTCAGGAAGGATGGCGAGCGGCATCTTTGGACTCCCGAAACCATCACTTTGCTTCAAAAAGCCGTTCGCGCCAACGACGAGGCGGCGTACCTCGAGTACGCCGATAAAATCAACAACCAGGAGCGGGCGCTTTGCACGTTGCGCGGACTGTTCAAGTTCAAGAGCGCTGGGGCCGTACCTGAGGAGGAGGTCGAGCCGGCGTCGGAAATCGTGAAACGCTTCGTGACTGGCGCGATGTCTTTTGGTTCCATAAGCAAAGAGGCGCACGAGGCCTTGGCCTTGGCGATGAACCAACTTGGGGGGAAAAGCAATAGCGGAGAGGGTGGCGAGGACCCCGAACGGTTCAAGCCGCTTCCGAACGGAGCGAGCAAATGCAGCGCCATCAAGCAGATTGCCAGCGGAAGATTCGGGGTGACGGCCGAATACCTTGCCAGCGCCAAGGAGTTGCAAATCAAAATCGCGCAAGGCGCGAAACCCGGCGAGGGCGGACAGTTGCCCGGGCACAAGGTCAACGAGATTATCGCCAAGGTGCGCCATTCCACCCCGGGAGTGACGTTGATATCGCCTCCGCCACATCACGATATCTACTCGATCGAGGACTTGGCTCAACTCATATACGATCTTAAAAACGCGAACCCGGATGCGCGGATATCCGTCAAGCTCGTGTCGGAAGTCGGTGTGGGCACCGTCGCCGCGGGCGTGTCCAAGGGGCATGCCGACATGGTGCTTATAAGCGGGCACGATGGCGGAACCGGGGCGTCGCCTCTGACATCCATCAAGCACGCTGGCGCCCCTTGGGAGCTGGGTTTGGCCGAAACACAACAGACACTGGTCCTCAACGATCTTCGGAAACGTATTCGAGTGCAGGTTGACGGACAGCTCAAGACCGGCAGGGATGTCGTGGTGGGAGCCTTGCTCGGCGCCGAGGAGTTCGGCTTCGCGACGGCCGCATTGGTGTCTCTGGGTTGCGTCATGATGCGCCAGTGCCATTCCAACACTTGTCCCGTGGGAGTCGCCACCCAGGACCCCGAATTAAGGAAACGGTTCAAAGGCAAGCCCGAACATGTGGTAAACTACATGATGTTCGTGGCGGAGGAAGTCAGGAGATTGCTCGCGCGACTTGGGTTCAGAAGTATAGACGAGGCGGTTGGACGTTCCGATATGCTCGAAATGAACGATGCGATTGAGTTCTGGAAGACGAGGCGCTTGGATTTCTCGAGGATTTTCGAACGCGTTGGGGACGACTCGCTTCCGCGCAGATGCTTGGAGCCCCAGCAACACGGGCTTGACCAAGCGTTTGACAATAAATTGCTCGAACGCCTGGGCGCCGCGGTCGAGACGCGGGCAAAGATTGAAATAGACATGGAGATATCCAATACCGACCGCTCGGCGGGTGCGACCCTTTCGAACAAAATAGCCCGCGCCTACGGCGACGCGGGTTTGGCTGACGACACCATTACCGTCAATTTTTCCGGATGCGCCGGCCAGAGTTTCGGGGCGTTTTTGGCGAGAGGGGTGACGTTCAATCTTGTCGGCGAGGCGAACGACTACGTTGGCAAGGGGCTTTCCGGTGGCAAGATTATAATCAAACCCCCTGAGATAGATGGCTTCAATCCTTCCGAGAACATGATTGCCGGCAATGTTCTCCTATATGGCGCCACTAGTGGAAAGCTCTTCCTCCGCGGACAAGCTGGCGAGAGATTCGCCATCCGCAACAGCGGAGCCTTCGCCGTGGCGGAAGGAGTGGGAGACCACTGCTGCGAATATATGACTGGCGGACGCGTCGTCGTTATCGGCCACACGGGAGTTAATTTCGCCGCCGGCATGAGCGGTGGATTCGCATACGTTTTGGACGAGTTGAACGATTTCGACAGGAAATGCAACCTCGACATGGTTGACTTGGAGCCTCTAAAGGACGAGGACGACGTGGAAACCGTCCGGCGCATGCTCCGGGAACACGCCGAATTGACGGGTAGCGACAAGGCGAAGGCTATTTTAGATGATTGGACGAACAAAGCGCCACTATTCGTGAAAGTATATCCCGTGGAATACAGGAAGGTGCTGGGAAAAATGACGCGGGACGACGAGGCGATCGAACGCAACGTCCGCCAAGATTGACGAGGTGACAGGACATGGCTAATCCCAAAGCGTTTATGGAAGTGAAGCGGCGCGAAGTCGAATATCGACCCGTAGAGGAAAGGGTGAAAGACTTCAACGAGGTTGAGAATTTTCTTTTCCACAGCCCCGGGGCGGTGGAGGAGCAGGCCGAGCGGTGTATGGATTGCGGAATACCTTTCTGCCACGGCGCCGGTTGTCCTCTTTCCAATGTGATTCCCGAATTTAACGAGCTCGTATCCAGGAAACATTACGAGGAGGCGCTTCGGCTTCTCCTCTCCACCAACGAGTTTCCCGAGTTCACTGGTCGGGTGTGTCCCGCCCCGTGCGAGGCGGCGTGCACCGCTGGTTTGAATGACGATCCCGTCACGATACGCGAGATTGAGCTCGCGGTCGCCGAGGAAGCCTTCAAGCGGGGGTGGATGAGCCTCGGAGTTCCCGTCGAACGCACTGGGCGTAAAGTGGCGGTGGTGGGAGCCGGTCCGGCGGGACTGGCGTTGACCGCGAAATTGAATCGACTCGGGCATTCGGTGACCGTTTTCGAGCGTTCCAACGCCCCGGGAGGATTGTTGCGATACGGGATTCCGGATTTTAAACTGGACAAGGGGATAGTCCGCCGGAGGGTCGCGTTGATGAGAGATGAGGGAGTGGTCTTCGAGACGGGCGTGGCTATTGGCGAGGATATGTCTCTGAACCTTCTCCGGAGGAAATTCGACGCCGTATGTCTATGCGGTGGTTCCAGTACTCCGCGCGACCTTCCCATCCCGGGCCGCGATTTGCGCGGGATACATTTCGCCATGGATTTTCTCTCGCAACAAAACAAGCGTGTATCCGGCGAGCCTTTCGACGGGGACGAAATATCGGCGCGCGGCAAGAGGGTGGTGGTTATTGGAGGAGGCGATACTGGTTCCGATTGTGTCGGGACTTCCATAAGGCAGGGAGCCGTTTCCGTGACCCAGATTGAAATCATGCCAAAGCCGCCTGAAGGGCGGTCCGAGGCGACCCCTTGGCCGGAATGGCCCTATCAACTGCGCACTTCTAGTAGCCATAAGGAAGGTTGCGAGCGCCTATGGAACATCGCCTCGAAAAGCTTCGTCGGTAAAAACGGCGAGGTGGCCGGAATTGAAGCGGTTAAGGTCGAATGGTCCTACAACGCCAAAGGGCTGCCGGGGAAATTCGTCGAATTGCCTGATAGCGGGTTCAAATTGGAAGCGGATTTGGTCCTACTGGCGATGGGCTTCGTTGGGCCCGCCGACAAAGACGCCTATGCCGTCGCCGGCTTGGAGTTTTCGGAACGCGGAAACATCGCGGCGGACTGCGCGGGAAGGACAAACCTGGACAATGTCTTCGCCGCTGGCGATATTGTGACTGGACCGTCGTTGGTCGTGCGCGCCATGGCGAACGCCGCGCAACTCGCAGCAACCGTCGACGGATTCCTTAAGGAGCTTGCTTAAAAAGTCTGAAACGACTTTACCATGCTGGCTGGAGGAATTTAAATGGATACTGGGATACACCTGTTCACTGGTGGTGCCAGAAGCGGGAAAAGCTCGCGGGCGTTATCGCTAGCGAAGTCCGCGGAACGGCCATTTTTCATAGCCACCGCCGAGGTTCGGGACGAGGAAATGGAGATACGAGTGGCAGCCCACAAAACCGAGCGCGGAGGGCATTGGACCACGATCGAGGCTCCCGTGGATATCGCTGGCGGCATCTGCGCTGCGAACGCCGCGGACGCCGACTTCATCGTCGTGGATTGTCTAACGATATGGACGGCCAATGTCATGGAAGACACCGGGGGCATTCCATTGGAACGGCGTTTGGAGGATTTTCTGGAGGCTTCCCGCAATTCCGCCGCTCCGTTGGCCATCGTCACCAACGAGGTTGGCATGGGAATAGTGCCTGCGAACAAGCTCGCCCGCGATTTCCGCGACGCTGCGGGCCGGGTCAACGCCGCTATAGCCGCGGTGGCCGACACGGTTAGCCTTATGGTTTCCGGAATTCCAGTGAAAATCAAGGGATGAGACAATGCGGACCTCCGATTTCGACTATGCGTTGCCGGAAAATTTGATAGCGTATCAACCGCCAGAGATCCGCGGTGATTCCAAAATGCTCGTTTTGGACCGCCATTCGGGCAAGACCGATATCCGCAGATTTCACGATATCGTGGATTACTTGTCTCCTGGCGATGTGATGGTCCTCAACGATACGAAAGTTATAAAAGCTAGGCTTTTGGGGCGGAAAAAGGATACCGGGGGGCGAGTGGAGTTTCTGCTTGTCTCTCCGTTGAACGATAATCGATCGCTCTGGACGGCAATGGGGAAACCAGCCAAGCGCATTCCCGAGGGTGCTGAGATAGAACTACTTCCCACGGGCTTCACCTCAGACCCTCCGCCAAAAGCGTCGATTATTGTCACGCAAAAAAATCGGGACGGCTCTTTCGAGATAAAGCTTCAGCATGCGTCGTTCGACGAGGTCTCCATCTTTTTCGGGCATACCCCGCTCCCTCCATATATAAAGCGTCCCGACATCCCTGAGGACTCTGAGCGCTATCAAACGGTTTACGCCGAGAGGCCTGGTGCCGTGGCCGCCCCCACCGCCGGCCTACACTTCACCAAGGATACGCTAAAGGAGATCGAAGCCAAAGGGGTTTCCACTGTCAGCGTGACCCTCCACATAGGGCCTGGAACCTTCCAGCCCGTGAAAGCGAGCAAGATCGAAGACCACGCCATGCACTCGGAATTCCGGATTGTTTCCCAGAAAACGGCGGATGCCGTCAACTTCGCCAAGCAAAGAGGGAACAAGGTCCTTGCCGTGGGGACCACCGTCGTCAGGGCGCTGGAATCGGCGGCCACGCCGGACGGGGTCGTGTTTCCAGCGATGGGTGAAACCGCAATTTTCCTCCGCCCTCCCATGAGGACAAAGATTCCGGATATGTTGCTCACGAACTTCCACCTGCCGAAAAGCACGCTCCTGATGCTTACGGCCACGCTGGCACCATTGGAACACATCCTCGACGCCTACAGGGAAGCTATCAACGCCGGATTGCGCTTCCATAGCTATGGGGACTGCATGTTGATCAAATAGTGATACGGGGATGAATGGCCGGATGGCAACTCCTTTTGGGAAAGCGCTACGAGTCTCTGCGACGGCAAATAGCCAAGATAAAAAGAAAATTCCCCGCCGGAGAGGCTCGAGTGTTTCAAAGCGCGCAGATTGGCAATAGAATAGAATAGGATTTGTACAAACAGGCAGGCTATACTAATGTGTCGGGTAAATGATGTCCAATAGTCGAAGTGGTGGCGGACAAAGTCAACGAAGCCCGAGACGCGTACGAAAGTAGGATCAAGCATAGGAAGGCGAAAATTCTGGAAGAAAACAAATTCCTGGGAATTTTCAAAATGCTATCCCCGGAACCAAATGCCGATAAATGAGCAATTTACACCTCACAACCGAAAACGAGTCTTCCCAGGGGAAATCCCTGGCTCCGCTAATCGCTGCGTTCACGGTGATTATCCTTCTAACCATAATCCTTATAAACTTGGACACCGGGAAGGATAAAACGAAGCGAAATAGCACCGACACCCCAAAAAACATCATGGAATTGAGCGGCAATTCCAGCCCCCCTGCCACGTATCGTCTTCCGGAGGCCGACAGTGGGGACTTGGATGCTATCAACGTGAACACCGACTTGGTGAAGGTCAAGGCATTGCTCGCCGAGAACCGGATTGAAGAAGCCGAAGACAAACTTCGCACCATCTTGGTTTTCGCCCCTGACAACGCTCAGGCGCTGACGCTCTTTGGAGGTATTCTCTACTATTCAGGACGTGAAAAAGAAGCCGAGGCGATATTCCGACGGCAGATTAAGCTGAATCCCAAGGACCATCTCGCCTACAATCGTCTAGGTTCCGCTCTCGCCAAACAGAAACGCTATCAAGAAGCGATAAACAGCGTCGCCGTGGCGGTGGGACTCGATCCAAATTCAGGGAAGGCCCACGTCAACCTCGCGGGATTGTACTCGATTCTCAATGATAAGCAAGCCGCCTTGAAGCACTTTCGCAAAGCGGCGAAACTTCTTGGGAAAGCGATCTTGCCATTGTCGCACGATCCATCGTTTGATAATATCCGATCCTCTCCGGAATTCCAAGCGGTAGTTTCGGAAGCGCTTGTGAAGAAAACTCCCGAATCCTCCAACGTTGAGAACGGGGTGTCGGTGGAACCGCCCAGTGGCGACGACAAATGAGCGTGATAAAGATACTTTCCGACGACGTAAGCAACCGAATAGCCGCTGGAGAAGTGGTCGAAAGGCCGGCGTCGATAGTGAAAGAGCTTGTTGAGAACTCGTTGGACGCTGGAGCTGGCCAGATATCCGTCATAATTGAACGCGCTGGACGGAAATTGATTTCAGTCACGGACAACGGACGCGGCATGGATGCCGATGACGCGTTGTTATGCCTGGAGCCACATGCCACGAGCAAAATATCCTCGATAACCGACATGGATGAGATATCCACCATGGGATTCCGCGGCGAGGCCCTTCCGAGTATCGCCTCTGTTTCTAGGTTGAAGCTCCAAACCAGACCTGAAAATTCCATAGAGGGCACGGAAGTTTTGATTGAGGGGGGACGCATGGTGTCCGCCGTTCCCGCGGGATGCGCGAAAGGCACTAGCGTGGCCGTCAGAGACCTTTTTTTCAACACTCCCGCCAGGCGTAAATTCCTCCGTTCGGACTCGACCGAGGAGCGTCATATAGTGGAGACCATGACGATGCTAGCGCTTTCCAGAGCAGATGTCGGATTCGACTTGACCATAGACGGCAGGGTCGTCGTGTCGGTGGGGCCCGATGGTGGATTGCCGGCCAGAATCCAAGCGCTACTAGGGAAAAAAACTTTGGCCAATTTCATCCCCGCCGATTACGAGCGTTCCGGGATTTCCATTGCCGGATTCATAGCCAAACACGGGTTCACCAAAAAATCTCGCAGAGAACAAAGGGTGTTTGTTAATAGCCGTCCCGTCGAGGCTCCCGCCATCTACAGGGGGCTCGCCAATGGATATGAATCGCTTGTAATGAGGGGCGAGTTCCCTCCCGTCGTGCTTTTCATCGAGATGGCCGCCGACAGAGTGGATGTCAACGTCCATCCGGCAAAGCGCGAAGTGCGCTTCAAGGAGGACGCTCTGGTTGGCAGAATAGTGAGCGAGGCGGTGATGGGTGCGCTTAAATCTGCGTCTTCGCCGACAGCTTCCGTCTCCAACACTCTTTCGATGGGCGCCATAATTGGTGGCGCTGCTGTGGATTACGCTCCTCCCGTGAAAACCCAGCCGTCGTTTGCGGGGCTGGCGCCCACGGACGGGGTAGCCCTACCCGAAATCCATCCGGAAATACCACTGGATGATTTGGAGCCGGAAGGCGGTTCTGATCCAACGGATTTGGCGGACACGCGCGAAGCGACACCATTGCCGACGGAGGAGCGGTCTTCTCCCAGATTGAGGGTTCTCGCTTTTCTGGACGACACCTATATTCTAGCGGAGTCGGAGGACGGGCTGGTGGTTATAGACCAACACGCCGCTCACGAACGCGTATTGTTCGAGCGGTTAATGGCCGCTGGAGCCAGTGCCAATGTTCCAGTCCAGAGGCTTCTTATTCCCGCCGCCGTGGATGTTTCAAGAAGCGAAATACTGTTCGTCGAGAGAAATTCCGGATTGTTCCGTGAGCTTGGATTCGAAATGGAGGCTTTTGGCAAAAACACGCTTATCCTGCGGTCGATTCCAGCGGCATTGAACGAGACCGATGCCACCAAATTGCTGATGGGCGTTTTGGATGGTCTCATGGAGGATGGCGCCCCGCCGAAAAATCTGGACAGGGCGGCCATAGCGAGAACCGCATGCTCTATGGCGGTGAAGGCCAACGACCAATTGACCATGGAAGAGGCCGAGGCGTTGTTGAGGGAAATGGGAAACTGCCGTTTGCCCTATTCATGCCCCCATGGCCGCCCCACAATGATTAGCATATCAAGATCCGAACTCGAAAAGAGGTTTGGACGGAGATGAGAAATAACATAGCCTCCCCAATTCTGGCGATTCTTTCTCTCGGCATGGCGCTAGCGATGATTAAGGGCTGCGAAATATCGCGAACACCTTGCGGGAAAAAGGCGGCCGAAAACGAAAAAATCGTCGAAATAGAAAAGACACGACTGGTCATGGGCAATATCCCACTTACCATAAAGTTGTGGGGGAAAAAGGGGGTCGCTGAAAAAGCCGCGGCAGCAGCGTTCGACGCAGTCGAACAGGTGGACCGGACATGCAACCTGTTCAATCCAAATAGCGAGCTCTCCCGACTCAACGCCACTGCCGCAACGCACCCGTTCAAATGCGGACCACTGCTTTGGGATGTCCTGCGGCGATGCCAAGCTTATTACAAGATATCGAATGGCGCGTTCGACATTACGATTGCCCCGTTGATGCGCCTTTGGGGCTTCCGAAGAAAACGCGGAAGCATCCCCTCGGAACACGAGATAAGCGAAACAATGAAAATGGTGGGATTCGACAAGCTCGAATTCGACACCACCAATAGAACCGTTCGTTTCGCGGTGGCTGGAATGAAGCTCGATTTGGGCGGGGTGGCGAAAGGCTACGCCGTGGACAAGGCGGCGGAAGCGGCGTTGGCAAACGGTATCCGTTCAGGCCTGATCAACCTGGCGGGAAACGGCCGGTGCCTGCCAGAACCGCCCCTGGGTAAAAACACGTACCTCGTCGGCGTGAGAAATCCTTTCGACAAGAAAATCGTCGCCGATGTTTTAATACTTCTGAATCAAAGCGTGGCGACTAGCGGCGATTACGAAAGGTTCGTTATCCTACGGGGAAAACGATTCTCGCATGTCATCGATCCACGAACCGGACACCCCGCTTCAGGCGAACACTCGGTCACCGTTATCTCACCCTTGGCTGTCGATTCCGACGCCCTCTCCACCACGATGTTTATAAACGGTCCCGCTTTCGCCAGAAAATTCCACAACGCTCATCCCTGCGACAAATTCGTCTTCATAACGGGGTCCTGTTCCCGCGACATGCGTATAGAACGAATTGGACTCGATGAATAATTGGCAAGTGTTTTATTATTATTGAGTTAAATGTTTTTTTAGGGAGTTCGAAAAAGAGCTATATAGGCATTCCACGCTTCGTGTCCGATGAAAATCCATAGTAGTGCCCCCGCGGCAAGCGCGGGGCCGAAAGGGATCGCCATCCTGGGGCCTTTCCCCCGAACGACCATTAGCCCCAATCCCCCCACCGTGCCGATAACGGACCCTGCGAAAACGGTAAAGAACGCTGCCCGCGGTCCCATGGCTGCCGCAATCGCGGCGACATATTTAATATCGCCCCATCCAAGGGCGTCTTGCTTGAAGGCGAGCTTGCCGAAATATGCCATGGCAATCATGATTCCCCCCCAAAACGCCGTCGAGGCGCAAGCGAAGCCCAGCGCCATGAATCTGGATGGCGCCCGCCATTCCTCCGGAAACGCCACGGCCATGGCCAACCCGAAAATGATTGCCGGATATGTCAGCTTATTTGGAATCCTCCTGTGCTCCCAATCAGTTACGGAGATGGCGATGGAAAGCGACACGACCACCAGCGACACCGCCAACCTCGCAACTGATATCCGAAAAGGGAGGTTCAAGGAGGATATTTTGAGATAAACGGCCGCGAACAAAAGACCCGTCGCCAATTCAATGAGGAAATACCGCGGCGAAATCGGTTCGCGACATCCGCGGCAACGCCTCCCCAAGGCCAGATAACTTAAAATGGGGATGTTCTCGTACCATTTTATTGGACGGTGGCATTTCGGGCATTGGGACGGGGGAAAGACTATCGACTCCCCGCGGGGAATCCTCCATGCGCAAACGTTTAGAAAGCTCCCCACGCACAATCCAAACAAAAACGCGAACACCGCGTAAAATAGCACATCCATCTCTATGCGTCTTCCCCCCCATACAGCGCCTCGGACACAGCGGCCGTCAAGCTATTGATGGAGAATGGCTTGGCAAGAAAGTAGCTGCCAGGAACGCGTTCGTCTAGCCTGTCCACGGCATCGCCAACGTATCCCGACATGAAAAGCGCTCTTAATTCCGGCTTGACCTTCCTGAGTTTTTCGACAAGATCAACGCCATTAGCGTCGGTTAGAATCACATCGGACAGGATAAGGTCCACCTCCCCGTCCAAGTCATGGAATATTTTTTCGGCATCGCTGGCCGAGAGGGCGGTCTCGACTTTATATCCCGACGACTGCAATATTGTCGCTGCCAAATCGAGAACCGTCGCTTCGTCCTCGACTATCAGCACTTTCCCTGATCCGCATGTGAACTTTCCGGTTACGACTTTATGCGTCTCTTCCTTGAACGCCATTGAGCTATCCGTCGCGGCAGGCAAATGCACATTGAAAACGGTTCCTTTTCCAATCTCGCTGGATACCGTTATGTAGCCATCATACTGCCTAACGATTCCATAGACGGTGGAGAGCCCCATGCCGGTCCCGCTCTTGTCCGTCTTGCTAGAAAAGAAGGGCTCGTACATGTGTCCCATGATAGTTTTGTCCATCCCGCTCCCGTTGTCTTCCACCGATATTCGCACATATTGTCCTGGCTTGGCAAGAAAGTCCCCGTCATTGAATTCGGATTCCAAATCATGAAGACTTGTTGATATGGTTATTTTGCCTCTCTTGTGGTAGTCCAGCGCGTCTTTACTGTTGATAACCAAGTTCAGGACGGTTTGTTCGATCTGTGTCGCATCGGCCATTATTGGAGGCAAATGTTCGGCTAAGATCACACGGAACTCGACATTCTCTCCCAGCACGGGGCTTAACATGGAACGCATACCTTTAACAATAGAATTGACGTTGAATTTGGTTTTCTTAACAATCTGTTTTCGGCTGAAGATGAGCATTTGCTTGGTGAGCGCCTCGGCTCTTTTCCCCGCTTTCACTATCTCGCGGACTTTGGCTCTGTTGGGGTCGTCCTCCGGCATTGAGTTGAGGAGGATGTCGCCATATCCCAAAATTGCTGTCAGAATATTGTTGAAATCGTGCGCCACTCCTCCGGTAAGACGTCCGATAGCCTCCATCCTATTGGTGTGTTGCAACTGGCGTTCGAGCTCAACCTCTTTTGTGACATCGCGCTTGACCCCAATGAAATTCGTTATTTCGCCATCTTCGTTCTTTACTGGAGATATCGTGGCATCCTCTTCGTAAAGCTCCCCGTTTCTCCGCTTGTTGATGAAATGCCCGGACCATGAAGCCCCGCCAGTTATCGTCTCCCACAATTCCTTGTAAAAATCATCCGAGTGCTCGCCGCTTTTCAGCACCGAGGGGTTTTGCCCAACGGCTTCCTCCAAGGAATAGCCGGTAATCTTGGTGAACGCCGGATTCACGTATTGTATTGTTCCGTCGGTATCCGTCACGACGATAGTGTCTTTGGCGTGATGGACCGCGGCGGATAGAAGCGTCAGTTCGGCTTCGACCGTTTTACGATTCGTAATGTCTATGGAAATGCAAAATATCCCGACTACTTTCCCATCGTCGTCCTTGAGCGGAGTTTTGGTGCTCAGCGCCCACATCGTGTCGCCCATTGCGTTGTATAACGGTCGCTCGCGGTTCTCTATCACCCTTCCCGCCAGAACTTTCTTATCGTCCTCGCGTATTTCATCCGCGATGTTTTTGGGGAAAATGTCGTAGTCGGTTTTTCCTATAATCTCTTCCGGTTTATGGCCATGAAACTGCGCACAAGCATTGTTGACGATTTTATAGGTGAAATCAGTTCCCTTTACCAGAATATGCGCCGGATAAGAGGAGAGCAACGCGTTCATTACGATATTTTGTTTAGCGTCGGTGCTCGTCTCGCGCATCAAAAGTACCAAATGTCCATCTATTCTAAGAATATCGAGACTCGCTATAAGCAACTTGCCGGAGCTAGAATTCACCGGTTCGTATTGAAATACGACGTGCCGTCTCTTGCCGTCTTCAAGGGTCTTCAAGTATTTCTCGTATCTGCTGGATTTCTCCACGCCAGGAGATAGCTCTAATAGCGTTTTCCCGATGATGTCGGAGACGCTTTTGCCGGTGATCTCGCAGGTCTTTTCATTGACCCAAACACACTTGAGTTCGGAATCGAACACTGCCACGCCAACAGGAAAAACATTCAAAAAATTTTCAAAATCCACTTTCACCGATTTTTTTTCAGTCATACGCACCTCCGCAAAAACGGTGCTCAAACACTATTTGCCGCCACCCTGTAAGTATACGCATTTTCAAGGCGTTTTGCAATTGCGTCAAAGATTCTGTGGTGTTGCGTCCGCATTTAACGCTTAACGGTTACTGCTCCGAGATGTTCGGCCACGGCCGACTCCGGTTTCCGGTGGCGTCTAGCCAGATCCTCCAGCTGGTCGGGGCCGATTACCGAAATCGAGAAATAATCGGACTCGGGATGCGCGAAATAGAACCCAGCTACCGTCGCTGGGGGCTCCATGGCGCTGGACTCTGTTAGTTCAGCGCTGGTCGCGGCCTCCGCGTCGAGAAGGTCGAATATGATTTTCTTGCCGGAATGGTCGGGGCAGGCGGGATATCCGGGCGCGGGTCTGATTCCTTGGTATTTTCTTTGAAGGATTTCCTTGGCCGTAAGATTCTCGTCCGGGGCGTACGCCCAAAGCTCCTTGCGAACGACGGCGTGCAAATATTCCGCGAACGCCTCCGCCAACCTGTCCGCCAAAGCCATGACCATTATCGCGGAATAGTCGTCGCCGCGTTCGGCGAATTCCTCCGATATTTCCCTCGAACCAATTCCGGCGGTGACCACGAACATTCCAAGATGGTCATCAATCCCTTCGGGCGCGATGAAGTCGGCCAGCGCCAAATGTGGCGCGCCTCCTTGCTTTTCAATCTGCTGCCGCATTGTCGGAACCACAATCTCCCGATTATCACCCGGTCGGACGACAATGTCGTCGCTATGGGAATTGGCGGGGAAGATTCCGGCGACCCCTTCTGCCTTCAACCTGCCGTCAGACTCCAATGTTTTGAGAAGATTACGCGCGTCCGCCAACACCTTCGCCATCTCCTCGCCGGCGTCGATCGATTGATCTAGCGCCTTCGGGAAACGTCCTTTCAATTCCCAAACCTTGAGAAAAGGCCGCCAGTCTATAAACGGAGTCAGTTCGGAAATCGAAGGGGAAAAGGTCTCTATCCCGGGCTTCCGCGGAAGCGGCGGGGGTTCCTTATCCCAGTCGATACGGAGCTTGTTTTCCCGCGCGGTGGCCAATGGGACGATTTTCCGGGACGCGGCTCTTGTTTCCCTGGCATCGGCGGCCTTGGCCCTAGACCGTTCCAGCTCCTTGAGGAAGCCGACGCGCGACTCCGGGTCCAAAAGGGTATTTACAATCGACACCGCCTTGGAGGCGTCGCTGGCATGAACGCAAACGCCACAACGCCGGTTAGGCGCGATTTTCGCGGCGGTGTGGGTTTCCGACGTGGCGGCGCCGCCGATAAGCAACGGGATATCCATATTCCTCCGCTCCATCTCGGCGGCGACACGGCCCATCTCCTCCAGCGACGGGGTGATCAAGCCGCTCAAGCCGACCATGTCCACGCCCTCCCGCTCCGCCGCGTCCAAAATGGCGTCGCACGGTACCATTACTCCCAAATCCACCACCTCTATATTGTCGCATTTCAGAACCACGGCGACGATATTTTTACCGATATCATGGACATCTCCCTTGACGGTCGCCAGAAGCACCTTCCCGTTTGGCTTCGATTCGCCGCCCCGCTCTTTCTCGATAAACGGAGTGAGATAATCGACAGCTTTGCGCATGACGCGCGCGCTTTTGACCACCTGTGGGAGAAACATTTTCCCCTCGCCGAAGAGTTCGCCGATATGCCTCATGGCGTCCATCAACGGCCCCTCTATAACTTTCACCGCCGACGGCAGGCTTTTCCGGCATTCTTCGACATCCTCGACGATAAACTCGTCGTTTCCTTTCAGCATCGCATGGGATATCCGCTCCTCCGGAGACGCGTTCCGCCATTCCGGGTCTTCCGCTTTACCGGCGCCATCCATTCCGGAGAACTTTTCCGCCGCCGCCATCAACGCCTCCGCCGCCCCGGGATGGCGGTTAAGAACGGCATCCTCAACGATCTTTCGCAAATCCTCCGGGATTTCGTCGTAGACGACCAGATGCGCGGGGTTGACTATCCCCATATCCAGCCCGTTGGCGATGGCGTGGTATAGGAAAACCGCGTGAATCGCGCCGCGGATGTAATTATTGCCTCGGAAGGAAAACGAGACATTGCTTATTCCCCCGCTGATTAACGCGCCGGGACATCGTTTTTTTATCTCCGCCACGGCGTCGATAAAATTTTTCGCATGGGAATCATGCTCCGGCATTCCCGTGGCGATGGCGAACACGTTCGGGTCCAAAACGATGTCATGAGGTTGGTAGCCCGCCTTGTCCACCAAGAGTCGATACGCTCTTTCGCAAACCTCGATGCGCCGATCGAACGTGTCTGCCTGCCCTTTCTCGTCGAACGCCATCACAAGGACCGCCGCTCCCATCCGTTTCACTTCCGCGGCGCGCTTGAGAAACGCCTTTTCTCCCTCTTTCAGGCTGATGGAATTGACCACGCCTCGCCCCTGCAGGTGTTTCAATCCTTCCCTGACAATCTCGAAATCGGAGGAGTCGAGCATAACCGGCACCCGCGATATCGCCGGGTCGGAGCCGATGACATCGAGAAAACGAGCCATCGCGGGTTTTCCGTCGATCATGCCGTCGTCCAAGTTGATATCGATAATCCGGGCGCCGTTCTCCACCTGCGATCGGGCCACCGCGGCGGCGGCCTCGTAATCATCCTCCTTTATAAGGCGCAAAAATTTTCTCGAGCCTGCGACATTCGTCCTCTCTCCGATATTGACGAAATTCATCTCCGGACGGATAGATAGCGGTTCCAACCCGCTTAGCCGGCAGTGGTCCGGTGGCGGCGGCAACCTTCTAGGTGTCGCACCCTCCACCGCTTTCGCGATTTCCGCGATATGCTCCGGAGTGGTGCCGCAGCATCCCCCGACGATGTTAACCAAGCCGCTTTCCGCGAATTCCGCGATAAAATTCGCCATTTCCGCGGGGGACTGCGTGTATTTCCCAAACTCGTCCGGGAGCCCGGCGTTAGGATGGACGCTTACCGGGAATGGTGAGACCGCCGACAGTTCCTCCAAACGCGGGCGCATACCTTCGGCGCCCAAAGAACAGTTCAGGCCAACGCTCAGAAGATTCTCAGCGTGCGACACCGACACAAGAAACGCCTCGACCGTCTGGCCCGAAAGCGTTCTTCCACTGGCATCCGCGACAGTCGCGGATATCATCATAGGGACATCCCGGCCCGTGGCCGCTCTGGCCTCCTCCACGGCCCGTATCGCCGCTTTGCAGTTTATCGTGTCGAAAACCGTCTCGATCAGAATTAAATCTACCCCGCCTTCCAAAAGGGCGGTGGCGGCCTCGAGGTAGGCATCGAACATTCCATCGAAGGTGACATCGCGCTTCCCCGGATCCGAGATATCCGGAGATATCGAGCAGGTCTTCCCGGTCGGGCCGAGACATCCCGCTACAAATCCGCGGCCCGAGGCGTCCACTGCCTTTCGCGCGATATCCGCGGCGGCGCGGCATATTTCCACCACATGGTCCTCCAATCCGTGCGCCTCCTGGGAATACGTATTGGCGTTGAATGAGTTGGTTGTGATTATATCGGCGCCCGCGTCGAGATATTTTTTGTGTATGTCGAAGATCACCTCGGGAGCGGTAATGGAGAGGATATCGTTGTTGCCTTGAAGATGTCCGGAATAATCATTGAACACATCGCCGCGGAAATCGTCTTCGCCAAGTCCGCGGCGCTGTATCATTGTGCCCATAGCGCCATCAAGGACCAATATCCGCCGTCCCATCAAATTTCTTAATGTAGTTCCGCTCATAAAACCGAATTTAACCCCCTCTCCATATCTCCGCCACCCCAATCGCACTAAATAAATGCTTCCCGAACGCCAGCGCCAAGCTCCAACACCTCCATCCCAAAACGCGAATGACAAACTGAAGTTTGCATCCGAACCAAAACATGCTATCCTTGTTGGTTCGGTTTAGCGTTGTTCGCGGTATGCGGGTGCGCTTTCGTATTTTTTGGTTTTGCAGGGAGGGCTTGATAGGGCAATTTGGACAATTTGAATCCCCAGCCGAGGCGTTATGGGCTCGGACGTGGTTTGGGGAGATGGATAGAGCCGCGGTGACGCGGTGGTCGAGCCGAATCGGAAAGGATTGGCAATGCGTCGGTCCGCCCCGCCAAACGAGTTTGGCGGAATGTTTTTACAACGTCCATAACGGGGGGATTTAATGATTATTCTCCCTATCCCATGGACAGATTCAAAGGATTGAAAGAAAGATGAATATCTACGTGGGGAACACCCCCTATTCGATGACGGAACAGGCTCTCGAAGACCTTTTCTCCCAGTATGGCGAAGTTTCAAGCGCCAGAATGATTACCGACAGAGACACTGGCAGAGCCAGAGGGTTCGCTTTCGTCGAAATGCCTAACCAGCAAGAAGCGCAAGCTGCGATTGAAGCCTTGAATGACAAGGAAGTTGATGGCAGGATGCTCAGAGTCAACGAGGCAAGGCCTCGCGAAGAGCGCCCGCGCCGTTTCTGAACGGTCGGCAACGATTAATAAAAACGCCGGAAACGAATTTCGTTTCCGGCGTTTTTCTGTGGATCTGCGGCAGGTGTGTTTCCCGAGCGTCCAAGGCCAAATTCAGCCTCGGGCCCCTGTAAAAGCGCAAAAGCCCCGCACATGTCCTCGATGAAATCGTTCAATATTGTAGTAGCTTGAAAGACTCGTCCCGGGGGATTTTTTCTCCAGGCTTTCTGCCCAAGCATTTCACTAGAAGCCGCGCCCATTCATCCACGATAGCCTCTGGCGTTCCGAACGCTGACATGGAATTGACGTTCACTACCGCGCTACGTTCGGTCCTGCGGTCTGCGAACATCGCTACGGGTTGCCTGGTTTGAGAGTCCAGCAACTCGCCTTCTATCGCCACCGACCCCTTGAGGGAATCCACGGCCGCACCAGTAAGCTTCAAGGCTGGTGAAACGATAAACGCCGCCTTCCCGATGGGAAGCGGGACGTTGCGGACTATTCCGAACAGGGGTTTCCCGGGAACTACCTTGACCAACGCCAGCTTTATAATCAGCGTGTTCGGGCCGGGACTTTTCACCAAAGAAAGCCTGGGATCCGCCACTACCGCCTTCTCGAACGCTGCCCGAGTGTATTTAGCGAAATCCAGAATCGCCTGCTTTTCCGTTCCCAATGCCGCGTCGAGATTCAGAGATTCCAATTCGTCCTTGGGAAGAGTTTGCGCGGTTATCACTGGCTCGACTATTATTTTCGTGTATTTCCGCAAGTCGACACCCGATTTCTTCCACGCCTTGTGAAATGGCACCAAATCGTAATGCTTCAGCAGCTCGGGATTCTTAAGAAATACGATTTTTTCCGCAGGCTTGCTCGTCGTCGAGCATCCGGTTAGTTGAAAAATCCCCGCAACCGCCACTAGCGCCGACATAATAAGACGCATTCCCATCTCAACCTCCTTAGATGTTCGTCCAACTCCGTAAACACTTTGCCCCTCCAACTACGCAAATACAAGTGGGGAATAGTGCGGGAAACCCTTCTTGCGACTCTTTTCCACCAAAGCGAACTATTAATCCCTAAATTCAATTCGTGTCCGCCCATCCCGTTCTGCGTCCCCTTTTGTCCACCTGGCCAACTCACAGAACTATAAACCTGTCCCTAAGCCCCTTACTCCTTTTGGGATTTTTCCGACGGATCGACGGTCTTGGCGTCGAACAACTCGGCGCGGTAATCGCGCTTCAGCAGCTCCTTGTAGGAATCCTTGACGATATCCCCGAATTTCGTCAGGCACAACGCATTGGCGACGGCGATATCCAATTCCTTGTTTTTCATCTTCCCCAAGGTGTCGTTTAAGTCCCCGCACGCCTTGTCCATCTTCTCCCGGTCCAAGCCCTGATGGAGAACCTTCGCCATCTCCGCGCAAGTCGCGTTCCGGGCCCCGGTCAGCGCCATCGATATCGCCATTCCTATGCTATGCGGGGATACGACTATGTTTTTCCCGGCGTTCTCCTTGTCGGAAGCCAGCTTCCCGTATAACTCCACCCCGGACGCGTTGAAAGATTCCACCAGATTGGCGACGCCATCAGATAATGCTTTCCCCCTCGCGTCTTCGGCACCCCGCGCATCAACGCCGACAGCAACCGCAAACAGGAAAACGCATATCCCCTTGAATATCGCTTGGCCCCAACCGCGTTTCATGAGTCCCATCGCTCCACCCTCCTATTGAAACAATCACTACCATAGGGCCTGCTGAATAATTCGCAAGCACGTACCGTGCGATTGGAAAGGACCTCCGTGGTGAAAAAAAGATCCGTCTGATCTGTCCGATCCGCCAGCGGCAGCAATAATACAAAGCGGCACAGGGGTGCCGCACTCCAAAGAGCCTGTGGCTCAAAAGCGCTTCGCGCGATTTAATTCCTCGCAGAGACGCAAAGAACGCAGAGGCTTTTCCCTCTTTCCCGCAACATGCCGGTTCCGCGACGGAGATGAAAAAGGCTTGTACGGAAGAAAAGTCAATGCGCTCATCAGTATTCCCCTGGCCTGGCCTTCCGCAAAGTCCAGAGGGTTCGCTAAGCAAACGGAAGGACTAACCCTTAAATCCCTCTTCGATGGATTTATAACCGCGATTCTCGCGGTAGGGGGGCATGGAAATTATGGGATTGATGGAACCACATCGTATTTCCGTCTTGAGTCTTGCGTCGCATCCCCCCCTGCCTTTCCTGAAT
>WFSE01000154.1 GCA_015486135.1 Lentisphaeria bacterium
AATTTTTGGGACACGACTACCTTACCGATGTAATTTGTTTCGATTACAGAAACGACACCGCGACAACGGAGGACGAGCTGGAAACCGCGGTGGAAATCCTCGTTTCCCCCGACATGGCTGCTATAAACGCGGAAAAACACAAGAATCGCTCCTACGAGTCGGAACTCCTCCTGTACGTCGTCCACGGCATCCTTCACGCTAGCGGATTCGACGACTCAACCAGGGAACAAAAACGCGAAATGCGCGAGGCGGAAAGAAAAATTATCCAGCGAATATCAGCCAGCGACAACTGACATCCCGCTCATGGAAAACATATCACCCACCGCGGGTGTCCTCCCACATCTCCTGGTCGAAATCGGCCCTGCGCGAGGAGCATCCCTCCCTGCGGCACACCTCGCAACTATGAAAGCTCCGCTCCGACGGATACAGAATCCCGGATACGGTCTGGTTGGGAATCATCAAACAGGAGTCCATCAAGCGCACGCCAAGCCTCTCCTCGACCCCGTCTAGCAACTGGAAAAGATCCCTTTGACGCTCGACAGGCCAAATGTCAGCGTCACCGGCTCCGGGACGAACCACCGCAACCTTACCCAATCGGTAAATACGCTTGACCTCGTCGCGGAAAAACCTCTCGGCCGCATATAGCAACTCCGACTTTATGGCGTCCCACCAATAAGCCTTCAATATATCCCCATCCGAAGGGGCGACCTCGTCCATCTCCACCCCGCAAGTCGCGACATAAGGAAAAACCCTACCGGCGCCACCCAAGTTTCGCGTCAGCAATCTCCCCGGAAAAGAGATCCCCCCAATCACAACTTCGCCGTCGGCGGCGAACTCGACATAAGCCTCGACGTACGCCGCTTTCGGCCTGCCTACGCGAACCGCCAAGTCGACCATGGACGACAACTCATGGAAATCCGGGGAGCCGCGCTCCAAACGCAACTTCCCGGCCAACACGGCTACATCCAGCCGAAACGGAATTTTCTCGCACAAATCCACGCTACACCGTAAGAATATACCACCCACCACCTACCTTCCCACCCGTTGGGAAGTTGGTTTTACTCGCGTAAACGGCCACTCCTCGTTATCCGTTGGAGGATATCCCGCAAACCGCGGGCCACCTCGGGGTGCGCCTTCACAACATTGTTCCTCTCGCCAATATCATTCTCCAAATCGTACAACGCCTCCCCTTTCCTCAGTTTTATGTACTTCCAACGACCGTCGAAAACCGCCCTCCTAGCGCCAGGAGCCTCCTCCACGATGAAAGGCGCTCCTGTGGTGTCCGTTCCCAAAAAAGCGGCCAAAGTGTCCCTGCTGTCAACCGCCTGGGTATCGTCCAAAGACACCCCTATCAACGCCGCGAAAGACGCGAGTAAATCGGCTTGGGAAACCAACGCGTCGCTCTTGCCGGGCTTCACGTGCCCGGGCCAGCTGAGAATGAACGGCACGCGGGTGCCCCCCTCGTATATTTGATACTTGCCTCCCCGGTAAGGCCCGGACGCGTCGTGCCCGCGGTCGTTCTCCCCCCTGGAAGTCTTAACCGTCGTTCCATCCTTGTAGCCGTCGTCGTACACCGGGCCATTATCGCTGGAAAATATGACAATCGTGTTCCCGCGGATTCCAAGGGTGTCCAACAGTTTGACTATACGCCCCGTAGCCCAGTCTAATTCCACCATGGAATCCCCGCGGTAAGTCAACTTGCTCTTGCCTCTAAACCTGGCATTCGGAACCCGGGGAACATGGATGCACTGCGAGGCTAAAAACAGAAAAAACGGTTTGTCCTTGTGGGCTTTCACGAACTTCTCCGCCATGGACACGAGCTTGCCCGTCATCGTGGCGTCGTCCCAAAGCGCCTTCTTCCCTCCCCACATGTAGCCAATACGCCCAATCCCATTGATAACGCTGTTGTTGTGCCCCATCGAACTCTTGTAAAAAGTCATCGCATCGGGATTCTTCTTACCATCGGGATAGGACGTGCTTTTCGGAAACTTCTTCCGCCCTATGGAAATTGGATCGGAGGGGTCCGCGTTGTAAACCCGACGGTTCTCCACATAAACGCAAGGAACCCGGTCGTTGGTGTATGGGATGTAAAACGCGTAGTCGAAACCCACCTCCAACGCGCCGGGCTTCAATTCGCCGTTCCAGTCGTTTTTCCTCCCCCGCTCTCCAACACCCAAATGCCACTTGCCGACCACGCCAGTGGCGTAACCAGCTCGTTTGAACAACTTTGGCAAGGTGAGAATATCCGTCGGAATACAAAGAGGCGCGTTCGGAGCAAGTATCTGAACCTTCTTCCGAAACGCTAAAAGCCCCGTAAGCAACGTGTACCGCGATGGCGTGCATGTCGCCGCCGAACAGTGGGCGTTGGTGAAAAGAAGTCCCTGCGACGCCAATCTGTCAATATTCGGCGTGGGAATCAACTTGGCTCCATACGCCCCGACATCTCCGTAGCCCACGTCATCGCCGTAAATTATTACCACATTAGGCTTCCGGTCGGCTTGAAGCCCCCCGGCCCCCAAGGCGATAGCCGCAACCGCACCGGCAGACAACAAACTCCTCGCACCTACTTCCACAGCACGCCCTCTCCAGCGATAAAAAACAATAAACTCCCCCCCGGTAAACGGAACTCCCGCGACAACGTGCGGACACTCCATAATATGTTGAATCCCGCTAATTGTCAAACTCGCCCCCCCCCGCGACTCGGCTCCCGCGCATACCCTTTTGCGTGAAACGCGTACATGTGGTATATTCGCCTCGGAGCATCCCCAATGCCCCATCGCGGCGAAACGCTGGAAGCGCGCCGCGCGAAAAGATAAAGAAAGGATATATCGATATGGCTAAAAAATCTTTCGACGTGTGTGTCATTGGCGCCGGCCCCGGCGGTTACGTGGCGGCAATCCGCTCAGCGCAACTAGGCGCGAAAACCGCTCTTATCGAAAAAAACGAACTCGGAGGAACATGCCTAAACGTCGGGTGCATCCCCACTAAAACGCTGGTTGCGGGAACCGAGGTCTTCGAAACCGTCAAACACGCGTCCAGTTTCGGCGTGAATATCGCGGGGACTATCTCCCCCGACTGGAAAACAATGCTCGACAGGAAAGAAACAGTCATCGCTAAACTGCGGTCCGGTATCGCCGCTCTAATGAAGGCCTACGGCGTGGAGGTCCTGAAAGGCGAAGCCGAATTCACGGGACGTAGAACGCTTAAACTGTCGAACGCTAAAATCGAAATCTCCGCGGATAAAATCATCATAGCCTCGGGCGCGGAACCAATGATGCCGGCGTTCATTCCCAAATCCAAAAGAATCCTAGACTCCACCGACCTGCTAGCCATATCCAAAATCCCCAAAAGCCTCCTAGTCCTCGGTGGAGGCGTGGTGGGTTGCGAATTCGCTTCGATTTTCGCATCTCTCGGAACAAAAGTCACAATCGTCGAAATGATGCCAAACATCCTCCCGGGGCTCGACAAAGACTTGGCCAACACACTCGCGAAAGAGCTCTCCGCCAGAGGCGTCGATATTCTCGTGGGAAAACCAATGGACGCGATAAAGGCCGACGCTAAATCGGTTTCGGGAAAAGTGGCGTCGAAAGACCTCGCCGCAGAATACATGCTGGTATCCATAGGACGCAAACCATTGTCCCCAAAAGGCGCCGCGGAAAACGCGGGAATTAAATTCGATGACAAAGGTTTCATCCCGGTCGACGACAACTGCAGGACCAATACAACGGGTGTTTTCGCCGTGGGGGACGTGACTGGACGGGTCCAATTAGCGCACATGGCCAGCGCTATGGGCGTTAGAGCCGCCGAGGAGGCAAACAAAACCAGGGGCTCCAGGCGCTTCGACATAGTGCCGGGATGCGTCTTCACTTCCCCGGAAATCGGCACCGTGGGCCTCTCCGAGGAGCAATGTTCCGATATGAATATCGACATCAATGTCGGGAAATTCCTCTTCGCCGGCTTGGGCAAAGCTTTGGCGGCCGGCACCACAACCGGCTTCTGCAAAATCATCGCGGATAAAAACACCGACCAAATCCTGGGAGCCCATATCATAGGCCCCCACGCCACCGAACTCGTCGCGGAAGCCGCGACCGCCATGAACATGGAAATCACGGCGAAAGAACTCGGCAAGGCTATTCACGCGCACCCGACTCTAGCGGAAGCGCTGATGGAAGCGGCGCACGCCGTCCATGGAGAATGCGTCCACACACCCCCGAAACGACGGAAGAAATAAAAAACACGCTGGCGGGGTCGAAACCAGCACTTCTGACTTCAGTCGAAGCGCGAAACTAACCCCGCGGAAGCAAAGTGCGGAACCAATCCCGGATATCCCCCCCAAATGGGAAAAAGCGCTTGCCAATTATTCAGTAGGCCCTAAATTAGAGCTTACTGATTAGGCGGGTGTAGCATAGTGGTAATGCTCCAGCTTCCCAAGCTGGCCAGGAGGGTTCGATTCCCTTCACCCGCTCCACTTCGTTCCGCGGGTTCAGGGAATCACGCGCTTCGCGCGACCCGATTCCGTTGAAGGCGTCGGGGACGCCGCCTCCCGCCTCCGGCGAAACACCCGCTCCATTTTATGTTTGCGGCGGGATGTTCCGCGGGTTCAGGGAATCACGCGCTTCGCGCGACCCGATTCCGTTGAAGGCGTCGGGGACGCCGCCTCCCGCCTCCGGCGAAACACCCGCTCCATTTTATGTTTGCGGCGGGATGTTCCGCGGCATAGCGCCCCAGCGGAGCGAAAGGGGCGCCTTCAAAACACACGGACGTGTGCTCCCGCTTCCAGCTAAGCACCCGCTCCGCGAGGGCGGAAATTCCAAATCCGAAACGTAGCGGGATTTGCGTATGGCCCGTGAACGGCGGAGCCGTCTTTGGAGCGCGGCAACCGTGCTCGATTGGCTTTGGTTTAGAGCATTTCGATTTTGAAAATTCGAATTTGTTTCTTATTTCGGGTTTCGAGCTTCGAGAGAGGGCGCCTTCAAAACCCGCGAACGCGTGCGCGTCCTTATGGCTGTTGTCGCCTGGATAGGACCACTCCAGTCGGGCTGGTCCACCCTGTCCACCCTGTCCACCCTGTCCACCCTGTCCACCCTGTCCACCTCAAATCCGCCCCGTGATGTTGACAGCGCCGAAAACGACTTTATCGTCCCTCCGGTCAATTCAGGAAATCATAGCATGGACTTTCAAAAAACATACGACGTGATCGTGGTCGGAGGCGGACACGCCGCCTGCGAGGCCGCCTTGGCTTCCGCTCGATTGGGCGCCGAAACCCTCATCCTGACATTCAACCTGGACCATATAGCCCAAATGAGCTGCAACCCCGCAATCGGCGGTATCGCCAAGGGACAAGTCGTACGGGAAGTCGACGCGATGGGAGGAGCCATGGGACGCGTCGCAGACGCCACGGCGATACAGTTCAGAATGCTCAACCGGAAAAAAGGTCCCGCCGTATGGTCGCCTAGAGCTCAATGCGACAAACAATGCTATCAACGGGCCATGAAACGGGAATTGGAACTCCAGGAACATTTGGCGATCCACCAGGCGGAAGCTGTCGATCTGGAAATCGCTAAAGATGGCTCCGTATCGGTGACAACCCAGTTCGGAGACATGTTCCGATCCAAATCCGCGGTTCTCGCTACAGGCACATTCCTTTCGGGAAAACTACATTACGGCACGAAAAATTTCCACGGCGGACGGGCCGGAGATCCAGCGTCCATTGCCCTTCCTAGATCCCTCTCCGAAAAATTGGGACTCCGCCTGGGCCGCCTGAAAACGGGAACACCTCCGCGCCTCCTAGCTCGATCCCTCGACTTCTCCAAAATGGAAGTCCAACATTCCGAATCCCCGGAAAACATGTTCTCCTTCTTTTCGCAAATCCATGAGGCCCGCCCTAGGGCCGAACGCAAAGACATGCCATGCTACCTGGTCAAAAGCACAAAAAACACCGCTGGTATCGTCAAGGAAAACATTGATAAATCCCCGCTCTACGCCGGAGTAATCACGGGAATAGGTACCCGCTACTGCCCGTCCTTCGAAGATAAAATTTCGCGATTCCCGCACCACGAGACACATCAGATATACCTGGAACCGGAAGGCGAGTCCACCGAAGAGTATTACGCTAACGGGATATCAACCAGCCTGCCGGTGGATGTGCAAATAGCGATGATACGATCCATTCCTGGAATGGAAAACGCCGTCCTCACAAGATACGCTTACGCCATAGAATACGATTTCGTCTTCCCGGACCAAATCGAACGCTCACTCGGAACGAAGAAATACCCCTCGCTCTTCCTGGCGGGGCAAATCAATGGAACCAGTGGATACGAGGAAGCCGCGGGACAGGGCCTCCTGGCCGGACTCAACGCGGCGAGACACGCGGCGGGCATGGAAACAGTTGAGCTCGGACGCGACACCTCCTACATCGGCGTCATGATAGACGACCTAGTGACGAAAGATATCATCGAGCCTTACCGCTTGTTCACAAGCAGAGCCGAATATCGGCTCAGGCTACGCCAAGACAATGCGGACCTCCGCCTCTGCCCATTGGCGATTCAATGGAACATACTCCCTAAAAAACAGGCCGCGGAATTCGCGGATTACCAAAACCGACTTTACAAGGCCCGGGAAAAAGCCAGCGTCCGAGGTGCCGAGGGAAAAACAACCGCGGACAGCCTCGCATCGATCAAAGGCGACACCGGCGAACTGGACGCGCTACCGCAAACGCTATGGGAGCAACTGGAACTGAATCCGGCGAACAGGACGGATCGGAGGATAATCGCGCAAATCGCGGTGGAAACGAAATACAAAGGCTATCTCGAACGCGAGGCGGTAGCGGTCGAAAACCTACGACGCCTAGAGGAATGGTCCATCCCAAAAAACTTCGACTACGACTCCATAAAAGGTCTTCGCAACGAGTCCAGAGCGAAATTGAAACACGTGGCGCCGACAACATTGGCGCAAGCCTCCCGCATCGATGGTGTAACCCCCGCCGAAACCGCGCTCCTGCAAGTACACTTGAAAAGACGCGCGAAGCCAAAACGGTAACACCACAAAACAATCAGGCCTATCGCTCCCAAAAACGCGCGTTCTCTCTCCCCTCCCTTGCATTGAAAGGCGACAGGTGTATATTCTCCGAGCTCGATGGCGGTTTAAATCGGCCTTTAACTACGTACGAGAAGTTCGGATTCCGAGTATTTAAGTTTTTGAAAATTCGATTTGGGTTCGACCTTAGGATTTATTATTTTGAATTTCAGAACCCCTCTGAACAAGTTTAACCCGAAAAAAACAAGGCATTCGTCAATTCATTCGGTAGCCCCTAATGTTTCGATGGAATTTGCTCGCATAGATTTACGCTTCCGCGTTTTTCCGCATGGATGACTGGGAATTTTCTCCAGTCGCTATAGATACAACGTTTTCAAAAACGCTCCCCCCCCCCAACGGGAGCAACTAGAAGGAGAAGACAACAATGGCCTCACCACTCTTCGAATTCGCCTTCTTCCCGGACTGGGAAGGAATGGTGGCCTTTCTCGCCAGAATGGCGCAACTGGAAAACTGGGACTACAGGTTCTCGCCAGCCACCAAAGACTACCCCATTTTGAAAAGCTACCTGCACCACACATTCGCCAGATTGCTTGAAGAAGAAAAAATCATATACGCGGAAGATCGGGAAACCGCGTGCTTCAACACCGGACTTGTCACACCGAACTACGAGGAGATCTTCGGCATTTTCGTCAAAAACACAAAAGGATGGCAACCATACGTGTCAAACGGATTCGTCAAGGAAAGCGATAACAAGCTGGTTAAGTTTGTGAAACTTCCGGACCTGGCGCGCTATTTCACTAAAACTAGCGACCTGGTCTTCGACACACGGAAAAACCTTAGATACAAGGTGGACCATATCATCGACGAAAACAAAGCCCGCTTCCCCCCACCGTTCAATCACATGGACAACTACCAGTTGAAAATTTCCATCGACGGGGCGATACAACACGCGTTGAGACGCGTGGAACGGAACTACCGCACGGCCGTCCCCCAGTTCTACAAGGGAAACATACAGTTGCTTCTGCCGCTATGCATGGCCGACAGAGCCCAAGCCGACTTGGCCTTGGCGGTGAAAGACGAGGGCGAAGTCTATATCGCCTATACCTGTTTGACATTGGATATGGCGTACAACAACGCTAGACTTATAGCCAAGCCGGATTCGGACTGGCTGGAGCCGTAATATCACGCGCCTGGCCCAACCCTTCCGTACAACCCGGCGCGTATCGCCGGCAGTTTATTGAAGGCGAAAGCACTTGCCAATTATCCAGGAGGCTCTGAAAAGATGAGCGGAAACGCGGACAACAACAGGCCCATCGTACTAGCCGTGGTCTTGGCGATAGCCGCTGTGCCCATCGCGATATTCCTCCTTCGTGGTAAAGCCGCGGAAACCGCGTCGAAAGCCATCGCCAACGCTGGCGGGGAAAGCGCTCCCGGCGCGTACGACATCTCGGCCCTCCGAAAAGTCCCCGGAGAATGGATAACCCACAGGGAACTGCCGCCAATTAAACTTGGAATCCCCTCCCCCGTCGCTTTAGCGGTGGACGAAACGGGAAATATCCTGGTGTCGGGCAACAAAACCATACTAAAGCTCTCACCTTCCGGAAAAGAAACGGGTCGTTTCGCGATTAACGCGCCCTCCGTCGCCATGGCCGTGTCCCCTGATTCCCTCGTGGCGGTATTATGCGGAAACAAATGCGATCTCGTCGCGGAAAAAAATGGCGAAATACAAATGTCCATTCCATTGCCGGAAAACGCCATCCCCACATCCGTAGCCATTGACGATAAAAGCGCGTATGTAGCCGATGCCGGAAATGGTGCGGTTTGGCGTTATTCCCTAAAAACCGGCAAGCTTCTGAACGCGATTGGACGTGGCGACAAGGACAAGGAGATACCTACTCTTATAATCCCAAGCCCGCACTTCGATGTCGCCGTCGCCTCCGATGGATCGATATGGCTGGCGAACACCGGAAGGCACATGCTGGAATCATTCTCGCCCGATGGAGTTTTCAGATATTCCTGGAAACGCCCCGCCAACGGCCCTAAAGGTTTTTCCGGTTGCTGCAATCCCTCCAATTTCACCATCACCCCCGCTGGATTGTTCGTAACCGCCGAAAAAAACATCCCCCGCGTCAAAATCTACGACCAAGCTGGAAAATTCCTGGAATTCGTGGCGCCACCAACCGCATTCGCGGATAACGCGCTCATTCTCGATATAGCGTACAATCCCGTCACAAAACAGATCCTGTTGTTGGACTCCAAAACAAAAAAACTGAGGCGATTCAAGAAAAAAACAGAGCCGGACCCGCAAAAAAAACCGGAAACATTTGAATCCTCCGCCCGCTCGCGGTAGTGTTTTTAAGCGTCGGCGGGAGCTTTATGGAAAAACAACATGGACAACAAAACAACAAAAAAAAGCGACAGAAGAGATTTCCTAGGATGGATGGCTCGGGGTGCGGGTTTGTTGGCTCTAGGTGCTGGCGGGTTCCTTTTTTCCAAACGCTCACGAGGCTGGAAGAACACATCAAGATTCGTCTGGCAGATAGATCCGGCTAAATGCTCGCAATGCGGCGCTTGCGCCACCAATTGCGTAATAGCACCTTCAGCGGTGAAATGCACGCACGTCTTTTCCAGATGCGGCTACTGCGACCTTTGCGGTGGATATTTCCAACCAGGCGCGAAAACCCTTGACACCTCCGCCCAAAACGCCCTGTGCCCAACCGGAGCCATAAAACGAAAATTCATCGAGCCACCATACTACGAATACACCATAGACGAAAAACTATGCGTCGCTTGCGGGAAATGCGTCAAAGGATGCCAGTCGTTCGGAAATGGCTCGCTCATACTCCAAGTCAGACACGACCTATGCCTCAACTGCGACGAATGCGCGATCGCCGCGGCATGCCCCGAAAACGCATTCAGAAAAGTCCCCGCCACATCCCCGGCAATCTTGGGATGACCTAGGATTTACTGAAAAACAGTCCTTTTTAGGATTTGAAATGTCGGAATCGGGACCCCTTACGCAAAGCCGAAACGGTGCCCGCGGCACGGAAGGGTCAACGTGCGGAACTAACCCCTGGTATCACAAAGCCAGATCATGTTTTTCTTCATGAGCTTCGTGCTCTCGGTGGTGAAAATTTCTTTAAAAATAGCCTGCTGAAAAAGCCGGAAACGTGCCAATCCTCCGTCGCCCTTTCCATTGACAACGCCACTCCATTGGATTATCGTTCCTTCCAGTCACACCAAGGAAAACTATGGGAAAGCGAAAAATCATCACCAGATTTATCGTGGGGCTCGCGCTCCTCGCGGGGCTCGCGGTGTTCTATAACAACCGGGCGAACGGCCCCACTCTTGACGACCTTTCCCCGGACGACTTCGCCGGATACCCCGGCCTGCCGGAACTCCTGAAAACACTGCAAGACGCGAAAAAAGAGCATTTCGAGAGCCTAGAAGATGCGGACATTATGGAAATGCTAGCAGGATATATAGCGCAAAATGACAAAAACATTTCTGCAAAGGAAATAGAATCGCGCCTAGACGACTATTTGGGGGGAGAGGAAAAGAATTTATCCTTACCGCCAGGATACAAGGGGAAGCTCCTGGAAATATTACGGGCTCTGCTCCGCGAGCCACGCGGAATAATTTACCCAAAAATCCACAGAGCAAAGCTCGCTATCAAAGACTCGGAGTTAGGCGATGAAATCTCGGTATCATCTCTGAAAACCGCAATAGATATCTACCAACGTTACAGGGATATTGGCGTCCCCCTGGACAACCTCAAGTGGAGTGTTCTAGACATATTGTCAACGATGAGGGAAAACGCTTCTCCCGCCATTCCGGAACTCCTCAAACTGGTGGAGGATGCCGATTATCGACTCCAATCATATGCGCTGGAGGTGTTGTCCATGGCAGGCGACGACAAAATCGTTCCAGACTTGAAACAGTTTGTCGAATCGATTCCCAACCTAGCAACCTTCTACTACACACACCACCAAGCCATCGAGTTCAAAGAAAACGGCGATTTGGTGTTGCGTTCTAGATTCGCCAGACTAAAGGTCATCTTCCGCGACCAAGAGTTGATAGACGTTATCAAAAATGACAATCTCCAGGGATATAATAGATTCGCCAATCTGACGGATGTCGCATCACGCGCATTAATGCTAGCTGCCAGCAATTCCACTAGGGCGAAGCTACTCAACGATCCTTCTCCGAGAATAAGAGCCGCCGCGCTATTGTGGCTTTTGGACAATAACACCACCCCAGAGGAATACTCGCCTCTTTTCTTCGAACGCGTGAAAATCGTCCTCAAGGAATTACGCAAGGCTCCGACCCCCTTCGAGCGTATATGCGCCGCCAAATGCCTGGGAGAGGCTTTCTATCGACTGCGACAACACCCAATGGCGATATCGGACAAACTTGCCAAAGCGTTCCAGAACGAAAAAAACACCGGAGTTAAAGCGGCGATATTAACCGCGATGGATCCTTATTGGGCGTACCAATTCCTATTGGAAGTGGCGGAAAATCCCGACGCCAACCTCTTCTTTAGAAGAATAGCTGTCAACAAATTCGCCAACTACTGCTTACCATCTAGCCGCAACCACAAAGAACTCGAACAGTACCGCAGGACAGTCGCCAATCGACTGCTCGCCATTGCGTTGAACGAGAAAAATCCTCCGCCATTGCGAAACCTAGCGATCGTTGGCGCTGCGAGAAAGACGAATTCTCCCGTCATCACGGCGAAAATCGTGAAAATCCTCCAAAAGTATGTGAACTCCCTTTCACAAAACACATCGGGGGAAATTGATTTGGGCGACAACTTCCTTGATGTCCTACGAGCATGCTCCGAGCCATCCATACTGCCATTCCTGAAAAAACTGCGGAAAAACAAACAAATTGATATGGAAACCATAAACAAGCGCATCGCATACTTCGAATCCAAGAACAACAAATAAGTCCTGCGCCCCCGTCTCCCTGTGAATACGGCCAAATTTTTCTTCAAGAGATTTTCTTTAACCACGAAGAGCATCCTTCCGAGCTTCGCTCCCGTTGGGCTTTTCGGAAGGACAGGCCCAAGAATGGGGGTTTCCGCTTTTGGGGCCAAAAGCGGAAACGGTAGTTCCTTATTGCATTTTTCCGCATCTTGGTCTCGGCCGTATGTGCGAGTCTACCACTTCTTCTTCCATACAAACACTTTACAGCTCCAGCTATGGAGCTGGAAAATCTTCGTGAGCTTCGTGCTCTCTGTGGTGAAAAACTCTTTCAAAATAGTCTACTGAATATCAGGCAACGTGCGAAACCGACCCCGGACACCGTTTTTACAGCACGAACGCGTGCTTGCCAATTATTCAGTGAGCCCTATAGTAGGGAAGTATAACGCTATACAAAAGGTGGTGAAAGATGGAAACTGAACTTACAGCTGTGTTTGAGAAATCCCCATATGGATACATTGGATACGTGGAAGAATTACCTGGTGCTAACACGCAAGGAAAGACACTCGAAGAGACAAAGCAAAATTTGATCGAAGCTATTGGGCTTGTGCTAAGGGCGAATAGAGAAATTACCGAAGAAGAGCTTAAAGGCAAAGAATTTACTAAGGAAGAAATCGGAGAAGTGTTAGTTTGAAAAGAAGAGATTTAATTCGCCATCTTGAAAGATATGGTTGTGAACTTCTGAGAGAAGGGGCAAATCACACAGTTTATGTCAACAGAATAGAAAAGAAGGCAACCACCATTCCAAGGCACAGGGAAATCGACGAATATTTAGCAAAGAAAATCTGCAAGGATTTAGGGGTGTTAAAACCATAACATCACTGACCGCTTGGCAAACTAAAAAGGGCTTGCTGAAAAAAGCCGGCACAGCGGGGTCGGGACCAGCACTTCCGACTTCCTCCGCTAGGAAAGTCGAAGTGCGGAACTGACCCCGGAAATCATCAATTGACAACGCCATCCCTTAGGTTTATCGTTCCTTCCAATCACGCCGAGGGAAACTATGGGAAATCGAAAAATCATCACCAGGTTTATTGTGGGACTCGCACTCCTAGCAGGGCTTGCGGTATTCTATAACAACCGGGCGAACGGCCCCACTCTCGACGACCTCTCCCCCGAGGACTTCGCCGGCTACCCCGGCCTGCCGGAGCTCCTGAAAACACTCCAAGACGCTAAAAAAGAGCATTTCGAGAGTCTAGAAGATGCGTATATCATAGAAATTCTAGCTGAACACATGGCGAAAAATGGCAAAAACACGTCCGCGGATGTAATGAAATCACGTCTAGAAAGCTATCTAGATGGGACCCAAGAAGGCTTGTCTCTTCCGCCAGGATACAAAGGAAAGCTCGTTGAAATATTGCGGGCCATCCTCCGCGAACCATGCGGAATAATCTATCCCAAAATCCGCAGGGCGAAGTGCGCTATCGAGGACACAAATTGGGAAATAGAGGGAGCCTTGAAGCGTGCAATTGACGCCTATCAAGATTCCCAAGACATTTACATCCCCTTAGACCATCTCAAGTGTGATGCGCTGGGCACCTTATCGGGGATGGGAAAGGATGCTTCCCCTGCCATTCCCGAACTCCTCAATCTAGCCAAAAATGTCGCATTCCTACCCAATCCGGCGGTGGCCCAATCTGCCATAGGTGTCCTAGGCGTAATAGGCGATGACACTGTCGTTCCAGAATTAAAGCGGATTGTCAACACGCTTCCCCCTGTAGCTGGATACCGTACACGCTACCGAATCATCGAGTTCGGGGAATCCGGGAATTTAGTCCTGAATTCCCACTCCCGCGGAGCCTCCCCAATGGTCATTTTCGGCGGTCGCGACAAGGAGTTGAAAAACATGCCTAACACTTACGCGTTTCTAGAACGTGACTATACATATAGCTACGCATCTACCGCATTAATGCTTGTCGCCGGCGACTCAACTAGGGCGAAGCTACTCAACGATTCTTCTCCGAGAATAAGAGCCGCCGCATTATTGTGGCTTTTAGACCGCGACATTACCCCGGATATGGACTCGCCACTTTTTTCCAAACGCGTTAAAATCGCACTTCGGAAATTATGCGGGGCACCGACACCGTTCGAGCGTATTTGCGCCGCCAGATGCCTAGGGTGGGCTTCAGATCGACTACAAGGTCAAAGGGAGATATCGGCCAAACTGATCAACGCCTTCCGAAATGAAAAAAACACCGGAGTTAAAGCGGCGATACTAACTGCGATTGCTCCTCGTTGGGCTTACAACTTCTTGCTGGAAATCGCGGAAAAGCCCGACACCAATCTCTTCTTTAGAAGAATAGCTGTTGACAAATTCGCAAACTACGGCTTCCCCTTCAACGGAAACCTCGAAGGGGCCGAACAGCACCGTGGGGAAATCGCCGACCGACTTCTCGCTATCGCATTGGACGAGAAAAATCCTCAGCCATTGCGGAACTTAGCGATAGTTGGTGCCGCAAGAATGACGGATTCACCAGTCATTACGGCGAAAATCGCAAAAACCCTCCAAAACTATGTAAATTCCCTTTCTCCGAACTCATCGGGGGAAACTCACTTGTGCAAAAACTTCCTTGATGCCCTACGAGCATGCACCGATTCATCCATACTGCCATTCCTGAAAAAACTACTAAAAAACAAACAAATTCCGCAGTGGGAAATGGATACCATAAACGAACGCATCGCATACCTCGAATCCAAGGACAACGAGTAACCACTCGCCAAGACCCTGCGCACCACCGGATTCAGTAGGCACTATTGCCTGGAGTCCCCCTGTCCCCCGGTCCATCCGTCCAGCGCCCACCAATGAAAATTAAGCACTTGCCAATTACTCAGGTAGCCCTAAAGCGCCGCCTTGACATCGGGGGTGTCTGGCTTATTGTCGGACGTTCGATGCGACAATTCGAATTCGTTTAGAATTTCGGATTTGAGATATCGGGGTCGGGACCAGCACTTCCGACTTCCTCCGCCAGGAAAGTCGAAGTGCGGAACTGACCCCGAATGTCCCTACGGAGCCATGCAAATGCGCATTGCAATACCGATAAAACAAGTCCCCGACACCAAGTCGGTCCGTTTGGACGAATCGACCGGCACGCTCGTCCGGGATGGCATCGAGTCGATCGTCAACCCTTTGGATCTCTACGCCATCGAATTGGCGCTCCAGGCTCGGGAGCGACTCGACGGCGAAACAACCGCCATTTCCATGGGCCCTCCAAAGGCGGAGGAGGCGCTCCGAGAGGCCTTGGCGATGGGGATTGACCACGCTGTGCTCGCGACGGACAGGACGTTCGCCGGGTCGGACACTTGGGCTACCGCGAAAGTCCTGGCTGAAACCATCCGATACCACGGCGCTCCCGATTTGGTGATTTGCGGGGAACGCGCCACCGATGGCGACACCGGACAGGTCGGGCCCGCTTTGGCGGCGTTTCTGGGACTCCCCGTAGCGGCCTACGTCAACAGCGTCAAAAAAATCTCACGCAACTCGATCACCGTGTCCAAGTTGCTGGAGGATGGCGAGGAAACCGTTGAACTCCCCCTCCCCGCCTTGATAACGGTGGTGAAGGAGGTCGCCGTCCCACGCCTGCCGACACTGTCCGGGAAACGTCGCGCGATTTCCGCGGATATCCTCATCGTCTCCAACGACAACCTGCGGCTTCCCGACAGCGAACTTGGATTGAAAGGCTCCCCCACGCGAGTGGCGAAAACATTCACACCCAAAGCGACCCGCGAATGCGTCAATCGGACGGCGGCCACCGCGGAAGAGGCCATTCCCGCGGCGCGTGATTTGATGGCGTTTCTTAACGACCGGGGCATCCGGCTTTCCAGCGAGGCATCCCAATGACACCGAATGGCGACATCTGGATATGGGCGGAAACCACCACCGAGGGCGGGCTTTCCGAAACGGCGCTGGAGCTTCTAGCCCGGGCGCGCCCTCTTGCGGACAAACGCGGATCCCGCGTCAAGGCGCTGGTCATCTCCGATTCCGTTGACGACGCGCAAGTCGCGATATTGGCGGCCGGCGGCGCCGACAAGATAGTGGTATTCGAGTCCCCGGAGCTGCGCTATTTCGCAGTGGCGCCATACGCCGCCTGTCTGGAGACGGTCGTACGCGACGACACACCCGAGATATTCCTGGCGGCCGCGACTTACGCGGGACGGACATTGGCCCCCTATGTGGCGGCCCGAGTTAGGGCGGGACTGACTGCGGATTGCGTCGAACTGGACATCGACTCCGAAACCGGCGAGTTGCTCCAGACCCGGCCCGCTATCGGCGGAAATATCATGGCGACGATAAAAACCCCTACCGCCAGGCCCCAAATGGCGACGATACGCCCGAATTCAACGCCAATTCCCATGCCGGACAAATCCCGGAAGGCGCACATATCCCGTCGTCAACTCCCATCGCCCCTCCCCTCGCCGGAAGGACGGCGTGTATCTTTCGTCCCGTCGGAATCGTGCTCTTTGAAAAATGCCGACAAAGTGGTCGTCGTCGGGCGCGGAATCGGCAAACCCGCCAACATCGAACCTTTCGCGGAATTCGCGGAATCGATCGGCGCGGCTCTCGGCGCCACCCGCGAGGTGGTCGACCGGGGCTGGCTCCCCTACAGCCACCAAATCGGCTTGAGCGGAAAAACCATTACGCCTAAATTATATGTCGGGTTCGGCGTATCCGGCGCTATCCAGCATTTGGCGGGAATGCGCTCCGCGGAAACCATCGTCGCAATAAACACCGATCCCGCCGCGCCGATATTCCAAGTGGCCGATTTCGGAATCGTCGGCGACGCCATGGCGTTCCTTCCGGCGCTGAAAAAACCCCTGGACACCAAGGAGGCCGCGCGATGACTAAATCCCCCTACAACCATCTCAACTCGGAGATGATCGCCAAGCTCGAAGCGATTGTCGGCCCCGAGAACGTCGAGTCCACCGACACCGCCCGATTGGAAGCGCTGGCCAAGGACGAGACACCGGGTCTCCCACCGCATCCACCGCCGGAAGCGGCCGTCCGACCGGCGACCGCCGCGGAAATCGCGGAAATAATGAAGCTCGCCAACAAATGGCGCGTCCCGGTTACTCCCAGGGGCGCGGGCTCGGGCCTCTCCGGAGGTGCGGTTCCCCTTTATGGCGGCATCCTCATCCTCATGGACCGATTCGACAAAATCCTTGAAATCGACGAGAAAAACATGATGGCGACGGTCGAGCCGGGCATCATATCCAACGACATAAACGAGCGACTCGCACCGCTTGGCCTCTTCCATGCGGGATACCCCATGAGCTTGGAAACCTGCCAAATCGGAGGCAATATCGCGGAAAACGCTGGCGGCGGCAAGGCGATCAAATACGGTGTAACCTCGCGCTACGTCCTGGGATTGGAGGTCGTAACCCCGACCGGCGACATCATCGAGCTCGGCGGCAAAATCCTCAAGGATGTTACAGGCTACAACCTCCTCCAACTCATGGTCGGTTCCGAAGGGACCTTGGGCATCGTGACGAAAATCATCCTCCGCCTGGTCCCCTTGCCAAAGCATCAGGTCGATCTGCTATGTCTCTTCGACTCGCTGGACGCCGCCTCCGAAGCGGTTCCGGCCATAATGACCGAATGCGGCATAACCCCCTCCTCCCTCGAGTTCATGGATATCTTGTCGTTTAAAACGGCCTGCGGGCATTTGCGCGAGAATATCCCCGTCGGCAACGCCGAGGCGGCGCTCATCGTCTCCGTTGACGGACACGACAAAAAACGGGTCCAGGAGGACTATCTCGCCGTGGGGGAATTCTGCGAAAAGCGCGGCGCGTTCGAGATATTCGTGGCGGACAATCCAGCCACGTCCGAACGGATATGGAAGATAAGACGGACAATCCCCGAGGCGTTCGCCATCATGTCCGACCTGCAACGCGGAGAGGATGTCGTCGTCCCTCCGGCGTCGATTCCCGCCGCCACCCGGTATTTCGCGGATCTCGCGGAACGCCACGGCGTCATTATCCCATGCTACGGACACGCCGGCGACGGCAACCTGCACGTCAGAATCACCGCTCCCGCGGAATGGCCCCGGGAACGCTGGAACAAGGAACTCCCGGATATCCTCGACCAAATACATTCATTCGTTGCGAAACTCGGCGGCACCCTGACCGGCGAACACGGCGTCGGCCTGAAGCACAAACAACGAATCTCCATCTTCCTCTCAAAAGAGGAAATCGCCATCTCCAAAGCCATCAAAAACGCCTTCGACCCCAACAATATCCTCAACCCTGGAAAGATATTCCCCGAGTAAGAGCTATTGGATGGCCAAAGTTGCGATTTGGCGGGTTGCCTCCCCCACCACCAGGGATCAGGCATGCGTCTGGCTTGACTCATCAGTTAGGTTTAGCCTTGTTGTATATTCAACCTTGGGCTCCCTTAATAAGCATAGCTCCAGTTGTTTATATTCCTCAAAACCTTGTAGCTTTCTGCGGTATTTTAAGAGTGTTTGTTCATTTTCGATTTCAATTTTTCTGCTTTTACTGATTTCAAGATATTCCTTCTCAATATCAACCCCTAGAAATTTCCTTCCTAATAAGTTTGCAGCAATTCCAGTTGTGCTGCTCCCAGTGAAAGGGTCTAAAATCCAAGCATTTTGCTTTGTCGAAGCGAGAATAATTCTCGCCAAGACCGAGAGTGGTTTTTGAGTTGGATGCTTCCCACAAGACTTTTCCCACTTGGCGATCGCCGGCAAAGGCCAAACATCTTTCATCTGTTTGCCTTCATTAGCTTCTTTCATTAACTCATAGTTGAAATAATGTGGGACCTTGGGGCTTTTTCTTGCCCAAATAATCTGCTCGGTTGAATGAGTAAAATAACGGCAAGAAAAATTTGGCGGGGGATTGGTCTTCTGCCAGGTAATAATGTTTAGTATTTTGAATTCGAGCTCAGTTAAAAGTTGCCCAATACTGAAGATGTTGTGCATTGTGCCGCTAATCCAAATTGTAGCATCTTCTTTCATTTTATCACGAACAAGCCCTAGCCACCTACGATTAAATTCATTTATATAGTCAAAACCTTTAGACCTATCCCATTCTCCTTTATTCACACTGGTTATTTTTCCATTTTTTATAGTTAATCCATCGTTTGATAAAAAATAAGGCGGATCGGCAAAAATCATATCAAACTTGAATTTGAACTGAGGCAATAATTCAAAAATATCCCCCTGCAGCAAGGTGAAATTCCTGTCGCTTGATTTAAAATACGGCTTAATCATACCCAAATACTCGATGCCACACCATAGATTACCGTGCTGAACTTCGGTCCCCGTCCTTCAACATCCTTTTCAGAACACCATTTCTCAACATCTCCAAGTTTAACAAGTAGTCAGCTTTATCAAAATACTCCCTTAAAGGCTTCAAGGTGGACTTCCAACCTGCACCATCAGTTATCCAGATAAATTCGATGCCTTGACTATTCCAATACTCATTCATCCTAATGTATTCGGTAGCCGTCGATTTAAGTTTCGAACCGCCACCACCATAAAAATTCACCTCAATAAAATAAAGTCTCTTCTTTTTATTGATGGCAAAATCAATTATTCGAGATGACTTGTCTACTTTAACGTTGAGCTTCCATTCTTTGCTTATTTTCTGAGCGGTTGCTTGTCGCATATATTCAATTTGCACGTCACGGCAAGCATCTCTCACGAATTCTTCAACAAGGCTTTCCATTAAAGCTCCCCCTCGGTTTTTTCTTCCATTGCTGTCAAGGCCAACCTCTACGCCAGTTGCGTAGTCAACCAAGTTTTTAATTTTTCGGTCCTCTAGCAATTCCCCCAGCCCACTCTTTAAGACAAAATCAGCGAATGATTCTATTTCTTCTTTTTGGAAGTTTTTCTTTGAAAAGTCAAATTTACGGTAAACAAAGTTTCTTGTGTCTATTAAGACCTCCAGGGATTTGTCTCTTATCGCAAGCAGGAGGGGTATAGCCTTGCTCGCTTCTGGATACTTCGACAAAAGCTCAACAGTTGCCGCACGCAAATCTTTTTTGCCGATAAGCGTGTTTAGCAGATTGAGCTCTTTCTCAATGGGCTCAATGTTTTGCAGGACTTTTTCCCAATTTACAAAATAGCGCCATTGCGTGATTTTATGCTTGAAGGAAGATGATATTTCCTTGAAAAGTTCATCTTCCCGTTTATTTAGCAATAGACATAACTTTTTCATAAGCATCATTTGCGATTAACAATTCTGTTAACACTCCCCTTTTGCTCGGATTCGAGTTAATATTTCTCCTCGCCAAGACCCTTGCAATACTAAATCGACCATACAGGTCATCGAAAAAATTGTCGTCAGGATTTTTTCCTTTCACATCAGAATTACTCAAAACCCATTGATGCCCCAGTAAATCGATTTTTTCGCAAAATTTCGCAAGTCTGACTTGTTCGCCATCGTCGAATTCATCTTTCGCATATGAATTGAAGCTAGACGTGTTGTTCAACGGCTTGTATGGCGGATCAATATAAAAAAGCGTCTTATTCTCAGCGTATTTCAAAGTTCCCTCAAAATCACCATTCACAATTGTTGTGCTTTTCAACACTTGGCTTGCAGCTTTTAAATTCTCTTTATCGCAAATCATAGGCATTTTATAGCTACCCATAGGCACATTAAACTTATTCTTGCGATTGACCCGGTATAACCCATTAAAACAAGTGCGATTGAGAAATATAAACAGGGCTGATTGCGTGGTACGATCGGATTTTCTATCGTTAAATTGTTCTCTTTTCAAATAATAGTAGCTTTTTTTGGCATCCAGCTTATCCCTAAAGGAATGATACTCTCTTTCCCACTCCTCCAATATCAAAATCAACTCATCAACGCTTTCCTTTACCGTTCGATAGGAATTTGTCAAATCTGTATTAATATCATTTATGATGACTCGTTCAATGTTGGAATATTTTTGCAATATCCAAAACAAAACTGCACCGCCGCCAACGAATGGCTCAATGTATGTAAATGATGCTTCCTTAATCTGCCGGGGAATCGCATTGTCAATTTCATTTAACAATTGCGATTTCCCTCCAGCCCATTTAACAAACGGTTTTGCTGTCTTCGTCATTCTATTCACTATTCCCGTTCTTGCTAAGGCATCTCAATTACGGCTTTCCCCTATGCGAGTCGAGCGGCAATTTCGACAATGTAGAGTACTACACCGGGCTCCCCGCTCGGATAAGCAAAGTATAGCATGTTTCGAAAAAAAGCCAACCGAGTCTAGCGAAGGCAAAAACGGCACGGGCGCGGGGCGATCCAAAGCGACTCACGCACGGCCCGCCGGTGGCTCATTGCGCCAGTTCTTGCTCCAAAAGAATTCGATTCAACTGTCCCACCATATACAATGGCAGTGAGACTAGCCGATATTCCAGCTCGCCTCCTTGAGGGAGGGTCAGCGTGAAATTCCCGACACTTGGAACGTCCGCGTTAAACCTAACCGCGAAGTTCAGTTTCTTTTCCATAAGAAATTGATGCAGAGACTTCAAGGTTCCTGTTTTCCCCGATTTCACCTCCACCGGAATCACATTCTGCCCAATGCTGTGAATATAGTCCACTTCGGCCGTGGAATTCCTTTTCTGTCTGTTCCAAAAGTACAGTTCGGGCGCTATGAACGGTTTGCGGGCATGTAGCAAATGTTGTCCGATAAATTGTTCGGACAACACCCCCTTGTTGACGGTCATAGGGTCTTTTGCCAAATATATCTCGTTCAAACGTACCCCTAGAATTGTGGAAGCCATCCCCACATCCAAAAACAAAAGTTTGAAATCCCGTTCTTTTTTTTCGGCTCCAAGAGGAATTCCGTTGGCGGCCGTATGATAAATTCGATATGAGACACCAGCCAGCTCCAACAAGCCCAGACAGGCCGCTACGGCAGTCGTCCTTTCGCCAAGTATTATGTTGACATATTTTATCTTCTCGGCAAGAAGAGACGGGATTTTTTTGAATATTGTTTGCAGCATTATAGGGTTATATTGACCCGCGTATTTGTTCAAGTCGTCAATGTAGCTCTGAATGATTGAGTGGTGCTCCCTTTGTACCCGTTCAATCTCATGATTCAACATATACTGCTTTACCGCTCCCGGCATGCCACCGACAACAAAAAACCATTGGAGACACTTCATTAGCTTCTGGTGCAACGGAGCGGGAAGTTCTTTTCCAAGCTCGAAAGACCGCAATAAGTCATACAGGCGGTTTTCGCCGATCGCCAATAGATACTCTTCAAAATCCATCGGAGCCAAGTGCATATACTCGACCCTGCCGACTGGCATGGAAAATTTCGCCTCTTTAAGGAGAAAATCCAAAAGCGACCCGGCGGCGATTACATGCAGTCGGGGCTTTTTCTCATAAAAATAGCGCAATTTATGAAGCACTTCCGGCGCCGCTTGAATCTCATCCAGGAACAACAAAGTTTCCCCCGACTCAATGCGCTGATTCGAATCAGCCTCAAGGAGCTGTATTATCTCGTCGATGTCAGCCGCCTTGAAATATTCGGCTTTTTCGGGTGTTAAATCAAAATTGATCTCAACCAAATTGGCGAAGTTTTTCTCCGCGTAGGCCCTGACAAGATATGTCTTCCCCACTTGCCTAGCGCCTCTCACAATCAGAGGTTTGCGCTCCTCGTCCTTACCCCATTCCTCTAGATATGTCATCGCCTTTCTATACATTGGACCTCCGACAAGTGGGGTAAATCCGTTTTTATCTGTGCGCCTCATCTGAATTCACCCTCAACATAACGTGCTCCTGCGGTTTTCCAAGGGTGTTTGATGGCTAATCGTGAACTTTTCCAGGGTTGTTTGACGGTGAATCTTGCAGTTTTCCAAGGGTGCTAATGCTTTGAGCTTGCGGGGAAAGGCCAAATCTCATCCGACACCGCTCCCCCTCGATACTATCGACACTATCGATATTATCGACATTATCGAGTTCTTTCAATAAAATAACACAGCACTAGCCAATTGCCCATTAGGTCCTAATCATTTATTCTCTTTATGATTAAACCAAAAATAGCTCCAACTATGAGGCAAGTCGCTATAAGCGCTAAAACGCTTCCTGTAGTTACAATATTTTGCTCATTTTCTTGTTTGATGTAATAAATTGCCATCAAAAAGCACCCTGAAAGAACGACTGTTGTCCCGGCAATCCCGACAATAATGGCTCCAATGACTTTCTCGCGCAGTTCCCATAGCATTCCCACGACTCCGCCGGCAACAAAGAATACCAAAACATAGAGTAGGGCTCCCCACAGCATACCATCCATGGATGCGTCTTTGTCAACCCCAAACGCGAGGGCCAAAAGCCAAGCAAAAATCCCAATGGAGAAAAGGAACATTCCAATCCCTGCTCCGTATAGGCCAAATCTAATTGGGATTATATCCGCAATCTTTTTCATCATTAACGAGCCTTGTATTCATCAAGCAGCCTTCTAAGCATTCTCTGGCATTGAGTATGATGTTTCCAAGAAGTCCACGCCAGCTTTACTCAAATGCATAAAGTTATCATCAGTTCTTCGGCTTGGACGACTTTTTCAAATGGGTAACCCGAATCCAGTCAACTACCATTGTCCGGGTCCCCTTCCAGTCGAGCTTTCCGGTCCACGCCATATGTCTCATTCCCACATTTACAACGGTAGGATTTTGTGGGACGAGTTTTTTGATCGTCTTCTGATGGACATCATCGATATAAAAATCTATTCTATCCTTACGCCATTCAATAGCATAAACATGAAATTTGCCGTCGTCATGGGAAACCTTTTTCCCGTTTTTGTCGACAATCGGCTGCTTGAAAGAGACTTCAGGCTTTGAGTTCTTCTCGTTAGACTGCGCCCATGCGTTGAGTCTGACATCGGTCCATCCCTTCCCGGGCTTGGTAGAGTGGGGATTCTTGCGGTAGACGTTCCCATCAACGCCGACGATCTCAATATCGATCTCGTCGAACTTGCCATTCTTGCTATTGTAGGTGAAAATAAATGTGGCGACACCGGGAATGATCGTTCCCTTCGCCCTCATTTCAAGACGGCATTCAGGTTTGACCAGCTCGAACGTAATCATTTGAAAAGGATACTTGATTTTTTTCCCGTTCTTCTTTTTGTCGTTCGACTGCTTGGAATCAATTTTCAGATATGCGAAACCATCGCCTGGGACAATGCTTTTCCATCCCTTGACCGGCAGCATCTCGTCTCTTATTTTCCAAGTTATACCAGGCGTTGTAGGCATCCCAGGTTTGGAAAAGTCAACGAATAAATCCTCGCCGGCATCTACACCCGCCATAAGCAAGAAAATGAAAAAGGAAAAGAAAACACTAAAAAAACGTATCATAATAGGACTCCTTGTTTTTTAAGGCACTGAATAATTGGCGCGTCGCCTACACCTCTGGCTTCCCCTACGTTGTCAGGCCGCAACACCTCCACCCAGCCTCTTCCACGGCTCATTATGTCTCCGCCAACGTATCTTCCACACAATAAAATGAACGACAGAATATTGCAACCGTCCCAAGCGGCTTTTCGAATATCCAACACGAATGTTTCCCCTCTACTTTCTTTCAGGATGATGCCGCAGGCCAAATTGACACTCTCGTTCATACCTAGGGGTTGCTGAAAAAGTCAAGAACGGGTCAGTGGCTAGGCAATAATCTTGCTGAAAGTCCTTCCGCAAAGCCCAAAGGGTTCGCATAGCGAACGGAAGGATGGGCTTTCGCGGAATTGGCAAGTGCCTCAAGATGTTAGTCAGCTCCAAGGTTTTTGGGGGATTTGTTGCCAAAATCTTGGAGACGACACTACTAAAAAAAGACTTAACACATTTAAGACTAAGCACTTGTCAATTATTCAGCGAGCCCTGCCTAGACGCTGTCCACGCCTTGAAAACAGGGGCCGTTCCAGCTATTGTCATCCGTTAGGATCTTCCTTGGAAATTGTCGAAAGGTCGTGTTTATGGCGAAGAAATCAGGAACGGCTCTCCGAAAGCTCGCCCGTCTTATCGACGATCCCTGGCTGGATCCCTACCGCGGCGCGATATCCGCCCGCGCCAAGCGCGTCGCCGAGAAGGAACGGGAACTGACCAAAGATGGTGCGGTGTCCCTCGCGGATTTCGCGGCCGGACACGAGTATTTCGGGCTCAAACGCGGCTCCGACGAGTGGATATTCCGCGAATGGGCACCGAATGCGACAGCGATATTCCTAGTGGGCACATTCTCCGAGTGGGAGGAGCGCGGGGAATTCGCCTTGAGCCGTCTCGAGGCCCCGGGACAGTGGGAGATTAGAATCCCATTGGATAAGATACGCCACGGCGACCTTTTCAAGCTGAAGGTGTATTGGGACGGGGGCTCGGGGGAGAGGATTCCGGCATACGCTAGAAGGGTAGTGCAGGACGACGCCACCAAGTTGTTCTGCGCTCAAGTTTGGGCGCCCGAGCACCATTACGAATGGAGCAACAGTCGGGTAGCGGTGGCGAACCCGGTAATATACGAGGCGCATGTGGGGATGGCGTCGGAAGAGCCCAAAGTGGCGTCATTCCGCGAATTCCGCGAGAATGTCCTGCCCCGGGTAGTTGACGGCGGCTACAACACCCTTCAGCTGATGGCGGTAATGGAGCATCCGTATTACGGGAGTTTCGGGTATCATGTCTCCAGCTTCTTCGCAGTGTCGTCGCGGTTCGGGACCCCGGAGGAGCTGAAGGAATTGGTGGACGAGGCGCACGGCGCGGGATTGGCGGTGATAATAGACCTAGTCCATTCCCACGCGGTCAAAAACGAGGTGGAGGGAATATCGCGCTTCGACGGTACGGACCACCAATATTTCCATTCCGGCCCCAAGGGGGAGCATGAGGCGTGGGATTCGAGATGTTTCGACTACGGCAAGAACGAGGTAGTCCATTTCCTGCTATCGAACTGCCGATTCTGGTTGGACGAATACAAGATCGATGGATTCCGCTTCGACGGTGTTACAAGCATGCTCTATTTCGACCACGGATTGGGTCCTGGATTCAATTCCTACGACGACTACTTCAATCCAGCGCGTGTTGACGAGGATGCCGCGGCATATTTGGGACTGGCGAACAAGCTCGTCCACGAAGTCGCCCCTACCGCAATGACAATCGCCGAGGATGTCAGCGGAATGCCGGGACTCGGAGCGCCGGTCGAGGATGGCGGCTTGGGATTCGATTTCAAGCTGGCCATGGGTATTCCCGACTTTTGGTTCAAGACCATAAAAACGGTCCGCGACGAGGACTGGAGCGTGGACGAGATATGGCGGGAGCTCACCAATCGCCGGGCGGACGAAAAATCGATATCGTATGTGGAAAGCCACGATCAGGCTATTGTGGGAGGGAAGTCCCTCATTTTCGAATTGATGGACGCCGAGATGTATCACGCGATGAGCGCAGAGGCGTCGAACCCGGTCGTGGATCGGGGGATAGCGCTCCACAAAATGATTCGTTTGGTCACTTTCGCCACAGCCGGGGACGGCTATCTGACATTCATCGGCAACGAGTTCGGACACCCCGAATGGGTGGATTTCCCCCGCGAGGGAAACGACTGGTCTTACAAATACGCCCGCAGGCAATGGTCGCTGCGGGACAACCCCGATTTGAAATACCACTTTCTAGCCGATTTCGAGAAGGAGTTCGTTCTGGCCGGAAACGCGCATGAAATATTCCAATACCGCCCGGACCTCCGCTTTTCCCATTACGAGGACCACATATTGGCTTGCCAGCGAGGCGCGTTGGTCTTTATCTTCAATTTCCATCCATCCAAGTCGGTGTCGGACTATTTCATCGACATGCCCGAGGGAACCTACCGCCACGTCTTCGATTCGGACGAGAAACGCTTCGGAGGATTCGACAGGATAGCTGCGGGACAAAAGTTCGCCACCATTGCGGACGGCGACGGCAGAACCGGCATCAAGACCTACCTCCCCTGCCGTACGGCTATGGTTCTGGCTAAGGTCCGCTCTGAATAATCGGCAAGCGCATCACTCAACCTCCATAATGGGTTTTCGCTCGTAGGATAAAGACTACAACTTGATCATCATCGATGGAGTATACAATTCGGTCACGATAACTTAAACGCACGGAATAGTATCCCTTTAAATCCCCCACAAGGGCCTTCCCGCAGTAAGAATTAATTGAAATCTGATTTTTGATTATCTCTTTTGCTTTTTCCTTGAGTTTGGGAGTCAGTTTCCGAATACCCTTTTGAGCTTGTTTTGCAAACAACACTTTATAGGTCATTCGGATTCTCCAAAAACTTCGTCAAAAGGAACTGTTTGCCCAGCTTCGACTTCTTGCTTGGCGATTTCAAAGTCTTCCTTGAATCCCGGCGTTGACAGAAGGTCCAGTGTCTCGATAAGACCTTCGTATTCATCTTCCGACATCAGCACAACATCACCTTTGCGATGATGTATGTGATAAATCTCATGTCTTTGAGTAGCACCTTTCACAATTTCAAAAAAGTCTTGCCGCGCGTTTGTGGCTGTTATTGATGTCATCGATAAACCTCTCTCTTTTTATGTACGCAAACATGTACATGTTGCCATATTGTAAGACTTGAGAATGTCAAATCATCTTGGGGCGAGACTACTTTCCATGCGTGGCATTTATGGCGCGCGCATTAACTGTGGTGGAGGTCGGGTGCCTCCGTTCTCGTTGTCTTTCGTTTCAGGTGACAGGAGGAATCCCCAAATCTTTGCATATCTTTTTCGTTAGTAGATCATTTATATCTGGATGCCTCGGAACTGCCGAACGTTTCCCGTTTAGATTGTTTTTGTACCAAGAATGCCTCCCTCCTTCTCTTATCAAGGCACAGTTGTTTTGCTTCAGGTATTTAAGAAATTTTACGCGTTTCATACAGAAAGAGGCTCTTCTATGTAGTTTGCTTTGGCTTCAGCAATAGCGTCGTTGCGATTGAACTCGATAGCTTCTCTTAATGTTATCCGCAATGTCTCCATTAAATCCTGCTTGGTTTTTTCTTGGCAGTTGACACCGGGAACCTCCTCAATCCAACCAATCCAGCAATCATCTTCTTGCTTAATAACAGCGGTATAATTTGAATTCATTTTTCACCTCCTATCGCTAATGCTTAAATAGTGTAAACGCTCCTCTCCTTTTTTCAACACGGGAGCAACTGCCCGCCCTACGTAGGGTTTACTGAAGAAGTCGGAGCGCCGATCTCCTTAGCAAAAACACCGATATTATCGGATATTATCGATACTATCGACAATGTCGATGTGGATTCCTCCCCTGCCTTCGCTCATCCCGTTATCAGTCTTTCCTTGAGGAGGGAAAACCTCGGCTCCATCCTAGCGTTGTCCACGGCCATGGAGACGGCCCTCCGGCTACCTGCGAGGACCAGGAGCTTCCTAGCCCGGGTCATGCCGGTGTAGATCAGGTTCCGGCGCAACATTATGTAATGCTGCGTCATGACCGGGAAGATGACTACCGGGAACTCGCTTCCCTGGGACTTGTGGACGGTGATGGCGTACGCCAGAACGATCTGGTCGGCCTCGATAAAATCGTATTCCACCTCACCAATATCGAAGCGCACTAGAAAAGACTTCTTCGAATGGTCGATTCTCGATATCCGCCCCATGTCCCCGTTGAAAACGCCTTTGTCGTAGTTGTTGCGTATCTGCATGACGCGGTCCCCGGAACGGAATTTGCGTTCACCGAAGGAGAAAGAGGGTTTCCTTCCAGAATCCGCGGGGTTCATCCTGTCCTGAAGCAGCTCGTTGATCGCCTTGGTGCCGCAAGTCCCTCGGTTCATCGGGGTTATCACCTGGACATCGCGCATGGGGTCGAAGCCAAATTTAGCCGGTATCCGCTCAATCGCCATCAACGCGATTTTGTCTAGCATCTTGGCGGGGTCGTCCTCCTCCATCCAGTAGAAATCATTGGTGACGTTTTTCGGGACGGGGGAGAGGTCCGGCAGACGGCCCATATTGACGGCGTGGGCGTTCGAGACAATATTGCTCCTAGCGCCTTGCCGGTAGACTCTCGAAAGATGGGTGACCTTCGCCTGTCCGGATAGGATCAAGTCCATCAAAAATGTTCCGGGCCCCACGGACGGGAGCTGGTCGGCGTCCCCGACAAGAACCACTCGAGTGCCCGGCGCCACCGCCCGGAAAAGGAACAACGCCAACGGGACATCCAACATAGAGACCTCGTCCACGATAAGGAGGTCGCATTTGAGGGGTTTTTTAGTTCCGTGGGCGAAGGTGTGGGTGGCGGGCTCCCATTTCAACATCCGATGGATGGTCATGGCCCTCATGCGACAAGATTCCGAAAGGCGTTTGGCGGCGCGTCCGGTCGGGGCCGCCAGATAAATCTTCAGTTCGGCGGCGCGCGCGCGCCGGACAATCTCCCCAACGACAGTAGTTTTCCCCACACCCGGCCCCCCGGTAATCACGCTCAAGGGATATGACGCCACGGCCTCCACCGCCGCGCGTTGCTCCTCGTTCAGAAACGACGGAAACGGCCCCGCTCCAGCCCCTCCCCCGCCCGCGGCGGGGT
>WFSE01000155.1 GCA_015486135.1 Lentisphaeria bacterium
GGGGACGGCGATCTCCCAGACCTTTGCCCGGAGTGTTGTCCGAAAATCCAGCTCTGGCGGTGTCGGCGTTAAGGACGGCGCTGGGCTTGGAGTCGCGGAAACCCGACGAGGAGTTCGCGGTCGAGGCGTTCGATATTTCCAACATTAGTGGGACTTTAGCGGTTTCAGGGATGGTTGTTTTTGTCGGGGGACGCCCCTGCAAACGACGATATCGGCGTTTCCGAATCAGGAATGCCGAGGCGATGGAGAAAGGAGGGGATGATTTCGCGATGATGGCCGAGGCGGTCTCAAGGCGTTACGGGAAGTCCGATTCCAATCCGCTTCCCGATTTGCTTCTTATCGATGGCGGAATCGGTCAGCTGAATGCCGCGGTGTCCGCATTGAAGATGCTGGACCTGCCCCCGTTTCCGGCTATATCCTTGGCGAAACGCAACGAGGAGATATTCATCCCGGGAAGGCATCTCCCCATATGCTTGGATTCGCATTCTCCGGCTTTGAACCTGCTTCGAGCCATAAGGGACGAGTCACACCGCTTTTCAGTGAGTTACCATAGGAAATTGCGCGATTCCAAGGTGGAGCGCTCCGCATTGGACGGTATCCCCGGAATAGGACCGACCCGCAAAAGGGCCTTGCTCAAGGCGTTTGATTCCCTAGACGGAGTGCGCGCTGCCACTCCGGAGGAGATCGCCGCCGCGGTGGAAGGAATTTCGACGGGTATGGCGGAAAAGATTTCCAAAGCCCTTTTTTAGGTACAGGATTAATAATCCACTCTACTTAGGGCTTGCTGAAAAAGTCGGAAACGTGCTGCTGATTAGGCGGCGACTTGGCTGAAAGTCCTTCCGCAAAGCCCGAAAGGGTTCGCGGAGCGAACGGAAGGATATAGGCATACTCCTAGACGAAGTCAACGTGATCAGTGGTGCGTTTCCGGCTTTCGCGGAATTGGCAAGTACCCAACAGATTGAGTAGAAAAGAGTAGTCGGCTCCAAGGTTTTTGGGAGGATTGTTCCCAAGACCGTGGAGATGACACCGCTAAAAAGGAATTTAACCCCATGAAAATAAAGCGCTTGCCAATTATTCAGCGAACCCGAATTAGTTCGACTTGACCCGGGCGATTCCAGTGTAGCATGTCGGTTTACGGCGCGTTCAACGCTTTGGTTTTTAAAGCGATGAACGCGCGTTGCCATATCCGGGGATATGCCGGTAGGGCGGCGAATCCTCCGGCAAGAGGGTTTGACGGCTTTCCTCCACTGCGAATCCCGCGGATTTCAAATAGTCGACCACTTCGCTTGTCGAGACGAAATTGGCATCTGCGTAGAACGGATTTCCTGCTTTCCCCCGGTTTTGATAACGCTCTCCTAGGTGGCTGTATTTGTCTATGAAAGCCACTACGAATTGTCCCTGTAGAGCAAGAACCCGCCGAGCTTCCCGGAACGCTTGCCCGATGTCATCTAGAAAGCATATAGTGGTGGTCATTAGAAGCATGTCGAACGATGCGTCGTCGTAAGGGAGGTTTTCCGCCATGCCTACTGTCGTGTCGATTCCGCGTGCCGCCGCCTTCGCCAACATTGCGGGTTCCGGGTCGATTCCGTGGCGTATTCCCAGAGCTGCGGCGAAACGTCCTGTGCCAACCCCGATCTCCAGTCCCTTTCGGAAAACCGGCGTTAATGCTTTTATTGCCGCGAGTTCCGCGTGGAACAAGTCGGCGTGCCTGTCGTACCAGGCGTCGTATCGCTCCGCATTGTCGGCGAATGTTTTCGTGTCATCCATGCTTTGTCGTGGCGTCCGATTTAGGTGAAGCTATTCCGCCAACGCTTGGTCGAGTATTTCCGTGTAGCTTGACGCTGGCCGGGCACCGACCATTCTCGCGATTTCCGCGCCATCTTTGAGGATAATAACGGTGGGGATTGAGCCTGCGTTGTATTGCCGAGCCAAGCCAGGGAATTTGTCCACGTTGATTTTAAGAACCTTCGCCCGGTCTTGGTATGTGTCGGCGATTTGATTGATGGTTGGCGAAAGCGCCCGGCACGGCCCGCACCAGTCGGCGTAGAAATCAACTAGGCAGACACCTTGTGCGATGGCGGCGTTGAAATCCTCTTCCGTATCCACATGGATTACGTTTGGCGATGCTGGCAGGGGCTTGCTAAACGCCCTGATTATCATTGGATAGGCGATTATCAGCGCGAGAAACGCGCCCCATGCCGCTCCGCGGTAAGGGTTCGCCGTCAATGGGCATGAACCGCTGGAACATTTCCCGAAATGCCCCATCAGAGCACCTAATCCGGCACCAACTAAGATGATAACTACTGCTTTGAGCATAAAAAATTTCCTGTTGCCCGCGCGCATTTCGCAACACGGTTGTGTTTGACTTAGCACCACTCCGTGTGGTTCGATCGTTTTAGGTTACAGCCCGCATGCGCCATTCGGGCAACATGTGCCGGTAGGACAGCAGGATCCGGTGGCGCAGGCTCCTACTCCGTCATTTACGGATGCGGAAAACGTTGAAAGCTGTTTCGCGACTTTCTTCGATCCGCATTTTTCGCACTCGACCTTGTCGTCGGCGTGTGGAACCAACTTCTCGAAGGTCGCTCCGCACTTTTCGCATTTGTAGTCGAAGATTGGCATTGCTCACCTCCTTCACGTTTTCTTTCAATCTAGTGGATTACCGCATTTCGACAGCTATTCACACGATATGTTCCCTCGTAATGTTCCATCGCCGTCGGGAAAAAGCAAGGTCCGGAACCGATTGGAACGATGGTCTAGCCGAACGTTTGGGGCAAGGGGCATTCGGGGCGGCGAAGCAGAAGCAGGATGAGCGTATTGTTGGATATTCTTTTACCTTTTCGATGTCCGCTATTTTTGGTGCTTTTACGGAAGTGTCGGCAGACCAAGTTCTTTGAGGTATCCATTATGTTTTCGGGTGGCTCCGGCTCCCTCTCCAGCCCTATCAACCAAGTTGGCATTTACCTGAACTAGATCCACCGGCTCCTCGGGTTTTGCTGTGCTAACATAACGCGAGATATTAAGGTTGAAATCGTGCTCTTCCTCGATCTCTTCCAGACTTACGCACCGGGAGGCAAATATGGAACCGTTATCCAGCTCCTCCCGGATCTCGCGGCGATGCTGGTAGGTGTCAACAATTTTCTCGATATGCTCAGGTGACAGCATGTTCTGGCGTTTGCCCGGGGCATAGAGCTCGGCGGCGTTGATGAAAAGCACGTCATCGGTGCGCTTGCACTTTTTCAGCACCAGAATGCAGACCGGAATGCCGGTAGAATAGAATAGCTTGGGCGGCAGGCCGATGACGGTGTCTATGTTGCCGTCTTTCAGTAGCTTGGTGCGGATTTTTTTCTCGGCGCTCCCTCGGAACAGCACGCCATGCGGCAGGATAATCGCCATGGTGCCGTTCTTGGCCAGGAAGTGGAAGCCGTGCAACAGAAAAGCGAAGTCCGCGGCGGACTTGGGGGCGAGCCCGTAATCCTTGAAGCGGAAATCCTTCGCCATCTCTTCGTCCGGATTCCACTTGTAGCTGAATGGCGGATTGGCGACCACCGCATCGAACTCGATCTTTTTTGCCGGGTTGGGCTCGCGCAGGATGTCCCAGTCGTTTTTCAGACTGTCGCCATGGTGGATCTCGAACTCGGTGTCGCGCACGCCATGCAGCAGCATGTTCATCCGGGCCAAGTTGTAAGTGGTGATGTTCTTCTCCTGTCCGTATATTTTGCCAACTCCATGCCTGCCCATGCGGCGGCGGACATTGAGCAGCAGCGAGCCGGAGCCGCAGGCGAAATCCAGCACACGATTCAGTTTGGGCTTTTTGCCGGTGGTTGGGGCCTGGCAGTCGAGGGTCACGATGCCGGAGAGGATGCTGGATATCTGCTGCGGGGTGTAGAACTCGCCCGCCTTCTTGCCGCTTCCCGCGGCGAACTGGCCGATCAGGTATTCGTAGGCATCGCCAAGCAGATCCCGATCACTGGGAAATTCCGCCAGACCTTCGGCGATCTTTTGGATAATCGCGCACAATCGGTCGTTGCGTTGCTTGTAGTTTTTCCCGAGCTTTTCGGAGTCGAGATTGATCTCGGAGAACAACCCCTGGAAGTTACTGGAGAAGGATTCGTTTTCGACGAACTTGAACCCTTTCTGCAGGGTATGCAGCAGTTCATCGCTCTGAGTGCGCGCCATCTCGGCAATACTGCTCCAAAGATATTCGGGCTTGATGATATAATGCACCCTACGGCGCATCACCCTCTCGAATTCCTCAATATCCTCCGGGTTACCCTCATACCACACCGCCAGCGGCGAGCGGCGGTTACCCTCTGGCAGTTCAGGCCAGTCGGCCCCCAGCTCGGTCTTGGCGGCATCCTCGTAGTTGTCCGAGAGATAGCGCAGGAAGAGAAACGACAGCATATAGTCGCGGAAGTCGTCCGCATTCATGGAGCCGCGCAGTTCGTCGGCGATGGCCCAGAGCATCTTGCCCAATTGCGTTTGGTCTTGTTTTGTCATATTGTCTCCTCCTCTGCTTCAACCGACGGAAACAGCTCGGGGTTGAAACGGTAATCATTCATGAAATTATTCAATATCTCACGGAATATCCGCTTGTTATCATCTATCATCTCGACCGGCTCAAAAAGCGAATAGCCCCCATGGCTGAGCAATTGAACATATCGAAAATGCAATGCCCCATCCTCATCATCCGAGTCACGCTTGATGATGTCTCCCAAATGGTTAAAGCCGTGAAAGGTAGCGGTCTTTTCCATGATGCTGCGCAGGATGGTGAAGTGATAGGTGTAGAGTTTCCCAGACTGCGCAACTTCGTATAGCTTTTTAAGCATGGCAACGTGATAGAAGCGAGGTGTGTCAACAGTGTCGCGCAGGTTATAGCCCGCATTGTCATGGTCAAGAAAGTAACGCTGTGCCTTTTTCATTTCGTTGCACAGCACGTTGAAAAACAGCGTATGGTGGGAGGAGACGACCGCCTTTAGCCGGTCCTGCTCCTTGAGCATCTTCGCCAAATGCGCAGCGACGGCGATGGCGTTGTTCTCGTCGAGCGAGGAAATGGGATCGTCGATGTAGAGATATTTCACCCACTCATAGGCCTCTTGGCCATCGATAGCAAGCTGGGCGATGGCGAGAAAGAAACCCCAAATGAAGACGTTTTCCTCGCCGCGCGAAATCTTGATGTTGTCGTGGCGAATGGTCTCGTATGTGCCATCTTCCTGGGGCACGCGCTCATCCCGGAAGAAGCTGATGGTCCCGCTATCGTAGTCGATTGAAAAGTCAAAATCGCAATAGCGATGCAACAGTGGGCGGATGCGGTTTTCCATCTCGAGTTCGGCGAGGCCGTCGAAGAAGGCGGAATCCATATTCATCCGCAGGATGCGATCGCTGTCGTTTTCCAGGTCGTTGTCCCAACTAAAAAGGTCCTCGGTGAAGGCGTTGAAATATAGGGTATCGCGAACCGTGGTCTGGCCTTCATCGTCATAGGCCTTGCCTTTCTCTTTGAAGGCCATGGAAAGGCGCGTCTTGCCGGTGCCGTTGTGGGCGAAGATGAGCGTGACCTTCTTACCATGTGGCGATGCGATCTCGTCGCGCAGATGGTCTGCGAGGGCCTCAAGCTTGGTAAAGGTCTGGATATTTTTTTCCGCTGCCATGGATCAACCGACCTCCTGCGGAAAAAGCTGCTGCATAAGGCCCTTCTTGTGCTGTTTCAAGGCCTCGATTTTTTCACCCTGCGCCCGGATCAGGTCGTCGAGCGAGGAGAGGCAATCGGCGATTTTTTGTTGTTCGGAAGGATTGCGGGGCGCAGGAACTCTGTAAGTTTTTAGCATCGACAGTTTTATATAACTCATTGCGCTGGTCTGCACTTGCAATGCTAGATCGTTCTGCAAATTACCGCTAAGGTAAGAATATAAGTACTGTGTATTAATGCCTGAAAAATTGCTTAATACATAAGTTCTTTGATAGGCCTCGAACTTTCCTTTGTAATATTTTGTCTGACCGACATTGGCATTTCCAGCAATTAGGATTGCCTCACAGTCAAAAGAATATGTGTTGCTATAGATATGATTTTCTGCACAGGTATAGAATGGGTAAATTCCATTCTCTTGTCCTTCATTTGCATCCTTCTTACCTGTTCGTATGACGCAAACATCTCCCAAGCGCTTCACCTCCCACGGACCCGCATCGCGGAACTCAGGGAAGCGCAGGCGGGGGGTGGTTTCGCCCTCGCGGGGGAAGATATGTTGCATCAGGCCCTTTTTGTGCTGCTTGAGCGCCTCCAGCCGCTCCTCCTCCGCCCGAATCAGATCGTCGAGCGATGATAGGCAATCGGCGATTTTTTGCTGTTCGCCGGTGTCCTTTTGTGGGAAGGGTATCAGCTTCTCTTTGAGCGTGGAGAAATGGCGTTTGTAGCTCTTTTGCTCAATCTGGTTGGCCTGCAGTACCAGGAACAGGAAACGGGCTTCGATCTTGGGACTTGGCGCCAAAATCTTAATCCCGTCCGCACCTTGCGCAAATGGCCCAGTCGCCAGCTTCACGGTGCAAGTATGATCACCAAAAATCACGAACGGAAAATCTCCTTGCACTACTGCGGTTTCGTCATTGGTCCACCCGCAAATGTCGCTGGGCGATTGGTCGATGATTGGAAATTGCCCGCTGGGAAGATATTCGGAGGTCTGTAGTTTCGCAGGTGGTGTGACCGTTTTGACCAGATTCCCCAACCGCTTCACCTCCCACGGCCCCGCATCGCGGAACTCAGGAAAGCGCAGGCGTGGCACGGCGGTTTTTTCCTCCCTTTTCTCAGGCATCTTCATACACCTCCAGTCCCGAGATCTCATGCCCTTCGGCCTTGCGGCGCAGCAGGGGGATAAGGTCTCTCATCAGGGCCAGCTCGGCGCGCGAACGCGCCTTCCATCCCAGGTTTTTGGATTCGAAGAGCTCAGTGAGCGCGTCGGGGTCGAAGATGTAGCGGTCGAGGATGTGATTGACTAGGCCCCGCAACGCCTCCACGGGCAGGTCGTGCTTTTCGGCGATGCGGGTCAACTCCTCGTCCTGCCGCTTGGCCTTGAAGGCCTCGTAGCCCTTGCGGATCTCCTCCTCGCTTAGGCCCTCGCCCTCCTTGAGGGTAGCGATGTAGGCCTCGAGATCCTCTCGCCCGTCCATCAGCCGGGCGCTGGAAGCCAGCAGACCCATGAGCTGCTCGCGGGTCATTTTCCGCTTCTTGGGCGGCTGGCCGCTGAAGCGGGCGATAAGCTTCATGATGTAGTCGTAGTCGATGAGCGCCGAATCGAACAGTACAAATTCAAAATCGAGCTGCTGGATGGGGTCGTCGG
>WFSE01000156.1 GCA_015486135.1 Lentisphaeria bacterium
AAATTACACAGCGGCCCCCCAATTGTGGGAGTTGACCAATCGGGTGTGGGTGCAATGTTATTTTGATGGAGGAGCGTGGCGTGGGATAGTCGCCATGCGTTGGGTATTCATGGAGTTGTTGATTTTCATTTTGCTGCTTGTGGGGTTGCTTGGGGCGTCGGCGTTTTTCTCCGGTGCGGAGACGGCGTTGTTTTCGCTTGGCCGGGCGCGTCTGCTGTCATGGCGCGGGGCGGCGGAGAGGGGGAAGCGTCTAGCGTCCGAGCTGATGTCTGGCGAGGAATACCACCGGACATTGATTGCGATAGTGCTGGGGAATATGTTTGTCAATTCCGCGTTTTCGATAACGGAGGAGAGATTGCTGGATGGTTTGGATATTGGTCCAGTATTGACCTCGGCGTTATCGATAGTGGTGTCGGTGCTTCTGTTGTTGTTGTTTGGGGAGATCACGCCCAAGGCGTTCGCGATAACGTGTCCGGAATCGGTCTCGCTCCGTGTTTCCGGAGCGATAGCGTTTTTCCGGAAATTGTTCCACCCACTGGTCGTGTTGTTGGACAAGGTTTTTTCGATAGTGCTAGACGTGTTGGGGCGTCGTCGTCCGCAGCCATTGACGCGTGAGGAATACTCCGCGTTTTTGGCGTCCGCGTTGTCCTCCGGAGCGTTTTCTCCCGAGGAGGCGCGGTTGTTCGAGGAGGTGTTCGAGTTTGGCGCGGTATCGGTGTCTTCCGTGGCGAGGAGTCGCGTGGGCGCGAAATTATTGAAACGTTCGTATTCGCCGCGATTTGCGGGGCGGGTGATTCGTTCCGGCCGGATGATGTATTATCCCGTAGTTGAGAGTGACTGGGACGACGCGGTGGGATTTGTGTCGGCGAAAGTTTTTTTCTCGTTGCCTTCCGAGGGTCGGGAGCGCTGGAGCGAGCGATGTCTTATCCCGGCGGTATTCATCCCCGAGGGAGCGGCGTTGGTGAGGGCGTTGGCGAGTATGAGGGATGCTGGGGTTCCCGTGGCGTTCACGGTTGACGAGTATGGAGGGGTTACGGGATTTCTCGCGTTGAAGGATTTGTATTCGGAGCTTTTAGCGGGGATGGACGCGTCCGGGGTGGAGGCCGCGTGGCATGTGCGGAAGAAGTCGGCGGGGAAGTGGGTGTTGAGCGGCTTGGTCTCCCTGCCCGATTTGGAGGAGCTGACGGGAGTGGAGTTCGACGGGGTGGTGTCCAACACGGTGAACGGATTGTTTTGCGAGTTGCTTGGGCGGATACCGCGCAAAGGGGATACCGTTGAGTTCAAGGGACTCCGGTTCGACGCGTTGGAGGTGGATCGCAACCGTGTTGTAGAGGTTGAGATGAGGTGGTCCGGGCGTTCGGCGAAGAAGGGGGCGAGGTGATGTTCTACGTGTTCGCATCCCTGTTTTTCGTGTTGTTGCAGGCGTTTTTCAGCGGCATAGAGACGGGGCTTGTGTCGTCGCGCAGGTCGCGTGTGGAGCATGGGGCGAAGACTGGGGGCTGGAGCGCTCGGGTGCTGCTGTTTTTCATCGAGCGTCCCGAGACGATGTTGTCGACGACGCTTGTTGGGACGAATGTGTGCGTTGTGTGCGCGGCGAGCATGGCTGGCCGCGCGGCGGAGGCGTTTGGTTACGGGACACCGGCGGGGATGTTGGTCGCCACCGTGTCGCTGACGTTTGTTCTTTTGGCGGCCGAGATAATACCCAAGGATTGGTTTCGGCAGTCTCCGTACGAGCGGTGTTTGCCGTTCGCCGCGCCGTTGGCGCTTTCGTATGTGGTTTTGTATTTTCCTGTCAGGGCTATGGCCGCGTTGACGGCGGTGTTGACCCGTGGGTTTTCGAAGGGTAGGGAGCGTTCCGGGGCGGCGGCGTTGTTGCGGGAGGATTTCCGCGTGTTGATAAGGGAGAGCGAGTCTGGGGGGGAGATGGATTCCGAGACGGCGGAGATATTGGACAAGTCGTTGGACTTCCACGGTTTGCGCGTTGGAGAGATAATGGTTCCGCTAAGGGACGTGGTTGTGGTTCCCGCCTCCGCCACGGTTGCTGACGCGATGGAAATCTGCCTGTCGAGAGGTGTTTCCGGCGCGCCGGTGGAGTCGTCGAGCGGCGATTCCGGCTGGAAGGGTGTCTTTTCGATATACGATGCTATCTTCGAGCTTCCCGAGGGCCGTTGGGGGGCGGTTGAAGTGGTGGAGCGATTGCGTCCATTGCGCGTTGTCCGCGAGGGGTCCGGGGTTGCCGGGGTGTTGAAGGCGGCCCGGGGGGCGGATACTCCGCTTTTGGCTGTTAGCGCGGCGGAGCCTTCGGCTGAGGTGATAGGGATTGTCACCACCGGCGATGTCGCGAAGGCGCTTTTTGGAGAGTGAGTGCGGATGCGTTTTCATATCAAAACATACGGATGCCAGATGAACGAGCGCGACTCGGAGTCGGTGGCCGCTGAATTGCGATCGGCCGGATTCGAGATGTCGGACGGTGAGTCCGACGCGGACATTTTGCTTTTCAACACGTGCAGCGTCCGCGACCAGGCCGAGAGGAAGGCGCTTGGCAAGATAGGTTTGGCGAAGAGGTTGAAGCGGGAGCGTCCCGAGTTGATAGTTGGGGTGTTGGGTTGCATGGCGCAGAGTTTGGGGGAGGGGATTATTGAAAAGATCCCGCATGTGGATTTTGTGCTTGGGACCGACCGTTTTGGGGATTTGCTGGATGTGTTGGGGGAGGTTATTGAAAGGCGCCGCGGGATAGTGCGCGTGGAGCGCGGATCTCAATCCGTTTGTAGCGGGAAGTACGTTCCTGAAATGGGGGTTACTGCTTTTGTGGCGTTGATGCGTGGTTGCGACAGGTTTTGCTCCTACTGTATCGTGCCGTACGTCCGTGGCAGGGAGCGGAGCCGCCCTCCCGCCGAGGTGGTGGACGAGGTTGAGTGGCTTGTATCCCGCGGGGTGCGCGAGGTGATGTTGCTGGGGCAGAATGTGGCGGCCTACGGGAAGAAAGAGGGATGGAGTCGGGCGTTCGCCAAATTGCTGGAGAGCCTGAATGGAGTGGATGGATTGCGTCGGATCCGGTTCACATCGCCGCATCCGCGTGATTTCGACGATGCGTTGGTGGAGGCTGTCGCGGCGTTGCCGAAGGTATGCGACAATATTCATCTCCCCCTCCAGTCCGGCTCCGACACTATTTTGAAGGCGATGAACCGCGGTTACACGGCTTCGGAGTTCCTGGATTTGGCAGGGAGGCTCCGCGGATTGTCCGATGGTATTACTTTTTCCACTGACATCATAGTGGGTTTTCCCGGCGAGACCGACGAGGATTTCAATGCGACCAGGTACGTGATGGACGAGGTTGGGTTCGAGAACGCATTCATATTCAAGTATTCGCCGCGGCGGGGGACCAAGGCGTCGGAGATGGAGGATTCGGTGCCGCGCGTTTCGAAGGAGGAGCGCAATGCGATTCTTCTCGAAGATTTGAAAAAACGGGCCACCGCGGCCAACGCCAAACTTGAGGGGAGCGAGGTCGAGGTTCTTGTTGAGGGGGTGACGAAAAGAAACGAGGAGAGGTGGTTCGGGCGTACTACCACCAATAAAATGGTTGTATTCGATCCAATCCCCTCTATATTACCGGGAGATGTTGCGCGGGTTTTGGTGGAGCGTTCCACCGCCGCCACGTTGTTTGGGGATTTAGTCTTGAGAGGCCCGTCTTTATGAACGACGAACCCACACGAGTTGTTTTGGTGGTGGACGACCAACCCGTCAACTTGGCGTTGAGCACTAAGATTCTCGCCGATTTGCCTGTTGACGTTATAACGACCACTTCGGGGGAGAAGGCGCTGGAGGTGTTGGCGAAGCGGGACGTGTCGCTTATCCTTCTCGATGTGCAGATGCCTGATATGGACGGATTCGAGACGGCCGACAGGATCAAGGCCACCGAGTGTGGCAAGGACATTCCAATAATATTTGTTACGGCCGTCGGGACCGATATCGAACATATCAAGAAAGGCTATGGCTCCGGTGCCGTTGATTATCTTCTGAAGCCAGTGACTCCGTTTGTGCTCAAGAGCAAGGTTCGGGTTTTCTTGGACTTGAAAGAGAAGTACGACGAGGCGGAGGCGCGGTTGCAGCTTTTGGAGGAGAGCAACCGTAAGTTCAAGCAAACTCTTGAGAGTCTCAGGCTTTCCGAGGGCTTGATCCCCATATGTTCGTGGTGCAAGAGCATTCGCAACGAGGAGGGGGATTGGGAGAGTGTCGAGGACTATATCAGCCGGGCGTCGGCGGCGGAGTTTACGCATGGGATATGCCCGGAATGCTCCCATAAGATAAGATGTCAGCTCAATAGAGGGGACGAGTGAGGTTGCGGACGTGGCCGCATCGTTTCCAACTCCGATTGTTCGCGTCGGGAGCGTTTTTGGGCGGGTTGCGTCTTTGGTTGCATATTCATCAATGCGTTGTAGTTTCTTCCCTTCACTACGCATAGTGGTTCCCAGGAGATTTTGGATGCCCGATAGACACGTCTACGATGAGAGCAAGATAAAAACTCTCAGCTCGCTGGAGCATATTCGTTTGCGTCCCGGCATGTATATTGGCCGCATGGGGGACGGTAGCCACCCGGACGACGGGATATATATCCTCCTGAAAGAGGTGATAGACAACGGTGTCGACGAGTACATAATGGGACATGGCCGTCGGATCGACGTTTCCATTGACGGTGATACGGTGTCGGTCCGCGACTACGGGCGCGGGATTCCTTTGGGTAAGCTTGTGGACTGTGTCTCGCAAATCAACACGGGGGCGAAGTACAACACGGACGTGTTTCAATTCTCGGTAGGGCTGAACGGGGTTGGCACGAAGGCTGTCAACGCCTTGTCGAGGAGGTTTGTTGTTGAGTCGCATCGTGATGGCAAATTCAAGCGAGCTGAATTCGAGAAAGGATTTTTGGTGAAAGAGGAGGGAGGGGAGACGACCGAGCGCGACGGCACGTTGGTCGAGTTTTCTCCCGATCCGGAAATGTTTCCGAAAGGCGCGTTTCAAATGGAGTACGTTGAGAGGCGGCTTTGGATGTATGCGTTTCTCAATAGCGGTTTGTCTCTTTATCTCAATGGTTCCCGGTATTACTCCAAGAACGGCTTGAAGGACCTTGCGTTGGAGGAAGTTGGCGAGAGCAAATTATACGATATTATTCATTACAAGGATAAGACACTGGAATTCGCTTTCGTCCACACGTCCAATTACGGGGAGACCTATTTTTCGTTTGTGAACGGCCAGCATACCAACGACGGGGGCACCCATCTCTCCGCGTTCAGGGAGGGGGTGTTGAAGGCTGTTAACGAGTTCGCGGGGAAATCCTACAATGGGAACGATGTTCGGGACGGCATAGTTGGAGCCGTGGCTATCAAGCTTCAGGATCCCATATTCGAGTCTCAGACAAAGAACAAGCTTGGGAACAGCGATATTCGCGGGTGGGTTGTGAACACGGTCCGCCAAGCGGTGGTGGATTATCTCCACCGTCATCTTGACGAGGCCGATGCTCTCTTGAACAAGGTTGCCTTGAACGAGAAGGTTAGGAAGGACATCCAAGCGTTGAAGCGGCAATCCCGCGAGAAGGCCAAGCGGATGAGTTTGAAGATTCCGAAGCTGAGGGACTGCAAGCATCATTTTGGGGATGGATCGAAGTATTCGGACGATACGATGATATTTTTGACCGAGGGGCAATCCGCCGCCGGGTCGATGGTCAGTTGCCGGAATGTTTTGACGCAGGCGATATTCTCGCTCAAGGGCAAACCGTTAAATTGCCATGGCGAGAAGATGGAGAAGGTTTACCGCAACGAGGAACTCTACTACATAATGCAGACCCTGAATATCGAGGACGGTCTGGACGGCCTCCGGTAC